>CAYYLU010000046.1:0-16881 GCA_964472475.1 uncultured Syntrophus sp. | reverse complement strand
AAGGTACTGAAGATGCCGAAAGGTTTCGTTGTCCTCGCGCGTTCCGACAATTCGCCCTGCGCGGCAATAGCAGACGTGAAACGCAATATCTATGGTGTACAGTTTCATCCGGAAGTCCACCACACACCCAAAGGAAAACGGATCCTTAAAAACTTTCTTTTCAACATCTGCGGCGTCAAAGGCCTTTTCTCACCACAGTCATTCATCGAAATCGCAACACAAAAAATACGTGAAGAAGCCGGCGGCGAGACTGTGGTCTGTGCGCTGAGCGGCGGAGTTGATTCTTCAGTCGTAGCCGCGCTGATCCATAAGGCAATAGGCAACCGGCTGCGGTGTGTGTTTGTCAACAACGGAGTACTCCGGAAAGACGAAGGCGCCGAGGTGCTCGATATCTTTAAAGACAGGCTTCACATGAACCTGAAGTATGTCGATGCCGAAGAGATATTTCTCAAGGCCTTGAAGGGGGTCAGAGACCCCGAGAAGAAGAGAAAGATAATAGGAAGGCTTTTTATAAAGATATTCGAGCAGGAAGCGAAATCGATGGGCAATGTTCGCTTCCTCGCACAGGGTACGCTCTACCCGGACGTGATAGAAAGCATATCCCATAAAGGTCCTTCAGCTACAATCAAGAGCCATCATAATGTCGGCGGACTTCCGAAAAGGATGAAGATGAAGCTGATCGAACCGCTGCGGGAGCTTTTTAAGGATGAGGTGCGCGTCGTCGGCACGGCTCTTGGCTTACCTGACAGAATTGTTCAGCGCCAACCTTTTCCCGGTCCAGGGCTCGCAATCAGAATAATCGGCGATGTTACGAAGGAACGGGTATTAATCCTCCAGGACGCGGACAAGATTATTCGCGATGAAGTCGAACGGAATCCGCAATTCAAGCACATCTGGCAGTCCTTCGCGATCCTTATTCCTGTCAAGACGGTAGGTGTCATGGGAGATGAGAGAACATACGCGAACGTGATCGCGCTGCGTATCGTAGAAAGCGAGGATGCAATGACGGCCGATTGGGCACGTATCCCATATGATACTCTGGATATTGTCGCACGGAGAATCATCAACGAGGTACCCGGGGTCAACAGGGTAGTCTATGATATCTCGTCAAAACCGCCAAGCACCATTGAATGGGAATAAAAACTCGTGAGAGATTTTGTTCACCTGCACGTACACACACAATACAGTCTGCTTGACGGCGCAATCAGGTTTGACCGGCTGTTCAAGCTTGCGAATCAGTTTGGAATGCCGTCGTGCGCCATTACGGACCACGGCAATATGTTCGGCGTCATCGACTTCTATTTCGAAGCGAAGAAAGCCGGAGTAAAACCGATCATAGGTTGCGAGGCGTATATCGCCCCGCATTCACGTTTTGACCAGAAGAAGGTCCGGGGAGAAGACAATGCGTATCATGTCGTCCTTCTCGCGATGAATCATCAGGGCTACAAAAATCTTCTCAGATTGGTAAGCATGGCACACACGGAAGGCTTCTACTACGTGCCGCGCATAGACAAGGAGATCCTTCAGAAGCACAATGAAGGGCTCATCTGCCTTACCGCCTGTTTGAAGGGTGAAATCCCGAATGCCATTCTCAAATCCGACCGATCGCGCGTCGATCAACTCGTTGATGAGTATCTCTCGATGTTCGGAGACAGACTCTATTTCGAGTTGCAGGACAACGGCATACCGCAACAGACTACCGTCAATAATGGCCTTATTGACTTATCCCGGCACTACAATGTGCCCATTGTCGCAACGAATGATTGTCATTACCTGCTAAGAGAAGAGGCCAAGGCGCACGAACTCCTGCTGTGTATTCAGACAGGGAAGACAATGAATGATAAGGACCGGCTGCGGTTTTCGAGCGACCACTTTTACTTCAAGTCACCGGACGAGATCTATTCTGCATTTTCGAATTATCCGGAGGCACTTTCAAATACGATCCTGGTGGCCGAAAGGTGTGACCTGAGCATTGACACAAATACATACCATTTCCCCGAGTTCAAGGCCCCTGAAGGCATGGACCTGAATGATTATTTTGAGGTGCTCGCACGAGAGGGATTCGACAGACGTATTCCTGCCATTAAGATGCTCTACAGGGAATTTGACGATGGACTGCTTACCAGATACAAAGAACGGCTTGATTATGAAATAGGTGTCATAAAGAAGACAGGATTTGCCGGTTACTTTTTGATTGTCGCCGATTTCATCAATTACGCGAAGACCCATGAGATACCAGTGGGCCCCGGGCGAGGCTCGGCAGCCGGGAGCCTGATCGCTTACAGCTTGGGAATTACGGATATCGATCCCATAAAGTACGATTTGACATTCGAGAGATTTCTGAATCCTGAACGAATCAGCATGCCTGACATTGACGTCGACTTTTGCAGGAACAAGCGTGATGAAGTAATCCGTTACGTGACCGAAAAGTATGGCAAAGACAACGTTGCCCAGATCATCACCTTCGGAACGATGAAATCAAAGGCTGCGGTAAGGGACGTCGGGCGTGCCCTGGGAATGCCGTACGCTGATGTCGATAAGATAGCCAAACTGATCGTATCCACTGACCGGGGCATTGAGAAAGCGATACATGAAGAGCCCCAGATCAGCGAACTGTATCAGACCGATGAGAAGGTCAAGGAGTTACTGGATAACGCCATAGTAGTGGAAGGCCTCGCCCGCCATGCATCAACACACGCAGCGGGTATCGTAATCGCCAATAAACATCTGGCGGAATACGTGCCGTTGTATCGTGGTCAGCATGACGAAATGGTAACCCAATACCACATGAAGATCATAGAGAAGATCGGGCTCATCAAGATGGATTTTCTCGGTCTTGAGACGCTCACGCTCATCGACAGTGTTATCAGGCTCCTCAAATCTGACGGTGTCGATCTCGACATCTCCGCCATACCGTTGGATGATCTGAAGACTTTTGAGCTTCTTTCTTCCGGCGATACCTCCGGCGTGTTTCAGCTCGAAAGCCGTGGCATGAAAGACCTGCTGATACGTCTGAAGCCGTCCAAATTTGATGACATCATGCCTCTTATCGCCCTTTACCGTCCGGGACCTCTGAACAGCGGTATGGTTGATGAATTCGTGAAACGCAAGAACAACCCGGACACGGTGACGTACCAAACACCATTGCTGGAAGGCATACTGAAGGATACGTACGGCGTCATCATATACCAGGAACAGATTATGCGCATCGCAATGGTCCTTGCCAACTTTTCGTTGAAGGATGCGGATATCCTCCGCAAAGCGATGAGTAAGAAGATCCCCGAGGAGCTCGCGAAATACCGTACGCAGTTCATCGAAGGCGCTACGGTAAACGCTGTGCCGCGCCCTGTTGCAGAAAAGATCTATGATGTCATCGTGCAATTCGGCGAATATGGTTTCAATAAATCACACAGCACCGCCTACGGCCTGATTTCCTATCAGACCGCGTATCTTAAGGCCCACTATCCGGTCCACTATTTTGCCGCCATGCTCACGAATGAAGTGAACGACACGGACAAGATGATAAAGTATATAACCGAATGCCGCGAGTCAGGCATAGAGATCCTCCCCCCGGATGTCAACAAGAGCGCAAAGGAATTCACCATAGTTGACAACAAGATACGTTTTGGACTTTCCGGTATCAAGAATGTGGGTGATGCGTCCATAGATAATATCCTCCAGGTAAGAGGCGAAATCGGCGAATTCAATTCATTTGCCCATTTCATGAATACCGTTGATTCGCGAAAATCCAACAAGAAGGTGCTTGAAAGTCTTGCCAAGGGAGGCTGCTTCGATTCGCTCGGTCTGAAACGTTCACAAATATTCCACCTGATCCGTGAAAAATCAGATAAGCTCGGAAAGAAGGAAAACAAGAACGGGACATTGCAGATGGACATGTTCGGTGCGGCAATTGAAACCTCCGTCTCTTTTGACATACCGGACATGGAAGAGCTCTCGCATGAAGAAATCCTGAACGGCGAAAAAGAGTCACTTGGGTTCTACTTCAGCAAACACCCACTCAAGCCATACGAAGACATAATCCGACAAATCACACGCTATGACAGTCAGAATCTTAAGGAAAGCGAAGCACTCGAAGATGTCTCTGTCGTGGGAATCGTGAGCACAATCAAAGAAATCACTACCAAACGCGGCGACAGAATGGCATACCTGTCACTCGAGGACACCAAAGGCATAGTTGAAGTCATCGTATTCCCGGATCTGTTTTCGAAGGAGTTCACAACAATAAAAAGTGGTAAACCGCTCGTGATATCGGGCAGTCTGGAAAAAACGGAAGATGGCAGCCCAAAAATAAAGGCAAAAAACGTGGCGCTCCTGGACACCCTGACCCGGGAATTCGGAAAGAGCGTGAGAATCAGGATGAGCTGTGAGTCATTTATAAAAGATGATCTGAAGAAGTTACGGGACGTTCTCAACAGTATACGGGGGAATTCAGGGGTACTCCTCGAATTTCAACTAAACGGAGAAAAACAATCCCTGAAGTTACCGAATGTGAAGATTGATCATAAGAAAAGAGACGTGCTATTCAAGTATTTTGCGAATGGCGTTGATGTAGAGGTGATAGATGAGACATTATCTTGATTTCGAGAAGAAACTCGAATCGCTTGAAAGAAGAGTGCACGAGATTGAGCGTTTCTATGATGTGCGTGATCCACACTACGCAAAGGAAACTGAGTATCTCACAAAAAGGATTGCAAAAGTCGAGAAGGAAATATACGGAGATCTCACAAACTGGAAGAGGCTGCAGCTTTCGAGACATCTAAACAGACCGCATACTCTGGACTATGTCCACAACCTGTTTACCGATTTCGTTGAGCTTCATGGTGACAGGAAATTCAGGGACGATGCAGCTATCATAGCGGGTTTCGCGAAATTCAACGGAACCAGCGTCGCTGTCGTAGGTCATCAGAAAGGCAAAGACGTAAGAGAAATGGCTTTCCGGAATTTCGGCATGGCAAACCCGGACGGTTATAGAAAGGCAATGCGCGTCATGGAGATGGCAAGCAGGTGGGGAAAACCCATTATCACATTCATTGATACAGCCGGTGCGTATCCGGGTATAGGCGCCGAGGAGAGGGGGCAGGCTGAGGCAATCGCTTCAAGTATTTACCTGATGTTTTCTCTCGGTGTGCCGGTTATTTCGATGGTCATTGGAGAAGGTGGCAGCGGAGGCGCATTAGCCATTGGTGTCGGCAATAAAATTCTCATGCTGGAAAATGCAAACTATGCCGTTATATCACCGGAAGGCTGTGCTGCAATCCTTTGGAGAAACGACCCGAAGGGCCCTTCACTGGCGGCTGACGCTTTGAAACTCATATCGCATGATCTGTTGAAGCTCGGGGTCGTAGATGAAATCATCCAGGAACCGTTCGGTGGGGCTCACAGGGATTGGAAACAGACCTTTGTGAACACCGGGAAGGTTCTTGATAAACACTTGAAGGAACTGCAGAAATTGTCAGCAGACGAATTGAAACAGAACAGATATCAAAAATTCAGGAACATGGGTGTTTTCGAAGAAAAACACTCGTAAAATCGTCTTTACGGAAACGGAATGTATCACTGCACTTTTATAGGAGATCTTGATGCCAATTTCGCTTGATGTCAGCAATATGCTTTCGGAACACATCGGTGATCAGGGACTCGGCCGTGATCAGCTGAACGAGATCCTGTCTCGCATCGACGATTATAAAGACAGGGTCACGGCGACCCCGTTCCCTTTCATGCGTCTTCCAGAGACAAAGTTCCAGTTTTCCGAGATGAATGAGCTGGCTGTCGCCGCGCGTCAAAAGGGTATCAAGAATGTCGTGCTCCTTGGAATCGGAGGCTCGGCGCTTGGTGCACAAACAATATTTGAGGCACTTCTTCGTCCTTTTCATAATCTGGACCGCTCATTCCGTGGAGATATTCCAAGATACTTTGTCGTCGATAATATAGATCCCGATAAGATCAACGCCATTATCGAGATTATACGGCCCGAGCTCGCCGATACACTTCTGTTAGTCATCAGCAAATCAGGAGAGACTCCGGAGACGATCTCTCAATTCATGATCTTCAAAGAACTCATGATGGGCTCACCTCACGCCAACAGCAGGATCATTCTCATCACTGACAAAGAAAAAGGAATATTAAACACGATTGCACGTGAGGAGGGCTACACCACTCTCACAGTTCCCGACGGAGTCGGAGGACGGTTTTCCGTGCTCACACCGGTAGGCATTTTTCCATCCTTACTAATGAACATCCCGGTCGACCAGATCCTTGATGGCGCACAGGCAATGCTGTCTCACGTGTCGGAGCAAAGGGGCACACAGAATATGGCGTCCGTCCTTGCGGCGGTCTTGTACGGAATGTACATCAATGGTAAGAATATAAACGTGTTAATGCCCTACTGCGAACGCCTGTCCGCGTTTGCAGACTGGTTTCGTCAGCTTGAGGGTGAGAGCCTCGGCAAAGAGGGAAAAGGGATTACGCCCACGAAATCAATCGGCGTCACGGATCAGCATTCACAACTGCAGCTTTATGTGCAGGGTCCCAGGGATAAATGTGTCATGCTCTTCTATTCGGCAACCGCCAAGAGAAGGATCCCGAACAGTTTTCCGTATGTCGAGGATATAGCGTTTTATGCAGACAAAGATTTGAATGACCTTTTTCGCGCGGAGTTTAATGCCACAAGGCTTTCACTCACAGAAGCCGGTTCGCCAAACCTTACATTTCTGATTGACGAAATAACGCCGTTTACGCTCGGCGCCCTGTTTTCATTGTTTGAAATGACGATAGTGTATCTCGGAGATTTGCTGCAGGTGAACGCGTTCGATCAGCCGGGCGTTGAACAGGGAAAAATTTACACAAAAGCGCTCATGGGAAAACAGGGTCTTGAAGCTGAGCGCTCGAGGATTCAGTCTCTTTCATCACGTCCGAAAACAACTGTAACGTTCTGATGAGACGGGTCCAAGGTCAAAGGTCAAAGGGCAAAGGGCAAAGGGCAAAGATAGAAGACAAGAATTAAAAGGTCAAGAGTTTTTTCAATAATTTCTTAGATTTTTCTCTAGCATTAAACATTGAACCGCTGTTACAATTTCCGAATTTCAGGTATTTCTAACATCGAACTTGGAACGTTGAACATTGAACCGAATCTAAGGTTTTCTCTCGAATTTTACCTTTGTTATTCTTCTTCCCGAAATACCGACAATCGTGAATTTATTGGACCCCTGAAAGATAATTTCTCCGCCTTTCGGCATGCCCTGAAGCTGCGCAAGTATAAACCCGCCAAGGGTTTCGTAGTCAGCGGATTCCGGGATATCAATCTTGAGTTTTTCATTCAAATCACGGATGGAATACGAAGAATCAACAATATATGAACCGTCACGTAATCGCTGTATGCTATCCTCTGTGTCGGTCTCATCCATAATCTCTCCGAAGATCTCCTCCATTATATCTTCGAGCGTCACGATACCCACTGTGGTGCCATACTCATCTATGACGACAGCGAGGTGCTGATGTGTGCGCTGCATCTCCTTCAGAAGGATGCTGATCTCCATCGTTTCCGGAACAAAAAACGGTTTCTTCAGTATCTTTTCGAGTTTAAATGATTCTCTTTCGCGCCATATGTGTTTTGTGATGTCCTTGTGGTAAACCGTTCCGACAATATTATCAAAACTGTCTTTGTAAACAGGATACCTGGAAAATTCGTTCTCTATTATATAGTCGAGCACTTTATCTTTATTGTCCTCGATATCTATCGCGTACACGTTTGGTTTCGGAACCATAATCTCTTTGACCGATCTGTCGGCAAATTGGAAAACTCCGTGTATGAGTTCTTCTTCCGTACGATCAAATGTGCCTGTCCTTCTGCCTTCCTCGAGCAATATCTTTATCTCACCTTCGCCAATGTGTTCCTCTCTGTGCTTAAGATTGAACCCTTTCAGAAAAACCTTTGTTGTTGCCGTAAGAATGCTTACCGGGAAAAAAAAGACTCTTGAGACCAAATCAAAAAGCGGGACAATCCCGAGAGCCACTCTCTCTTTATTGCTCAGACCTATGTATTTTGGAAGTAATTCACCGAACACAAGAAAAAGGTACGTGAGGACAACAACAACTATGCCGACGGATAGGCTCTCAGCAACAGCCCTGAGGTACGTAATCCGTGCCAGCACAGGTGTAAGGTATTGGATCGCGAGTGTACCTGCGACGGCGGAGGCAAGAGTACCAAAGAGTGTAATTCCGATCTGGACGGACGAAAGAAATCCTTCCGGATTCTCTTTCATATGCATCAATCGTTCAATCCTGGAATCTTTTCGCTCACGTAAGAGAGTTTTTATCTTGCTCTTACGCAGCGAGATGATGGAAGTCTCTCCTGCTGAGAAGATCCCGTTCAGAATGATCAACAGAATAATAAGAAAAATTTCCAGTGCCGGGCTAGCCACGCTTTTGCCTGCTCTGAAACTGGTCCTTCACCTGATACATGAATGCTTCAAGCCTGGTTAGTACGTTTGTTGCGCCCTGCCCGTCATACGCGACATTCATAACAGGAATATCATAGTCCTTTTGAATGAGCCTCATGATGGCGCTTGATATGGTACCCGGCATACAGGTGAAAGGCATCGCGTTTATTATACCAGATACTCCCTTATGAGCAAAATCAACGGTCTTCCCCACACTCAAAATTGCCTCACCTTCAAAACTATCGTGAATATATGGTGCCGCTTTCTGAAGAATGCTTTCAACATGAGGTTCGCTGCCGTATCGCAGGTGGGGCACAAATAGTGCTTCAAGCATTTTCTCATCTTTGTGTTGGATATGATCGGTGAGCTGAAGTCGTAAACGGCCAAGAAGCGTATCCTTCCCCTTGCTATTTCGCTTGCCCGTATAATTTACATAGGAGATCCATTCGCTGATCGGCGCCAGCCATACCGCCCCGCCCTGCTCTTCTACTCTCCGGACAAGATCATTGTTGCTGAATCTGTTCGAACGGATGTATATCTCTCCGACAATTCCAATCAACGGTTTTTCGACCTGGTCTCTCTCAATCCTGAGAAACCTGTCTCTGGCGGTTGTCAGCACAGAAACGATGCCCTTTCCGCCCTCTTCTATGCATCGGCACACAGACTGCAGTGCCTCTTTATACACATGGTCCGCTTCGCCTTTCCTCATCTCATTTGCACGGAATTCATGCAGCATTTTGGTAAGCAGATCCGCAGCCACAACAGCCCGCCACCCTAATCGTGAAAACTTGCCACCTAGTATGTTGAGTTCCTGGTAGAAACGATGGTTTTGGTTCGGAGAATAGATGGGTACATTCTCAAATCCCGCTTCATTAAGAACCATTCGGTGAAACCTGTTATACTGTCCAAACCTGCACGGTCCGTCGCCTGACGGCATAAAAAAGGCACTTCTGTCCGGGTCAAACCCTTTGCTTCTTGCCGTTCGCAACATGTCACCGGTTGTCAGGATACAGGGATAACACTCTTTTCCGGTCGTGAATTTGCGCCCGGTAACAACTGTGGCCTCTTCCGACTCGGGCATAATCTCAGCATCGATACCGCACGCCTTGAAGGCACTCGAAAGTACAATTGCATGATCGGACATATACGGCAGATACATCTTTCTGTGGTTGCCGTTGGAATGGAATGTTGCCGTCCGATGTACCGGGGTTTCATGCTCCGGTTTCGCATTTTTAATACTGTCGATAAATGCTTCGAGCCGTGTGATCATACCGGCGTCGGCGCTGTGTTCGTCAATTTCGAGTTGAAGATACGGCTTATCACCCATAGTCTTCTTGAAAAAGTGGGAAATGAACGAGTCCGGGCCGCAACCGAAACTTGTAAGATAAATGCCATACATGTTTTTGTGAGACCGGATATATTTCGCGGTCCTCAGTATTTTTTGTCCATAGCCCCAATACATATGTTCAAGATCGTCTTCCGGACCGGAAATCATCTCCAGCGGCAGCATATCCATAGGTATGGGATAGACACCGAGATCCATCAGTTTTTTATGGATATTCAGATTGGCTCCCGCGTCGGCGCTGTTGTAGGGCCTTCCTATAATGACCATTATCTTCTCATTCTTCCCTACTGACGACAGGAAATCGGAACCCATTTGTCTGCACGTCCTGTAAAAATCTTCCTGTACTCCGGCCGCCGCGCTAAAGGCGTCCTGAACACGTTTTTTGGAGATCTTGAACCTTTTGAAATATCGTGTTAGCTGTTCGAGCACAGCCTGATTTCCCTCGCCAAAACGCACGACGGGCGCATAAACACGTGTATCCATCTTCTCAAAATCGATAGATGCTTTGATGGTATACGGAAGAGACTGCGCATAGGGGCATGCAAACGTATTACCAGAGCCTTCTGTCGGCTTTTTCAGGTCGATAATGCTCGGGATAAAAATATCGCGTATTCCCCGTTCAATCAGGTTCAGCACGTGTCCATGTGCGAGTTTGACCGGAAAACAGGTTTCAACGATGATGTTCTCTACTCCATTTCGCACTGTCTTCTTGTTTGTGGCATCTGAAAACACCACCTGAAAGCCAAGTTCTGTAAAGAGACTTCTCCAAAAAGGCGCAAGTTCGTGCATGTGCAGGAATTTCGGTATTCCGATCTTTATCCCTTCTGCGGACTTATCATAAATGGTTTCAAGCAGCCTTTCCCTCTCTTTGAAGAGATCCTGAATCTGCTTCTTTTCGACTTTGCGGACGACGTCATACTTCTCACACCTGCTGCCGTAGTAGAGCGGGGATTCGTTCTCAACGGTCACACGATGTATTTCGCAGAGGTTCTCGCATCCCTTGCATTCGAACGTATCAATATCGTAGTGCCGTTTACTCAGGTCAAAACCCTTGAACGAACTCTTTTCCCAATTCCTCTCTTTCATGGCAAGTATGGCAACACCGATAGCGCCTGTCACATCGTGGTGTGGCGGCACTTCAATCTGCCTGCCGAGCACCTTTTCAAACGCAGCCACCACACCCTTGTTAAATGCCGTTCCACCCTGAAAGAAGATCCTCTTACCTACTCTTCTGTCGCCCACTACTTTATTAAGGTAGTTCTGGACGATAGAGTATGCCAAACCGCTGACTATATCCTCCGTTGGCGCCCCTTTCTGCTGGTGATGGACTACATCTGACTCAATGAATACCGTGCACCGCTCACCCATCTTGACCGGTTTCTTTGACGACAATGCCATCTGGCCGAACTCACCCTTGATTGATATCCCGAGTCGCTCCGCCTGTTCTTCAAGAAAGGAACCGGTGCCGGCGGCACATGCCTTGTTCATCTCAAAATCGATTATCACACCGTTATCTACACTGATGTATTTTGAATCCTGTCCACCTATCTCGAAGATAGTATCCACCGTTTCATCTATGTCAATTGCAGCCTCGGCCTGGGCCGTAATTTCATTTCTTACTATGTCCGCACCGATAAAATCCGCCGTGAGATACCTTCCGGAACCAGTAGTACCCGCTCCGACGATTTCTACCAGCGAGCCGACTTCCTCTCCTATTTCGGATAATCCTCTCTTCACGGCTTCAAGGGGCCTTCCTTCCGTCATCAGGTAACGTTTGGCTATGACCCGTTTCTGTTCATCGATCACAACAAGGTTTGTACTGATGGAGCCCACATCAACGCCAAGATACACCCTGGTCTTTTCCTGAATTGACCGGAGATCGTAGGCAACCCTGAGGTTCTTCTCCGAGATGGTCAGCGGCTCCAGAGCAGGTCTCAGTTTTTCCTCTGAAAGATACTCCTCAAGATCTTGAAGACCCTTGAAATCCTGTTTAAGAGAGGGCTGTTCCAAAACCGCGTACACGGCACCAATTGCCCCTGCCGAGGTAAAGTGCTCCGGCACAACAAATTCATCGTCCTTCAATCCGAACACATCTTTCAACGCTTTACGCATGCCCGCGTTCGCGGCTACACCGCCGATGAACGCGACCGGTGTGCGTATGTCTTTCCCTTTTGCAATGTTTCCCTTGAAATTCCTCGCAAGTGCATAGCACAGGCCTGCGACGATCTCATAATCCGGCGTTGCTACCTGCTGAAGGTGGATCATATCCGATTTCGCAAACACCGTGCAACGACCCGCTATTCGTGGCGGACGTGTTGATTTCAGAGCGACTTCACTGAATTCCTCGATGCTGAAACAAAGCCGTGAAGCCTGCTGGTCGAGAAAAGACCCTGTGCCCGCTGCACAAAGTGCATTCATCGAGAAATCTTTTACACGCAAGTTTCCGTTACTCGCGGTGGACTCGAAAATTATCAACTTTGAATCTTCGCCACCAATATCTATGGCACTTCCCGCGTGCGGAAAGACGGTACTGAAGCCTTTTGTGATAGCGACGATTTCATTGACACAGGATGCCCCGACAAGCGATGAGAATAGCGCTGCTCCGGTTCCCGTTGTTGAAATGAACTCGATGCCGCCATTTTCAAGGTACTCCCGTATAATGTCACGGGATACTTCGAACGGTCTGCCTTTATGGCGTTGGTATTCAGTTCTTACAAGCTTTCCACCCTCATCCATGACAGCCAGATTCACACTTACCGAGCCGATGTCTAACCCAACCCTATACATAAGCCCTCCATGGTGTATACGGTTTTGATTTTATGGAAAATTTGTGCTAAAAACTATCATACAGACTTTATGATTATCAACGACAATTGTCAACCATGTCGAATAGATACTGTTAACACTTTAGGAAGAATATCACGTGAACAAGAGAGCACATCTTTCGGTAAAAGGAATCGTTCAAGGCGTCTACTACCGGTATAACACACTGAAGATGGCCGAAGAATATCACCTCACGGGATGGGTTCGCAACAAGAGTGACGGAAGTGTCGAAATTCTCTGCGAAGGCACGGAAGAAGACATCAATAGGTTGTCACTATGGTGTAAAAAAGGGCCTGCCGGAGCCCGTGTGAGTGCAGTCGAAAAAGAGTGGGAAGGATATACCGGTGAATTCAGCACCTTCGAAATCAGGTAAGCGAACCTATTATCCGCTGTTCCTCGATATTACGGATAAGCAGTGCCTGGTCATTGGCGGCGGCAAAGTGGCCGAGCGAAAAGTCGCAATGCTCCTCGAAAGCGGAGCGAACGTAACCGTCATCAGCCCAAGGGCAACAAAATCCCTGCAGGAGCTCGCCCGTTTGAAAAAGGTTACATTCATTAAACGGACGTGCACACAGAAAGATGTCACCGACGCGGCGCTTGTTTTCACGTGCACAAATAACACCCGGGTCAACAAGGAAGTAAAGAGGAGCGCTGCCCTGAGAAAAATCCCGGTCAACGTCGCCGATGATCCGCGATTATGCGACTTTATTGTTCCTTCGATTGTTCGGAAAGATGACATCATAATTGCGATTTCGACATCCGCCCGGCTGCCGTTTGCATCCAAACAACTGCGGGAAAAGTTGGAGACTCTGTTGACAGATGATTATCTTGACTACGTTCGTATTCTGTCACAGGTTAGAGGACATGTTCTGAAAGCTACGCAAAATAAATCCGAAAGAGAACGTATAATGAAGAAGATTGCCCGAATGACGGCTCAGGAAATCGTTGCAAAGGGAGTCGGGCCGTTGCTCAAGATGGTGAAGCAAAATCGGAAAGCCGTCTCTACTCGCACATGAACAGCGCTTTCCTTACTCTGATCGGTTTGAATCATAACACCGCCCCGGTGAATATCAGGGAGCGCTTGTTTATCCCTGAACCGGCAATTCCTGACATGTTAAACAGGATCAAAGGCCTTGGCATAAACGAGAGCCTGATTCTTTCTACCTGCAACAGAACCGAAGTATACTTTTACCCTGCGCATTCAGAAGCTTCCGTTCTGAAAGTAAAAGACCTTCTGTCGGAGGCTCTGGGCGTCAGCCGGTCCTGGTTGGACGACTACACATATGTGATACACGATGAGGATGCCTGCAGGCACTTGTTCCTGGTTGCCTCCGGTCTTGATTCGCTGGTAATAGGAGAAGCAGAAATTCTTGGCCAGGTCAAAGGTGCCTATAGAATGGCCGTCAGCTGCAAAGCTACCGGCTTCTTTCTCAACAAGATTTTTCATCGGGCATTCCATGTGGCAAAAAAGTCGCGCACGGACACACGCATAGGGCGTCGCCCGCTATCCATCAGTTCAATGGCCATTGAACTCGCAAAACACATTTTTACAAACCTGCAGAAGAAGAAAATACTTGTGATAGGCGCCGGCACTATGTGCAGGAACGCCCTGAGATATTTCCGCAAAGACGGGATAACGGACATCTGCATAGCGAATCGTACATTCCCGAAGGCGCAGCAACTGGCCAAAGAGACATCAGGTACCGCCTACAAGCTGGAGGAAGTTCCTGAACTTCTTGCAACAGTGGACATGGTACTTACTTCTACCGGTTCGGAACGCCCTATCATCGACAAAGCCGTTCTCAACGATATTATGGCGAAACGATGCGACCGGCCGCTCCTCCTGATCGACATTGCCGTTCCGCGCGACATCGATCAGAATGTCACTGAAATAGGCGGTGTCCACCTGTTCAATATCGATGATCTGAAAGACCTTTCCACAAAGAACTTAAGCAAGAGAGTAAAGGAATCACAGAGGGCCAAAGACATAATCGAACAGGAAGTAAGGAAATTCTCCATTGATCTGGAGGAACTCAGCATGAACCCTCTCATTCAGCACATAGTCGCCAGAGCAGAAAACATGCGCTCCCGTGAACTTGAAAAGACGTTAAGAAAAATCGGGGTCGTCGATGAATCTACCATAGAGGCGATCGAGGCGCTCACCAGGACAATCACAAATAAGCTGGTTCACTCTCATATTGCCTTGATTAAGGAAAATGGGGACGCGACCTTGCTGGATATCTACCGCAGATACTTCCATTTAGGGGAACGAAATGAAGAAACGCATCATAGTAGGGACAAGGGACAGTAGACTTGCCCTTCAGCAGACCGGCATTGTTATCAAGACACTGCAGGAATCCTATCCAGAACATGAATTTGTTATCAGAACAGTGAAGACAAAGGGCGACAGGATACGTCACAAGCCCCTCAACACAATAGGCGGAAAAGGTCTTTTTGTAAAAGAAATAGAACAGGAACTGCTGGCAGGCACGATCGACCTGGCGGTGCACAGCGTAAAAGATCTCCCCGGAGAATTGGAAAAGGGCCTGGTGCTTGGAGCTGTGCTGAAAAGGGAAGATGCACGTGATGCGTTTGTCTCATTTTCTTATGACAGTGTGGCTGCCGTACCTGATGGAGGAAGAATCGGCACCGGAAGTCTCAGAAGAAGAGCACAGCTGCTTCGCCAGAATAGCCGTCTGGCAGTAATCCCTATTCGAGGGAATGTTGAGACACGCATCAAGAAAATTAAAACGGAACGTCTTGACGGGATCATTCTTGCGTTTGCCGGTGTCAAGAGACTTGGATTTGAGAAATACGTCAGGCAGGTCATTCCGGCAAATGTAATGATACCGGCATGCGGGCAGGGAGCGATCGGAGTCGAGGTCCGGGATGAGAAAGACTTCACCGGATTTGTAGCGGCAATTAATCACCCGCAGACTTTTCACGAAATCACTATTGAGCGGGATCTACTGGCTCGGATAGGCGGCGGGTGTCACATGCCAGTGGGTATTCATACCATCATTTCGGGCAACACGGTCAAGCTCTATATTTCTATGGGGAACAGCGACAACAGAATATTGTTGCACAATCTCTACACGGGCAATATCAAGAACACCGGGGATTTAATATCAAAAGTGTTCCTGAAGACAAAGAATATCATTTAACAAAAAGACCCGGAAATCATCCGGGTCTCTCGGGTTCTTCTTTATATTCGCTAAGAAACTAGATCGAGTCTTTGAGGGCTTTTCCTGCGGTAAATTTCGGTACTTTGCGAGCAGGTATCTTTATTTCTTTGCCTGTCCTCGGGTTTCTGCCTTTTCTTGCCTTTCTCTTGGACACAGCAAAGGTGCCAAATCCGACAAGCGTCACTCTGTCATCCTTTTTAAGGGCAATGCGTACACCTTCAAGAAAGGCTTCCAAAGCCTTTCCTGCTGAAGCCTTCGATATTTTTGCCCCTGAAGCCATCTTACCTATCAATTCAGCTTTTGTCATACCTACCCCTCCTTAGAAATTAAAATGTACGGCGATAGCGCCGATTGTCATCTTGACGTAGTTTATAAACCTCTCTAACATAATATGCAACAAAATTTTTTCACTATTTCGACGGTGAAACCCTGCCGTAATCATCATCCACGCGTTCTATGTCATCTTCTCCGAAATAGTCTCCCAACTGGATTTCAATATACACAACCCTATCTTTTCCGTTGTTTGCGATACGGTGAAGCGAGCCCTGCGGGATGTCGACTGCCTCCCCCGAAAACAGCTGTCTTTCCTCCGATTCCACAGTCACCAGGCATTCGCCGCTCACCACACACCAGTGCTCACTACGGTGTTGATGCCTTTGAAGGCTCAATCTGTGACCAGGCTCGACCGTAATCCTTTTTACCTTATGGTCCTCTTCGTCCAGCAGGACTTCGTAAAATCCCCAGGGCCTTTGTTCAAATTCATTCATTGAGATACCGCCATCTGTGTATCGTGAAACATATCATAACATCAGCGGCGATTGCAACGTTCACGCTCGCGTGAAAAAAAAGGGTGTGAGGGAGTGAGGGGTGTAGGGGGGTGTGGGCGTGAAAACTCTAAAGATCAGGTTCAAGGTTAAAGGTTAAAGATAGGAATTAAAAACTGAAATGTAAAAATTTGTTTACGGATTTCTTGCATGTACTAGTATCAACTTGCAAAAATAAACGCACAGACTTTCCGCCTGTGTCGTCATTCCGGACTCGATCCGGAATTCAGTTTTCTTAGGGACTT
>CAYYLU010000045.1:16128-18789 GCA_964472475.1 uncultured Syntrophus sp. | reverse complement strand
GTGAGTTATCGTCTGTCTCTCGGCAGTGCTTTAGTACAGGCGATTCTGCAGTACGTGCTCAGTCTTGTTGCAGTCTACATAGTCGCTTTCATCATCGATGCCCTGGCGCCGAGCTTCGATTCTAAGAAGGATTTGGTTGCAGCATGTAAAGTAGCCGTCTATTCATTTACTCCGGCTTGGATAGCCGGGATTCTCGGAATTTTTCCCATGCTGTCGGTCCTTGTCGTCCTGGCATCGCTTTACGGACTTTATCTTTTTTACATCGGCCTGCCGGTGCTGATGGAAACGCCGAAGGAGAAGCTGATAGGATATTTTGTAGTGATAATGGTTGTGACCATCATTGTCTCGGTTCTCGTAGGAACATTGACGACTCTAATTGTGGGACGGCCGATGATGCATTGATCTGTCTCGCCGCCCTTCCTTTATGAAGAGGCGGGAATCCCGCGGCGGTTATCTGTCCTGCTGAATTCCACGGACAAAAATAGAGGAGACTACAAGTAGCAAAGCACGATTATGTTCAATAGCCTTTCCTTCTGTCTATAACGTTCCGCAACTTTTTACCGTTGATGTACCGGTCCAGATTGTCACAGAAGATCTCTGTCGCCCGATCCATATAGTCATCCATGTTTCCGGAGACATGCGGGCTGAGTATGACATTGTTCATTTCCCAGAGGGGGCTATCTTTCGGGAGGGGTTCTACTGAAGTGACGTCAAGCGCTGCTCCTGCTATCATTTTATCTTGAAGAGCGCGTATCAGCCTTCGCTCATCTATGAGGCCGCCCCTTGCCACATTGATAAGATATGAGCCCTTCTTCATGGCTTTGAATTCGTTTTGGCCGATGAGATGGTGGGTTTCGGAAGTCAGGGGTACTGTCAATACCACGTAATCACTTCTGGACAGCATCTCTTGCAAGCGCCCGGGAGGCAACAGCAGGTCTACGTGTGCCGCCTTGCCTTCGTTTTTTGCCGATCTTCTTGTTGCAAGTACCCGCATCCCGAACGATTTCGATAGGCGTGCTACCTCCCTGCCGATGTGCCCCAGCCCCACAATACCTACGGTCCTGTTCCGCAGAGGGCCGGGCGTGTACCGCTGCCATTCATGGTGCCGCTTCATCTCGAAGCAGTAATTTAGTCCTTTCGCAAACGCAAGCATAAACGAAAAAACGAACTCGCTGATGGCTATTGCATGAATGCCGCTGACTCCGGTTACTATTACTTTGGCCCGCCAGATTTCTGTGTCTCTGAGTCGGTCCGCACCGGCAGACATTAATTGTAACCACTTGAGTTTCGGTGCCCGCCGTAGGAGATCTTTTGGTAGAAACAATCCGAAGGCAAAGATAACCTCGGCAGCGGCCAGCATCTTGTCCAATCGCTCCCGTTCATGGGCGTTATCGGTGAGTCCTGCTTTTAGGAATGACGACGCATCCCTCACTTTCACGTTGGGGGCCACGTTCTGTATGCGGCGAATGATTTGCCTATTGATGTGGGGATATGAGTCGTTTGAGGCAGGTATCAGAAGCAGGACATCACGCATCAGCTGTCTCCTTCAGATATATTGTCTTTCTTTTCCGCACAAAAAATACGAAATAGATTAAGTCAAGGATCCCTATTGCCGCCAGACAGAGAAACATCAGGCGATACCCGGTAAAAGGTATAATAAGTCCCATAACCATGGGCCCAAGAGTCATCCCAAGGTCCTGCAAGGCCTGGTAGGTTCCCACCGCGGGACCGCTTGACGAACCCGCATAATCGAATGAGTATGCAAAGAGCGTCGGTGTAAGGTATGCAGCTCCGAATCCCCAGAGCGCTCCTACAAAGATAAAAAGAGAAAGTGTTGCAGAAAACGACTGAATGATCATCACTGCTGCCGCGCTGGATAGAAATGTGATGATAATTCTGTCTTTCCTGCGGGTAGCCAACATCTTCCCCCCCATGATTCTGCCTGCGATAAGCATCGCCGCGTTTGCTGTAAAGAAATAACCCGGATTTTCAACTCCGCACTGAACCGCATAAAGAGGAAAGAACGCCACGAAAGCCCCCCATATAAAAAACTGCAACGCATTGACTACTGCAGGCACAATGATCTTAAATTCAACAAACGTATTGGGGAGAGTTGATGACTGTTGTTCGGGTTTTTGTGCCTTCTGTTGCTGTATTCTGTAGGAGAAGATGATGGAGCACGCCGAGAAGAATGCACACGCGAGGAAGAGAATATTGTAGCCGAAATGATTCACCAGAAACATACCGAAAGAAGGACCTACAGAGAGACCGAAGCTCGGAGCCAGCAGAAAATAGCCAAGTCCCTGCGCTCGATGTCTCAGAGGAATAATACTGATTGCACAGGCAACTGCCGCCGTACTGAGGCACGCGTAGGCAATTCCCTGAAAAAACCTTAACCAAAAGAAAGGCCAGAAGGGAGGTATGATGATGGAACCAAGTAAGGTAAGAATAAACAACAGAGCGCCGGCCACCATGACGGTTTTTGAAGAGTACCTCGTCAAAACTCCGCCTACGAGAAATCGCGATATTAGCGATGAAACCCCCAACACACCGATGAGGACACCTATCTCTCTGTCGCTGGAACCCGATGCCGCGAGAAAAAGCGGGAGAGTAGGATAAAGCATAAAGAACGCAGTCAGAGAGAAAAAGAATGCGAAAAAG
>CAYYLU010000045.1:0-16028 GCA_964472475.1 uncultured Syntrophus sp. | reverse complement strand
GACACCGGCGACACGGCCTGGTTGCTCGTGTCGACCGCGCTCGTTCTGCTCATGACCCCTGGATTAGCCTTCTTTTATGGCGGGATGGTCGGCCGGAAAAATGTGCTTGGTGTTCTCATGCAATGTTTTACTATACTTTGTCTTATCAGTATTCAATGGGTAATGTTTGGATACAGTCTTTCATTTGCGCCCGGGAAGGGATTCTGGGGTAACCTTTCGTGGTTCGGCCTCTCGGGTGTCGGTCTTGAGCCTTACAAGGATTACGCCGCTACAATTCCCCATCAACTCTTCATGGCCTTTCAGATGATGTTTGCGATCATTACTCCTGCACTTATAATAGGTGCGTTTGCCGAACGGATGAAGTTCTCCGCCTTCATTATCTTTATGCTGTTGTGGACCACGTTCGTGTACGATCCGGTATGTCACTGGGTATGGGGTATCGGAGGTTGGATACGGGAACTCGGGGCCCTCGACTTTGCAGGTGGGACAGTCGTTCATATTAACGCCGGAATCGCGGCACTCATGACGGCGATTTTTATCGGCAAGAGAAACGGCGGACATAAACCGATCCTTCCGCACAATCTGCCGTTCACAATTCTGGGCACTGCACTTCTCTGGTTCGGCTGGTTCGGCTTTAACGCGGGTAGCTCCCTTGGGGCAAACGGCATTGCAGTGAATGCCTTTGTTGTGACTAATACGGCTGCTGCGGCTGCCGGGCTTACCTGGGCCCTTATTGACTGGATTTTTAATGACAAGCCGACAATGCTCGGGACAGCAACCGGGGCGGTAGCGGGTCTTGTAGCTATTACTCCGGCCGCAGGATTTGTAAGCGCTTTGTCCGCAATCATCATAGGTATCCTTGTCAGCATCTTCTGCTACATGGCGGTTGCCCTGGTGAAACCGCGGTTCGGTTACGATGATGCGCTCGACGTGTTTGGTGTCCATTGCGTGGGCGGAATATGGGGTGCGCTTGCCACCGGTCTGTTTGCATCAAAAGCTATAAACCCTGCCGGCGCGGATGGTCTTTTCTTCGGCAATCCAAAGCAGTTTCTTATACAAGCTGCTGCTGTGGGAGTAACAGTAGTCTACAGTTTTGTAGTTAGTTATCTCATCTACAAACTGATTGATGTCTTTATAAAGGTGAGAGTACCCAAAAAAGATGAAGTCATTGGACTTGATCTCACGCAGCACCATGAGAATGCGTATACCATTATGGAATAAGGAGGGCTCAATTATGAAACTTGTTATAGCAATCATAAAACCGGATAGACTTGAGGCAGTTAAGCAGGAACTGTATAAGGCCGATGTGAATCTTATTACCGTCAATGAGGTGCTGGGGCACGGCAGACAAATGGGCATAACCGAGGTTTACCGAGGAGTGAAAGAGATGGGCAATCTCCTCCGCAAGGTGCGCCTGGAAATAGCAGTCAATGAAGCCTTCGTTGAGCCGACTGTAAATGCCATTATAAAGGGTGCCCGTACGGGCGAGACGGGTGACGGAAAAATTTTTGTTCTTGAGCTTGCAGAATGTGTGCGAATCAGGACTGGAGAACGTTCCTGTGATGCGATAGGGTAAAGACGGTGAACAATAGAGACAGTTCGGAGTGATAAGGAATAAAGGTGTTCGGAGTTGTTGGTTCCCCCTTGCAGGGACAGTTGAGTTCTGAGAGTGAGAAAAGAAGGTGGTTAAGGTAAAGCGTAAAAGGTGAGAGATAAAGCGGAGAGGTAGACCCGATGCAAAGCTGGAAAGGCTTTTCCTAACCTTTTACCTGTGCCGGCTTATGGCCCAACGACCGGATGACCCGATGACTCAACGAGCGGACGACTCAACGTTTTTTGTTGTAAACAGCACGGGGACTGCGTTATAATAAGACATCCACAGCACATTGGTGTGCCCAATCTCTCAAGGTCAACGAGAGGTTTACAAGAATACCGAACAAAGCGGTTCAATAGAGTCAATGCCTTGGACTCAGATGCCCTATTTGGGCTACAGGGTAGCATGGCATTCACAGTTTCCACAAAACGTCTCCGGAGAAGACAGGAGATTTTGTGTATTCTGTTATGTACAAAAGGTGTTTAAAATTATATATTTGTGACAAAGGAGGAGTCTAATGGAGCTCACAGAAATTTTTGGTTCCAATGTATTTAATGACAAGGTGATGAGACAGGTGCTGCCGGCAGAAACATATAAGGCACTCAGGGAAACCATTGAAAAAGGCACTTCTTTGAAGCCTGAAGTCGCAGATGTGGTCGCGAACGCAATGAAAGACTGGGCTATAGAAAGAGGAGCGACTCACTATACGCACTGGTTTCAACCGCTTACCGGCATTACTGCAGAGAAACACGATTCTTTTATTTCACCGACCGATGACGGAGGAGTTGTTCTCGAATTTTCCGGCAAACAATTGATCCAGGGTGAGCCTGATGCGTCATCATTCCCGAGCGGCGGATTGCGTGCCACTTTTGAAGCGAGGGGCTATACCGCATGGGATTGTACTTCACCTGCCTTTCTCAAAACGGACGTAGGCGGCAATGTGACACTGACTATTCCGACGGCATTCTATTCCTATTATGGAGAAGCGCTTGATAAGAAAACACCGTTGCTCAGGTCAATGAAGGCGGTTTCCAAACAGGCGCTTAGAGTTCTGAGGGCACTCGGAAATAAAAAGTCGAACTCAGTTATATCGACCGTCGGACCGGAACAGGAATACTTTCTTGTCGACAAGAAATTTTACCTGGAGCGCATCGATCTGATGCTGTCCGGGCGTACGATTTTCGGAGCGCCTGCCGCGAAAGGACAGGAACTGGAAGATCAGTATTTTGGATCGATCAAAGACAGAGTCTCCGCGTATATGGCCGATCTGAATTGTGAGTTATGGAAAATGGGCATTTCCTCCAAAACTCAGCATAACGAAGTCGCGCCCGCGCAGTATGAAATGGCGCCGGTCTTCGGCACAACAAATATCGCCACCGATCACAACCAGCTCGTAATGGAAACCATGCAGAAGGTGGCTTTGAGACACGATCTGGTTTGTCTCCTGCATGAGAAGCCGTATGCGGGTATCAACGGTTCAGGCAAGCACAACAACTGGTCTCTTTCGACCGATGACGGAATCAATATGCTTGAGCCCGGGCATACACCTGGCGATAACCTGCAATTTCTCGTTTTTGTCAGCGCGCTATTGAAAGCGGTTGATACTCATGCCGACATACTGAGAGCAACATGTGCAACTGCGGGAAATGATCACCGTCTTGGCGCAAATGAAGCTCCTCCGGCAATAATATCCATTTTCATGGGTGAAGAACTGACGGAAATCCTGGAGAGTATTTCAAAGGGACAAAAAATATCGGCACGCGGGAAACAGTTCATGAACGTGGGCGTTGATACGCTCCCCGTAATTCCAAAAGACAATACCGACCGCAACAGAACATCTCCATTTGCCTTTACCGGTAATAAATTCGAATTCAGGATGGTCGGCTCAGCACAGTCTATAGCAGGTTCAAACGTGGCTCTCAACACGATTGCTGCTGAGGCGTTTGATGAGATTGCAGATCGGCTCGAGAGAGCAACAGATAAGAATGCCGAAGCAACAGCAATTATCCGTGAGGCATACAAGAAACACAGCAGAATAATATTCAATGGAAACAACTATTCGGATGAATGGGTAAAGGAAGCCCAAAAAAGACGCCTGCCGAACGTGGGAAATACGGTAGACGCTCTGAAAGCATTTGTTACACCAAAGGCATTCAAACTTTTTGAGAAATACAGCGTGCTTTCACAAAAGGAGCTTCATTCACGGTATGAGATATACACTGAAGCCTATGGAAGACAAATAAATATCGAGGCTCTCATCGCGATTGACATGACAAAGAAGCAATTCGTTCCGGCGGCAATTGAGTATGTAACCTTTCTTGCCGAATCTGTACGCAGTCTTAAATCATTGAAAGCTCCAGTCGTGGCTCAGCAGGATCTGCTGAAGCAATTGAATACATTGTTGAAGTCTGCCTACGCTAATCTCACGAAATTGGAAACGGCAGTTGCCAAAGCACAGGCAGTCAAGGATACTGTTAAGAAATCAGAGATGTACCGTGACCAGGTATTCACCGCCATGTCAAAGTTGAGGGCGGATGTGGATGCGCTTGAGATGCTCGTCCCGAGGGATGTGTGGCCGGTGCCGACCTATACCGACCTTTTGTTTAAACTCTAGATCAAATAAGGTAACAGAACAAAAAGGCCGGTGTGTTGCCGGCCTTTTTGTTTGCCGGCTGAATGTTTTCAGAAGTAGATTTCCCGGGGTCTTTTTGCAAGTGACTTAGCGGATGTCGGGTGCAGTTGAGAGTCAGTGGCATGGGATCCGGAATCTTCCTGCCCTGCACCGTCTACGACTTCCTGCGATGTAGATTTCCATAGAACAGCAACCGCCATGTTGCATCTTCAAAGAGTCACTCCGGCACAATGGAGGCGCTGACCCCCGCTTAGATGCGAGCAGCCTGCGATCTTTAAAGCTCAAGATGTCCGCGATATCCAAGCTGACGTGATATGAACCTTGCCCGATCCGTAAGATACGCTACGGTCTTCTTCAAAAATGCCTGGTCCGGTTTGGCTTTATATATCGATACGGATAATGCGGCTGCAAGACCATTTCTTTCACTGAACAAAGGGGCCGCTATACTGCTTATATCCGGTGCCGTTTCACCCAGATCCACGGCATAACCTCGTTGCCGTGTCTGACTAATCTCGTCTCGCATCCTTTTGGCATCCGTAATGGTAGCCGGAGTATACTTCACATATGTAATTGAGTTGATCAGCCTTTTCTGCTCGTTTGCAGACAGGTAGGAGAGAAAGAGCTTGCCATATGAAGATGAGTGGACCGGTACATTAGATCCCACCCGGCTCACAATGGATCTTTTTCCAGAAGGGAAGCGGTCGATTACAATAATTCTGTTGTTCCTGAAGATAGCCCATCCCGCTGGCAGATTTAATTCGTGTACCATATGCTCAAGATGGGGAAGAATGATTCTTCGGAGAGGGTGATTGAACACGTAGAGCAGACCAGGTTGGAGAAATCGGATACCAAGACTATACTTGCCCGTCGTGATGCTTTTTTCAAAAAACTCCTCGGCCTCAAGACTTTTGAGCAGCCGCGAGGCCTTACTTGGGAGCATTTTCAGCGAGCGTGCAATATCCATCACACTCTGTTCTTCACCGCCACGGTCCTCAAACAACTGAATGATATTCGCCAAATCCTTGACAGTTTTGTATCGTAAGCTTTCGGAATTGTTTGTATTCATTGCGTATACCTCCCGGTCAATGTTTGCCATATAGACAACATAATTATTTTATTGACATTATATTTGTACTGTGGGAACATGTCAACGAAATTATGGCCGGCCCGTTAATTCCCGGAAGTATGGCGACCAGCCGACCAGTAAAATGAGGGGAGGAAGTTATGAAGAAAGGTAAAAAAAAGATAATCAATACCCTGTCTCTTCTGGTTTTGTTCCTGTTGACGATGTGTTTCAGTGTGCAATTGTTTGCGGCCAATCCGCCGGCTAAGGCACCAAAATATGGTGGTACTCTGCGCATAGCAGATGTTTCCGACGGTGCCTCCATCGGATATCCGGCGAAGCTGCTCACTGCCGGAGGGGTGCGGCATGTATGTCCCGGAGTTGAAACGCTTTTCCGATTCGACAAGGACGGCAAAGTAACGCCATGGCTTGCGCTCAGCAGAAAGGATGACGCGAAGAACAAGAGCATGACTATTGCTCTGAGAAAAGGTGTCAAATTTCACGATGGTACTGATTTCGATTCCGAAGCGGTCAAGTGGAATTTGGAACAGTCAATGGCCGCGAAACAAATGGGTACCGAGAAATTCAAATCCGTTGATGTTATTGATCCATATACCGTTCGTGTAAATCTCACAGAATGGGATTCAACGATCATAAGTCAGCTTTCTGCCCAGGGATTGGGTATGATGGTGTCGCCGACGGGGTGTAAGAAGAACGGTGTTGAATGGTGTGCGAAAAACCCAATCGGCACAGGTCCGTTCCAATTTGTGAGTTGGGAAAAAGACACAAGAACTGTCTGGAAGAAGTTCCCGGGCTACTGGCAGAAGGGAAAACCATATCTCGATGAGATTGTATGGACGCCGATATTTGACGCGGGCACCAGAGTCATGAGTATCAAGGCTGGCGAGGTCGATATCTCTGCCACAATAGCAGCCAAGGACGTTGCGGATCTGGAAAAATCCGGTCTGATAATCGCGCGCGGCAAAGTGGGTTCCGGGTCGGTAGGTCTCATCGGCGATTCGGCAAATTCAAAGTCACCATGGGCCGATATTCGGGTGCGACAGGCGGCGCAGCATGCAATTGATACAGCGGCCCTTGTGAAGACTGTATTCAGGGGGGAGGGCGAGCCCGCAAACCAGTTTATATATAAGGGGCATTGGGGCTACAATCCAGGCGTTGCGGGATATCCGTATAATCTCGCAAAGGCAAAAGAACTCCTGAAACAGGCGGGATATCCTAACGGATTCAAAACAAAAATCATCTACAGGCAGAATCCGCAGGAAGACGAACTTTTTACCGCTGTGCAGGGATATCTCCGTGCCGTCGGCATTGATGCCGATCTCGATCCTGCACAAAAGGGAAGATATGATCAAATAGCGACTCTTGGAGGCAAGTGGGAAGGTTTGATCATGAACCGTGTGTCGCCAAACCCCGATGTACCCGGGGTAATGTCCGCAATTTATGCGGGTGACGGCCAGGATTATGCGTTTATGGCGGCACCCCCGGATTACAAAAAGGCAATTGAGAATGCTATTGCGGCGCCGGATTTTGCCGGAAAGGCGAAATGGACCAAGGAAATCATGAAACTCATGATAGACAAATATGCGCTGCAGATAACACTGCTTTGCAGATACGATTTTGTCGCGCAGCAGAAGTACGTTCACAATCACGGTTTGAATGGTACCCCCGCGAATGCAATGTGGACACCCGCAGATGTGTGGCTGGATAAGTAACAGACGTGAAACCGGGCACCTTTTACCTTCAGCCATCGTGTTCGCGGCCTGAAGCCGGAATAAGTAACAAAGGAAAACAGAAGAGGGATTGATTATGTCAGAAGATAGTATATTGATATACGAAAAGAAGGGGCCGATTGCGTTCTTTACGTTTAACAGACCGGAACAGATGAATGCGATGAGTCAAGAAGTGATGGATGCGTTGGAGGATGCGGTAAAAGACTACGCAGCAGATGAGAGCCTGCTCTGCGGCGTGATCAGCGGAGCGGGAGGGAATTTTTCGGCCGGCGGCGACCTTAAACAGAAAGTAAAGAGGCTGCATCAAAGCTATGGAATCTTCCCGACATATCGTACGATGGAGGATTGTCCAAAACCATTTATTGCTGCTATCGATGGTTATTGTCTCGCTTCCGGGTTTAACTGCGCCGTAATGTTCTGCGATTTTCGTATCTGCACCGAACGTGCTGAATTCGGTGTTCCCGTTGTGAAACGGGGACTGACCGCCCGATATCCAAATACTTACACCTATCAAATGGCACTGGGAAACGTTATGTACATGATGCTTACCGGCAAACACCTTGATGCAGAGCAGGCATTGCGCATGGGGCTCGTGAGCGAAGTGGTGCCGCATGAAAAACTCATTGAACGTGCAACCGAACTTGCGACGATGGTCTGTGAAGGAGCACCGAAACATGTGCAGGCCTATAAACAGTACTTCAAAAGGTTTGTTGAATCACCCGGATCCTTCGGACAAAGTCTTGTCGATATGATTTTTCCAAAGCTGCGGACTTCACGGGATCGTACCGAGGGGCTCGATGCATTCCTTGAGAAGAGAAAACCGAAGTTTGAGGGAAAATAATAAAGGTGAAAGGTACGAGGTTGAAGGTCAAAGGTAAAGACAAAAGCAAAAAGGTAAAGGCAAATCTTTGAACCTTGTTCCTTTAACCTTGGACCTTCAACCTTGTACTAGAAAGGAGCGATGATGTTGGAAAACCCCGTTGTGCTTTATGAGAAAAAGGGCCCGATTGCGTTTTTCACGTTCAATCGGCCTGACCAGATGAACGCGATGAGTCAGGAGGTATACGATTTACTTGAAGAAGCCGTGAAAGACTATACAGCCGACGACAATCTGCTCTGTGGCGTGATTAGCGGAGCGGGAGGTAACTTTTCTGCGGGAGGCGATCTGAAAGAGCGGGTAAAAAGATTGCACCAGAGTTATGGAATCTTCCCGACGTACCGTGCAATGGAAAATTGCCCGAAGCCATTCATTGCCGCTATTGACGGTTACTGCATGGCGTCCGGGTTTAACTGCGCGGTTATGTTCTGCGATTTTCGTATCTGCTCGGAACGTGCGAAATTTGGTGTACCCGTAGTGAAGCGGGGTCTCACCGCTCGTTATCCTAATACTTATACGTACCAGATGGCTTTAGGCAACGTGATGTACATGGTTCTTACCGGAAAACATCTCGACGCAGAACAGGCGATGCGCATGGGGCTCGTGAGCGAAGTGGTGCCGCATGAGGAGCTGATGGAGCGGGCAACGGAGCTTGCGACGATGGTCTGCGAAGGTGCACCGAAACATGTGCAGGCATACAAACAGTATTTCAAGAAGTTCGTCGAATCACCCGGATCATTCGGGCAAAGTCTGATCGACATGATCTTTCCAAAGCTGAGAACCTCGCGCGATCGCACGGAAGGAATTGATGCATTCATCGAGAAGAGAAAACCAAGGTTCGAAGGGAAGTAGAGGATAAAGGCAAAAGGTTCAAGGTCAAAGGTAAAGACAAAAGCAACAAGGAAAAGATTTTGAACTTCAAATCCTTAACCTTTCCCCTTTTACCTTGCACCTTTAACCTGTTGACGGAGTTATAACAGAGAGGAATAACCATAGATGACAATACGTGAAGGTTTGCTGAGTGGTTTTCGTGTGCTTGATCTTACGGGCCAGATGGGTCTTGTTTGCGGAAAAATATTGGCTTCGATGGGAGCTGATACAATAAAGATTGAAAAACCAGGTGGAGATCCTGCCCGGCTAATACCGCCTTTTTTTAGTGGCGATAAGCATACGAAGGATAGTCTTTATTGGCAGGCCTTTAACACGGACAAACGCAGTATGGAGCTTGACTTAGAAACCATTGAGGGAAAGCTGATTTTTCGGGAACTTGTCCACACGTCCGATTTCATACTTGAATCATATGCTCCCGGATATCTCGAAAGCATTGGCCTGGGATACGATTCTCTGAGGTCTATCAATCCCGGGATCATCGTTACGTCCATTACACCGTTTGGGCAAAACGGACCTTATAGCAGGTACAAAGGGAGCGAACTGATTGCCTCAGCAATGAGCGGTGTGCTGCTCACAAACGGTCACGCCGACCGTGCGCCCGTGAAGGAAGGCCCTGATTCAATCTATTTTCATAGCGGTGCTGCCGCGGCTTTGGGCACCTTGATAGCTTATTACCATAAGCAGCGCTCCGGAGAGGGACAGCAGGTAGATATATCTCTTCAGGAGGTCGCCGCGAGCAGGGTGCACTCCAACTTGATTGTGTGGGAATTCGACAGGAGACTCATACAGCGCAACGGTGTAATTCGCACAGTCGGTGCCCGTTCAACCCAATGGATCTGGCAGTGTAAAGACGGGTACGTATTTTGGCTTTACGGAGGAGGACGTGTCGCGGCGCCAACGAACAGGGCAATATCAAAATGGATCGATGATGATGGACTCGAGAATCCATTGAGAGAGATAGAAAACTGGGAAGAACATGATATGGCAACGGTCCCTAGGACTGTAATTGACGCGCATCAAAAAGCGATTGCTGCGTTCTTCCTGGGGCACACAAAAAAAGAACTTACTGAAGAAGGATTGAGACGGGGCATAGAGGCGTGCAGCATCAACACCCCGGCAGATGTGCTTGAAAACGATCATTTGAAGGTCCGTGAGTATTGGACTGATATGTCCATTTCTGAATCTACCGGGCCCGTGCGCATCCCGAACCGGTTTTTTGTCTCGACGGAAACAGAGAATGTGGTTCGCCGGAGGGCTCCGCGTGCCGGGGAACACACGGAGGAGATACTGCGTGAGTTGAAGAACGGAAACGATGTCTCCAGTTCCAAGTCATATAGCGCACCTGACGTGGAAAAGATTAACATCTGCAAGCCGGAATGCTCAGCACTGGCCGGATTGAAGGTGCTCGATTTCGGATGGGCTATTGCAGGTGCCTCTGCAACGAAATTTCTGGCCGACTACGGTGCCACAGTAATCCGACTGGAATCGATGTCGCATCTGGACATAGCACGATCGAACCGTGCGGTCAAGATGTCTCAGGCGAACAACCCTGACGACAAGCCCTGGTTTACCCATCTGAATACGTCAAAATACAGTATGAGTCTTGATCTGAGACATCCCCGTTCTCGCGGTATAATAGAAAAGCTGATTCTCTGGGCAGATGTGATCAACGCCAATTTTGCGCCCGGCACATTGGATAAGCTCGGCCTGGGGTACAGTTTTGCGAGGACTGTCAAGCCGGACATTATCATGGCGGAAGCAAGTGTATACGGACAAACGGGGCCGCTCACGAATCAGCGCGGCATAGACGGCAGCGGGGCATCCCTCTCGGGCTATCTGGAGCAAACGGGTTGGCCGGACAGAGGACCCGTTGGACCGAATGTACCATATGGAGATTCAATTATGCCGCTGTTTGTTGCGACTGCCATTGCCGCAGCGGTTGATTACCGGCGGCGAACCGGCAAAGGTCAATATATAGATGCAAGTATGCTGGAGTTGTGCATCCATCAGAATACGCCCGCGGTTCTCGACTGGCAGTTAAATGGAAATCTCCGGACGCGAACCGGAAATCGAATCTCTTACGCGTCACCGCATGGCGTATTTCCATGTGCCGGTGATGACAGGTGGTGCGCCATTGCCGTTTTTACTGACGAAGAATGGAAATCTTTTTGCATGGCTCTAGGGAATATGGAATTATCGAGCGACGCCAGATTCGATACTCTGGAGAATAGAAAAAGGAATGAGGATGCACTGGAAACAATTATTTCGGAATGGACACTCCGGTATACGGCAGAACAGATTATGTCACTGCTTCAGGAACACGGTGTGCCTGCCGGTGTTGTTCAGACTATGGAAGATCTTATCGATAAAGATGAACACCTGAAGAGCAGAGGATTTCTTATCCCTATGGAGCATCCGGTCATAGGTGTTTTCGGTCATCCGAATCCACCCTTTACGTTAAAAGGAACACCTCCGCGTATTCGGACCTCTCCCTGTCTGGGGCAGCACAACGACTGTATATGCACAGGCATACTGGGTATGTCCGATGAGGAATTCGCTGATCTTGTCAGAGACGGAGTGTTCGATTGAGTTCTCATTGAACTGCTTGGTGTCACAATACTTGTCTTAAGATAGAATGTAGTTAGGTTGGGTGTTTCCTCCGTATCCATTGTGAAATTAAATGCAAATCTTGTCCTGAAACAAAGAATATACTATACTCTGTTCCTATGTTAGGAGCGTGATCAGGGATGCCAATTCTCCACGTAACCGGCAAAAGATTCAGGCAGATCGTTTCAGCCGGTGCAGACCGAGTTATAAAAAATAGAGATCATTTAAACAGGATTAATGTTTTTCCGGTTCCCGATGGTGATACCGGGACAAACATGTCAAGTACACTGATTGCGGCTGTGCGCGAAATGGATGTTCTTAAGGAGACTTCGCTGGAGTCTGTTGCAAAGGCAGCAGCATGGGGCGCTCTCATGGGCGCACGTGGAAATTCAGGCATCATCCTCGCACAGATATTTTCAGGTCTCGCAAACAGCATACAAGGAAGAGATCGAATGCTTGCCGAAGATCTTGCAGCTGCTTTCGCATTATCAGGCGAAAAAGCGAGAAAGGCAATCCTGCGCCCCGCTGAAGGGACCATTCTGACGGTTATTCAGGACGTATCCGACAGCGCGCGTGAAGTTGTCAGAGATAATCGTGACCTTGCAGTGCTCATAGAGACAATGGCTGCATCGGCCCGGTCCTCAGTCGAGCGGACCCCTCTTCTTCTGCCAAAATTGAAGGAAGCAGGCGTGGTTGATGCTGGAGGCATGGGACTTGCGTTGTTTCTCGAGGGCATATTCCATCTTGTACAGGGCATAAATGTGGCGGATGCGGACGTTGCCACGGCCAGTGAGCCGACATTCGGGACAGTCTCCGAAGAGAATATGGTACCGCTGAAGTTTCGGTACTGTACGGAATTTATACTCAAAGGAAGCAGGATTTCTGAAGATGATATCAGAAATACGCTGGCTTCTATGGGGGATTCACTCGTTGTGGTAGGTGATACACATCTCGCAAGGGTGCATATCCACACAGGGACGCCTGAAGACATACTGAAATACGCTTCGGGTCTGGGACAGGTGTCATCTATTAAGGTGGATGATATGCTCATTCAGCATACAGCGCGTTTTCAGGAGTCCAACAACGCGAAGCACACATCCGTGATATCTGTGGCGCTTGGTGATGGGCTGAAAGAGCTTTTCTACAACGCGGGAGCTGAAATGGTTGTTGATGGAGGGCCAACGCAGAATCCAAGCACTTCAGACCTTATAGCTGCTGTAGAAATGGTTGCCTCGCAGGATGTTGTTATCCTCCCGAATCATAAGAATATATATCCTGTGGCAATTCAGGCCGCGCAGATGACACCGAAGCGCGTGACGGTATTGAGGACGGGTTCAGTAATCGAAGGGCTCTCATCATTGCTCGCGTACATGGATGATTCGGCGCCGGAGGAAAATATAGTGAGAATGTCGGAAGCATTCGGGCACATCAAGACCGGTGAGGTAGCCGTTGCCTCGCGGGATGCCGTTCAATCGGACGTACAGGTGACTGCGGGTGACCTTATAGGCATATACGACGGCAAAGTGCGGATTTCGTGTACCGGTCAGGAGGATGCCGTAAAGGGGCTTATCTCAGCCATGATAGGACCCTCCACTGAGATAATCACGATATACTACGGGAGTTTTGTGCAACAACCGGAGGCAGAGCGCCTCCAGAATATATTGAAAGAATTGTACGCGGATATAGAAGTTGAGCTTTACTATGGCGGCCAACCGTATGCGCCTTATATAGTTTCTGTGGAATAAAGGTAGCCATGATGAAAATTATAACGGACAGCACAGCAGATCTCACTGAAGAACTGTATAGGCAATTTGATATCGGAATGGTTCCGCTTACCATACAGTTGGGTGAAGAAAAATGGCGGGATTTTTATGACGTTGCCCCGGAGGCATTCTACGAACTGCTAAAAAAATCTCGGGATTTCCCCACCACGTCTCAGCCGTCACCTCAGGATTTTGTCAATATTTACAGACCATTTGTCGAAAAGAACGAGCCGGTGCTGTCCATACATCTGTCTTCGAAACTAAGCGGAACTTTTCAATCAGCTTCACTTGCCGCATCGCAGTTTCCTGATGCAGCTATTGAAGTCATTGATTCCAAACAGGCTTCCTTGGGACTTGCACTCTTTCTTCATCTGTGTGCCGGGAAGATACGGCAGGGTGAATCATTCGAGACAGTTGTACAGTATGCAAAAAAATTAGTGGTAACCATAGAAACGTATTTTTCGGTTGATTCACTGGACTACCTCCACCGTGGCGGACGTATTGGCAAGGCTCAGGCGTTTCTTGGCACGCTCATGAAGATCAAGCCTTTGATGAAACTGATTGACGGCGCAATTAACCCGGTTGAAAAAATACGAACAACAGAGAGGCTGATTAACAGGTACGTCGAGCTTATCGAAAAAGAAGCCGCGGCCGGAGAACGGTTAAACGTTATTATAGCGGAATCAGATAATACGGATCTTGCCACCGGATTTGTGAGTCGTGTAGCGCGGATCCCGAATGTCTCCGTTTTGCAGCGATGCAAGATAGGGGCGGTAATAACCTCTCATACAGGCCCGGGCGTGCTCGGCATCACGTATGTGACCGCCGAAGACTCGAAATAGCTTCAGATAGCCAGAGGCATTCCACTTTACAAACTCCTGATACAAGTGCTTAATCACCACAATACTTGATCAATTGAGTAAATTTATTATAAAATGAATATATATTCACAATCTATAATAGCATTATAATTTGTGAGTATTTGTTCAGGAGGTGTTAACAATGGAGGCAGTAAGACCTACCCGTCGTGAACGGGAAAAGCTTAACCACCGAAAACAGATCCTTTCTGACGCACTGGAGCTTTTTACCAAAAAAGGGTTTCACAATGTTTCAATGAATGAGATTGCTGCACGTACAGAATTTAGTATCGGAACTCTCTATAAACTTTTCAAAAGCAAAGAAGAACTGTATGGTGCGATAATGATCGAGAAAGCGGAAGAAGCCTTCAATGTAGTAGATGAGGTGCTTTCAGCGGATGCTGAAGTCGAGAATATAGTCAGAAACTACATTGACGCGAAGATTGGAATATTTAAAGAAAACCTTCCGCTTATACGACTTTTGTTTGCTGAGACTCAGAACCAAATCAACATTCATGATGTGAACGGTTTTGGCAATACCATACGACGAATTCACGAAAAAGAATTAAAGAAGGTTGCTTTTGTTTTAGAAAAAGGGATTCGTCTCAAAAAAATAAGGAAGTTTAACTCGTACCAATTGTCTGTAGCGCTTGGAGGACTTATGGATGGCTTCCTCTTCAACTGGATTGGAGATCCCGAAAAACGCCCGTATTCAGGTCACACGACCTTAATAGCGGATGTGTTTTTCAGAGGCTGTCTTTCAACAAAATAGACTAATACGGAGTTAAGCCCAGTATAGGAGCGCTTGTGGAAACGAAGATAAGAAATTCAATCATCTTTTACATTATCTTGTTGCTTGTTTGTTTTAGTGTGGCTGCCTGTAAACCGAAAAAATCTCCACAGGCGGGCATGCCCGAGGTGGTTGTTGAAGTGATGAAGACCGTGCGTATGCCGATTACCACGGAATTGTCCGGGAGAACGTCTGCCTACCTGATAGCCGAAGTCAGGCCGCAGGTAAACGGAATTATTCAGAAACGCCTGTTCACCGAAGGTGATGATGTCCGGGCAGGCCAACAGTTGTACCAGATCGACCCGGCCCCTTATGAGGCGGCGTACAACGGTTCAAAGGCTGCTCTGGCAAGGGCTGAAGCGAATGCCGCATCTGTCGGCAGCAGGGTCCAGAGGTACAAAGAACTTGTTGCGGTCAATGCCGTTAGCAAACAGGAATATGATGATGCCCTTGGGGCGCTGAAGCAGGCAGAAGCCGAGATAGCTGCCCAGAAAGCAGCGATGGAGAACGCCCGCATCAATCTCGCTCACGCAGCCATCACCGCACCCATCAGCGGGCGCGTTGGAAAATCGAATGTTACCGTCGGGGCACTTGCAACGGCATACCAGCCGATGTCTTTTACCACCATACAGCAGATAAATCCTATTTACGTTGATGTAACGCAATCGAGCGCCAGCTTGCTGGCTCTTCAGAAGAGTGTAGCAGCAGGGCGGCTCAAGAGCGATGCGGCGGGCCGAACACGTGTGAAGTTGATACTTGAAGATGGGACGGTGTACGCATCTGACGGAACCCTCAAGTTCTCCGATGTCACTGTGGACCCCAGTACGGGTTCATTTACTCTCAGAATGGTATTCCCAAATCAGAAACATGTTTTACTACCCGGCATGTACGCACGAGCGGTGATTCAGGAAGGCGTAGTGGAAAACGCGATCTTAGTCCCTCAGGAAGCGGTTTCACGTGACCCTAAGGGGAATGCCTATGTACTCGTGGTAAACGAAAACGGAAAAGTGGACCAGAGAATGGTTTCAGCCGACCGTGCCGTGGGCAATAAATGGTTCGCGTCTTCGGGTCTGAAGACTGGAGATCGGGTTATCATTGAAGGGCTCCAAAAGGTGCGGCCCGGCGTACAGGTTAGGGTCGCTTCAGGCGCAGTGACTAAACAGGAAGCCAAACCTCCAGAAACGGAGAAGGTAAAATAAGGAG
>CAYYLU010000044.1:17087-19006 GCA_964472475.1 uncultured Syntrophus sp. | reverse complement strand
GCTGAAGACGCAAAACGGCAACTCCTCGAGATAGCCGCACCAAAGCTCGGTGTTACCCCGGATGAACTGGACACGGCGGACGGCGTCATTTTTGTGAAAACCAATCCCGATAAGCGAATGAAATGGCATGCCATGGGAAATGACAAAACCATCCTCGGGTACGGCCGGTTCGAGCCTGATTTTACCATGTGCAACTGCATGATGTGTTTTGTTGAGGTCGAGGTCGACACAGAGACAGGCAAGGTGGAGCTGATACGGGTGGTGAACGCAACCGACGTCGGACAGATCATCGATCCTCCGGGACTGCAGGGCCAGCTCAACGGCTGCTTCGGTTCTGCCGGCATCGACAGCGCAATCTTTGAAGAGACAATTCTTGATCGCAGAACAGGACAGATCATGAATGCGAATATGATCGATTACAAATGGCGTACCTTCAGTGAGCTGCCTGAAATTGACAATATAGTTCTGGAGACACCATTTCCGAGTCACAGGTTCCACGCAGTTGGAGTCGGAGAAATAGCAACATCGCCGGGACCTTCAGCAGTACTAATGGCAGTTTCCAATGCAATAGGGAAATGGCTGCATGAGTACCCTGCCACACCCGATAGAATCCTGCAGACACTCGGCTCAAGAGATGGAGGCAAAGAATGAAACCGTTCAAACATCATAACGCACAGTCTATCAAGGAAGCAGTAGACCTTCTCGGCAAATACCGTGGAACAGCAAAGATAAATGCGGGAGGCACCGATCTTCTTGGCGCCATGAGAGACAAATGTCTCCCCGTGTATCCCGAAGCCGTCATAAATCTAAAGACTGTAGAAGGTCTGGAATATATAAAGAGCAATCGGAACATACTCAAAATAGGTGCACTTACGAAACTCTCCGATATAGCCTCTTCTGACGAGCTCAAGCAGGACTATCCTCTGCTGGCAGAAGCAGCACATTCCGTGGCCAGTCCGCACGTCAGAAATATGGCCACCATAGGCGGAAACCTGGCGCAGGACGTCAGGTGCTGGTATTACCGGTATCCGGCGCAGATCGGTGGTCCGATTACGTGTTTACGTAAAGGCGGCAAAATATGCAGTGCACTGGGTGGGGACAACAGATACCATTCCATATTCGGAGGGGCCGCCATGACTCAGTACCCCTGCACAAGCCACTGTCCGGCAGGCACCGACATCCCGACGTACCTCAGTAGTGTGCGTGAAGGCAATTTTGATGAAGCTGCCCGGTTACTGCTCACCACAAATCCAATACCGGCAGTAACGGGGAGAATATGTCCGGTCTACTGCGAACCTCATTGTAACAGAAAAGAGTTCGACGAAGAGGTCGGCATCAACTGTATAGAACGCGGCCTAGGCGACTATATACTCAACAACACAAAGCGCTTCTACGTCAAACCAGCTGCAGAATCAGGCAAAAAGGCAGCTGTAATAGGCTCAGGACCGGCGGGACTGACGGCAGCCTACTACCTTCGACAGGCAGGCCATGCAGTTACGGTTTTTGAGAAAGCAGGTGAAGCCGGCGGCATGCTTCGCTTTAGCATCCCCCCCTTCCGTCTTCCGAAAAAGATCGTCAAAAAGCAGATCAGCGCCCTTGAAAGTATGGGGATCACATTCAAACTCGGTATCAACGTAGGTAAAGACGTCTCCATAAAGAAGCTGACGTCGACTTTTGACGCCGTACTGCTCGCCGGTGGTACGTGGAATGCTCTGAAACTAGGCGTTCCCGGAGAAACGGCAAAAGGAGTCATTCACGCGATTGATTACCTTAAATCGATCAATTCCGGGGAAAAGGTCCCGCTCGGTAAGAACATAATTGTGATTGGAGGAGGCAGTGTCGCCATAGATGCAGCAAGAACGGCAAAAAGATCGGGAATGCGGGATGTCCATCTGGTATGTCTCGAATGCCGCGATTTA
>CAYYLU010000044.1:0-16987 GCA_964472475.1 uncultured Syntrophus sp. | reverse complement strand
AGAATCCAGGGAATGAAAAATGTATTTGCCGCAGGCGATAATGTGACTGGCCCATCCACCGTGATTCAGGCTGTCTCGTCCGCACGCGAAGCGGTAACACAGATACGTAAACTACTCAAGGACAAAGACTCACCAACAAGAGAACCCTTTGTGCACGCGTATTCCACACAATCCGCTTTACAGGAAATTCCGCGCCTGCATGCAATGGTATTGCCCGTAAGCGAACGCACGCACAGCATCAAGGTAGAAGATGTGCAGGATGTAACCACGGATCAGATCCAGACCGAAGCCTCCAGATGCTTTCATTGCGCATGTCTGGCGGTTGCACCATCAGATTTGGCGCTGGCGCTTGTTACACTCGATGCAACGATCGTAACCTCAAAAAGAGCTATATCTGCGGAACAGTTTTTTAAAGCAACGGCAACCGCATCAAATATCCTGGAGTCTGATGAATTGATCAAAGAAATCTCAGTCCCCAAGCCCGCGGATGGAACCATCCAGAAATATGAGAAGTTCACGATAAGAAAACCGGTTGATTTTGCGGTTGTAAGCCTGGCATCGGTTCTGAATGTGGATCATGGGACCTGCAGGTATGCGCGTATAGTACTTGGGGCGGTAGCCCCGGAGCCTCTGCGGGCATACGATGCCGAGGAGTTTCTCAAAGGAAAGCGTCTTGACGAAAACACGGCGTATCAGGCCGGCAAACTCGCTCTTAAGTACGCGCAGCCTTTAAGCAAGAATGCGTATAAAATCCGTATAGCAGAGACACTCGTGAAAAGGTCACTGCTTGAATGAACGTACCCTTGTAAAGGAGGCGTTACCTGAATAGTGAAGATCTGGTCTCCTCACCAGCCTTTTGGCGATCACTGGTGCGCTCACAGCACGCAAGGGCATACATTTCTCGACGGAATGGCGTTTTACCGTAACGATTGCAGGGAATACGTAAAGTTGGAAAGCAGAAGTAGAGACCGAGTAGCTGAGGTTCGTTATAACTTAGAAATATAAAATAATAGCGGGCCCGATAAAACGGACCCGCTTTGTGGTCTTAGCCTTTTGTTACGTTTGCTGCTGCCGGACCTTTCGGACCGTTCACAACGTCAAAAGTTACCTGCTCGCCTTCGGCCAGCGATTTAAAACCGTTGCCCGTAATGGCTGAGTAGTGCACGAACACGTCGCCGCCTTCGTTATTGGTGATGAAACCAAAACCCTTGGACTCGTTGAACCACTTCACAGTTCCCTGCGCCATATTAATAATTCCTCCTTTTTTAGAATGTGGGAGAGTACGGAACTGTGTTATGAAGACTGCAAAATCTGCTCTTACAACTAACAACGTGCTTCCGAAACTCCAACTAGCGCTAATTATCCCACGGAACAATTCGGATTACAACATTTTTTTAAAGATTTTTAATTATGCTCGAAACCTTGCATCGGTCGCAACATTGTGATAACCTTGCCCGTCTCTCGAGAATGACTCATTGAGGAGGTTTTAGATAATGGCGCTGCGGTACGAAGAAGCGACACCGGCTGTAATAAAGATGCTTAAAGACATTAAGGCGAAGGATTTCGGCGAACTGAAGAATGCGAAGATAAAGGTGCTGTTTGACTTGAAAAAAAGAAAGTCAGGTGGACGGATTGTACTTGGCAAGATTATGAAGACGAACGATCTCATACGGCTCCTTACAAAAGACGAGGTGGAAGTCATCGAAGGGTATGATTACATCATCACGCTGGATAAGAAATGCTGGGACCACATTGTTGACGAGGACAGGGTCAGGATTCTTCGTCATGAATTGAGGCATGCCTGTTATGATGTAGAGTCGGAAAACGACCCTTACAAATTAGTGACCCACAGCATAACAGACTTCTACGAAGAAGTTGAGGCGAATCGCAATGACCCGAGGTGGCGTGAAAGGGTCGGCACACTGGTTGAAGACATATACGAGCAGGAAAAAGAGGCACGCCTGGAGAAGAAGAGAAAGAAAAAAAATGCGTGAAGAAGTTCGGCAAAACAGCACATTCAAGATTTTCTGAGGTTGTGAATGCTGTTGCATCGCCGTCACCTGAAACCTGAGTTCTGTTCCCGGAACAACGGTGGACTTCTATCTTCATCTTCAGCTTGTGTTATGACAGCACTCTAAGTTCAATTAACAAAATACCTCAAGTGCCGATAATCCCTTTAGAGTGTTGCATTAGAAAGCTTACAGGATTATATTATTAATATGACAAATAGAGAAAAACAACTGGTAACGAGGCATGCGGACGAGGCTTTTCACGGGGCCACAGTGCGCCAGGTATATCCAACATGCGAATGCGGAAAGGTATTCAGCGAAAAAGAATTATGCGACGCACCCGGTGTATTTTTCAGAGAAGTAGACATATTTGGAAAGGTTTATACTCTCATCGAGCCTGTCTGCCCGATATGTAAGCAGAAGATTCCTGCAAGCTTCAACATACTTAACTAGTATCTACTTGCAAAAATAGATGCACAGAGTTTCCGCTTTTGTCGTCATTCCGGACTCGATCCGGAATCCAGTTGTTTTGAGGACTTCTCGACCACTGCGCCTGTGCCCCGCAGGGGTATTCGCCGGGGTGACGGATCGGAATTTATTCAAGTCGGTACTAGATAGACTGAAAAATCACTTCACAGATAATATTTTTCTATGTGGTGTGCTTAGGGTAGAGCTTTTGTGAGCATTCAGGGCAGAAACCGTGCGTAAATTCGGCTTCAGAATGGCTTTGTATATACATCTCTATCTGTTCCCAATATCCCTGGTCGTTTCGAATCTTCTTACAGCTTGAACATATCGGGATAAGGCCTTTCAGTGTGGTTATTGTCTTATTGGCCTTTCGGAGCTCGTGGACGGTCTTCTCGAGCTCCCTGGTTTTCAGCATGGCATTCTGGTAAATGGAAATCAGCAGGTCCAGCATTTGTACACGGTCGCTTGTAACAAGATACTTATTCCCTGCAAAGGTTATTTCGATACCTTCATTGTCCGTCGTCTTCTTCTTTCGGAGCTCTATGTTATCGATGATGTGCTTTAAACACGAAATAAGTATCCCCTCATCGTATGGTTTTGTTATGAAGGTATCCGCACCACTCTCAAGGCCTCTGATCACGTCTTCTGGCTCTGAAAGTGTCGTCAGGAGTATCACCGGAGTTGAGTTTAATTTTTTATCAGCTTTTACCCTCTTGCAGAATTCAAATCCGTTCATGATGGGCATGATGACATCACTTATAATCACAGCAGGAGTGTGGTCAACAAGATACTCGAGGGCCTGCTTGCCGTTTGCGGTGTGATGTACGAGGAAATTATTCTTTTCAAGGGAATTCTTCAGGATTTTCGACTGCGGCACACTATCTTCAACGATAAGAATTTCTGTCTTTCCCCGTTTGTTCGGGTCTCCCATATTCATCACCCCTGATTTATTTATGCCACGAATCCGCAAACAACAAGTGTTAGAGGGATAGGGACGTATTGTATCACAAAACGCCTTAACGGAACAGAAATTTCAGAGCTGTACTTCAGTTTTTAGATTAGGTATGATACTGACAAGTATTCACGCACATACCAGCACACAAGATCCGCTTTCATAGAAGCTGATCTGTAGCAGGGAAAAGGAGGAAGGTGTATGTCAACTGCTGTTGAGAAATGGGTTGAAGCGCAAGCCGCTCTCACCAAACCCGACAAGGTATACTGGGTCCAGGGAACTGAAGATGAAATGAGAGGTCTTATCAGAACAGGTATTGAATCGGAGAAGACGGGTAACCAGCAAACATTCAGAGAGCTGAATCACAGCTCTTTCGCGAACTCGTTTCTGCATCGCAGCCATCCGAACGATGTGGCACGTACGGAACAGCTCACGTTCGTCTGCACACCCACCAAAGATGAGGCAGGCCCCAACAACAACTGGATGGAACCCGGGGAAGCCAAGACAATGGTTTCAAGTCTTTTCGACAGCTGTATGAAAGGACGCACCCTGTATGTTATTCCGTACATGATGGGACATCCGGATTCGCCATACGCAAAGCCGTGTATTCAAATCACTGATTCTATATATGTCGTTGTCAGCATGTACATAATGACGCGAGTAGGCAGGAACACTCTCGATCGCATTGGATCGACCGATAGGTTTGTCAAGGGGCTGCATTCTATTGGAGAACTGGACCCGAATAAGCGTTACGTTATGCATTTCCCGCAAGAGGATCTTGTGATGAGTATCGGGTCCGGTTACGGCGGGAACGCGCTTCTTGGAAAGAAATGTTTTTCTCTCCGTATAGCCTCGTATCAGGGACAGAAGGAGGGCTGGCTCGCCGAGCACATGATCATAATGGGTGTCAAAGACAAAAAAACGGGTGAAACCATGTATATGCTCGGTTCTTTCCCATCCGCATGCGGAAAGACCAATCTCGCAATGATAGATCCGATTCTCGAAGGATACGAAGTAACGACTCTCGGAGATGATATAGCATGGATCAATATCGGACCGGACGGACGTTTGTACGCCATTAACCCGGAAGCCGGGTTCTTCGGTGTTGCACCGGGAACAAGCGAGAAAACCAATCCTCAGATGATCAAGACTTTGAAAGCCGGTAAATTCTATCCAACACTTTTCACGAACACCGGGCTTGACCTTGACACAAATGCGCCATGGTGGGAAGGTCTGACTGAGACAGCCCCCGCTCACGTGCTTGACTGGCAGGGTAATCCGTGGGATCCAGCAGCGGGCAAAGTAGTTGCCCATCCAAATTCACGCTTTACGGTTGCAGCGCACAATTGCCCTACCCTTTCGCCGGAATTCGACAATCCCAAGGGGGTGCCAATATCCGCCATTCTGTTCGGGGGCAGACGTTCCGACACAGTACCCCTCGTATGCGAAAGTTTTGACTGGAATCACGGCGTTTTTAAAGCCTCTTCACTCGGCTCAGAAACTACTACAGCTGCGGCCGGACAGGTTGGGGTGGTAAGAAGAGACCCGATGGCTATGCTTCCCTTCTGCGGATACAACATGGCAGACTATTTCAGACACTGGATGGACGTAGGCAAACGATTGAAAAACCCTCCCAAGATTTTCTTTGTCAACTGGTTTAAGAAGAATTCTGAAGGTAAGTTTATCTGGCCGGGGTTCAGAGATAATTTCCGCGTTATCAAATGGATGATGGATCGTGTAAAAGGCACCGCCTCGGCCGAAGAGTCTGCGATCGGATATTTACCAAAGACGAGCGACTTGAATCTTTCAGGCCTGAATATCTCTCAGGAAACCTTGTCAGTACTTTTCGAGATAAAGAAAGACCAATGGCTGAGGGAAATAGAGGGCATAGAGGAGTTCTACGAACGATTTGGCAGCAGGATGCCTAAAGAGATGACTGCGCATCTGGATATATTAAAAAAGAACTTTGCCTAAACCCGTGAGGTGCAGTGTTAATGCTTTGTGCATTGATCCTGCACCTCCGCGTTCACGGACCAAGAGTATCGAGTATATTTCCACACTTCAGGTTTGAGAATAACTATTTAAACCTTTCTATCCACGCAACCAGGGCACCAACAAGCTCCCTTACCTTTTCTCTCGTCTTTTCGTCAGTCAATCTTCCTTGATTATCGAATTTACCTTCAGCGAAAGCCACCATCACTTCAGGCTGGTTCAGGGGATAAGCATTGAGGCACACCATTGACTGGCGAAGATGATATTGTGCTCTCGCAGTCCCGATCATCCCGATCGATGCCCCCATAATTGCCACAGGTTTTCCTTCGAAAGGACTCGTACCGTATGGTCTTGAAGCCGCATCGATGGCGTTCTTCAACACACCGGGCACAGAATAGTTGTATTCCGGCGTCGCAATCAGCAGACCGTCGGCATTGCTGATTTTCGATTTGAATTCACTTACCTTTTCGTGCGGGGTGTTTTCCAGATCCTGATTGAAAGGTGGAATACCTTCGAGATCAAATATCTCAATTTCCAATCCTTCCGGGGCCACATCGACAGCTGTTCTGAGGAGCATCTTGTTAAACGACCCTTTTCTGAGGCTTCCGGCAAAACCAAGTATCTTTTGATTACTCATCATTGCAGACCTCCTTGTGTGGGTTTTTACACTATAGCACAAAGGTACGGATTTCTGTACACGTTGTCAATACACGTGATCTGCTTGTTTCAGCTTGAAGTTTCCAAAAGATTATTTGACAATAGTGAAATCGGATCGCCGCCCGAGGCGTAAAGGAGGAAATGAATGGACATCCTTATCGAATATTGTGGAAGTTGAAACTACCTTCCGGAAGCTTCCCGTGTGGAGGCTGAGTTGAAGTCCCGTTATGCAGGCGTAAACATAGAATTAAAACGGGGAAGCGGCGGCATTTTCGACGTAAGAAAGGACGGAAAACTGATCTACTCGAAGGCAAATGAAAAACGGTTTCCCCGGGATGGAGAGATAACAAAGCTCTTAGACAAGTAGATTTATCCGGCACCAGTGCAAAAAAAGCACGAGGGAGACCTATTCTTTATACACTATTGTTCCGGCGTTCTCTCCATTCAAAGCGCGGGTAATGTTCCCCTTCTTTAGGCCATTAACGATAAACACTTTATCGAGCACCTCACTGTTCTGTAAGATTTCCAGGCAGGGACGTTCCAGAATAAGATCGTCAAGGTTTTTCTTCATAAGCGTTTTTGCGCCAATTTCGGATATGAATTTTTCTTTTCGGTTCTTCTTTGGGTCTCCGGTGTACAGGCCTTTTTCGTCCTTCACGAATATGCAGCTTTTAGCTCCAATCAGGTCCGCAACTATGATCGTGCCGACATCCGTGCGGTGCACAGGGATTCTACCTGTCGGAGGCCTGATAGAAAAGTACCCATACGGCGGCATTCCGTGCATCACAGGGATGCAGCTCTGCTCAAAATACGTGTAGAGTTTTGCTATGTCATCATGTCCGATCTTAATTCCCCCATGCTGTGCCAGCAGCATTGTAACCAGCAGGGCATTCTGCTCTGATACAGCGTGTCCGAATTTGGCCAGGACACCAGTGGGCATGCCAAGTTCAAGGCCTATGGCGTATATATGACGGCTCCTTGTGCCTCCGCCCGTTGTTATCAATATCTTGTGTTTATCCTTGTTTTCTACAATTTCGTCCATGATTGCGGGCAGTGCTTTAACCCCCCTGTCGCAAATGGATTGGCCCCCTATTTTCAAGATGTTGATGTCCGGGAAAAGCCTCGTCTGCGGGGCGACGCTCAGACCGTCAATAAATGACTTACTCACAAGACTCTCTCCCATAAGTCTGCTCTTAATGTGCAAACGCCTGCCATCCCGTTCTCGTATCAGTGTCATTGTTTTAACCTGCCTCTCCGGTTCTCACGAAAGAAATCCGTTTATTCTTACTCTTTCACCTCTATCTCATCTTCATGCTTCTTATCGCCATGTGTAAGCAGTATCAAATCCGCCCCTGCCGCCGTTGCGATCTGCTCCAGCTCGCTCTTCCTCAGATGTTTTCCGTAGACTTTCAGATTTACATCAGCGACCGCAACCAGCTTGAATCTTGGTTGTTTGGCGTCTTTCATTCCTTTCACGCGCTCTCTGTAGAATATCTTCCCTGTCATGCCTGTGCCTCCTTTTTTCACACCCTCTCCTGCCTGACACCTCAATTTTCAGCACTTCGCCTGGAATATGGTAATCCTGAAGAGAAGCGATGTCAATCAAACTCTGCTACCACGAACACCATTGGCTTTCGTCTTCAATTGACGCAGGTTAAGAAGATAATACAGGACAAGCCCTGCAACATACGCAATCCCCATATTCCACATTGAAACTCCGGCGGTAAAAAGCAGCACCAATATACTCTTCTTCTCGATCTTCGCCCGCCTTACGGTCGATGCGAGTTCTATCCCGGCAAACAACAGGATTATTCCCAAAACGGGACGGGGAAAGGCACTGAGCATAAACGCCACAGAATCTCCGAGGAATAGTGCCATCAATAGGAGAACACACCCGAGCATGACAACCGCCCCTCCGGTTCGAGCTCCGAAACGTATATGTCCTGCCATTCCGCCTGCGCCGTGACACACCGGAACACCGCCGAAGAATGGACTCAGGAGGTTCATAATTCCGTGGTTCATGCTGACAATCTTCGCCGATACGGGTCTATCAGGAAAATACCGATTGTTCTCCGCTACGGTACCAAGGACTGCATTTCCAAGCGTAAGGGGCACCTGAGGCAGTCCTAAGAACAAAATACCGGCAAACAGGTCTTTCCATGATACAACAGGAATACCAACGTGAGGAAGCCGAAAATGAACTGAAACGTGTGGTAATACGGCTGGCGCTGTGTGGTTACTGATCAACATAACAATAATACCATACAGAAGCAAAGCGATCATCGCAGGATAACGTTTGCTGTTCAGAAGGATGATGGTGATGCATGCCCCACCGATTGCGATAAGGAAACCCGAACTTGTCAGTTTCAATCCTTCAATGATAAAACTGAATCCCAGCCCCAGTATGATTCCCTGCACCACAGCCGTGGCGGTAATCCTCTCAATCCAGGTGATAGCACCGGAAACCCCCATCAGAAGCCAGAAAACTCCCGTAAAAATTCCGGCCCCCCATATGGCTCCATGCGTTATGCCGGCCGCGTGCGCGATGGCCATACCTCCTATTGCTTTCATTGGCTGGATCGGCATGGGCGTTCTGAAGTAGCATCCCGCATAGATATTGAAAATACCAAATGAGACGAGAATACCTACAGGATCCATTCCACCGATTGTTATATATCCAACAATAAAAGGTACGAGAGTGCCGAGATCACCGAAAGCGCCCGCAATTTCCGTTCTGTTGTATTCGTTGCCGAAGATCTTCAACCGATTCCGTTCCTCCGCGGATCATCTTATGTGAAAGACGATTTCTGTTGTACATCCATTATGACTGTTCCGGCTAATTATTCGCGCGATAGAGCTGATCAGTCCCGTGTCTTAAGAACGTGAACGGCAGTAGCTTTAAATGATACCTTAATGTCTTTGCCACTCTTCAGAGACATGTTTTCCACAGATTGTCCTGTGACATAGGCCACCAGCGGGAAGCCGCAATCCATGTCGACTTTATAGTAGAGACCTAGTTTTGTTATTTTGTGTACTGTGCCCGCAAATAGGTTGCGGGCACTCGTCTGAATGTCATCGCTATTGTCCGATATGACTACATTCTCCGGCCTGATACAAAGTGTCACGTGTGTACCCGGAGACTCATTACCGACGACTTCTATTATCTGTCCTGCCACCTCTACTGAAACAAGACCATCGTTAGTCTGAACCACAGTGCCTTTAAGAATTGTCTCCACACCAACGAAAGACGCGGTAAATTCATCAACGGGATGATTCATCACATCTTCAGGATAACCTACCTGCAGTATTTTGCCTTTATTCATAACTGCAATCCGGTTCGAGAGTCTGAGTGCCTCCATGCGATCATGCGTTGCGAATATGGCTGTGGTACTGGACTTCTTCAGTACATCTTCAAGATCGCCGATGAGAGACTCTCTCGTTGGCGGATCAAGAGCGGAAAACGGTTCGTCCAGAAAAAGAATGTCAGGATTGATCGCAAATGCCCGGGCAAGACTTACTCTCTGCGCCTCACCTCCTGAAAGCGTCCGGGCTGAGCGGTCTTTCAGACGGGCTATTCCAAACCTGTTTAAATTCTCCTCTACGGTCTTGTGTATCTGTGATCGTTTCATTCTACGAAACTTTAGACCCGAGGCAACATTATGGAAAACGGTTGTATCAAAGAGCAGCGCCTCCTGAAATACCATGGCGATTCTCGTTCGATAGTTGTCTATTGAAATTTCCGAGCCAACCTTTTCCCCTCTGAAGAAGATATTCCCTCTCACAGATTTCGTGAGGAGACAGAATGCTATAAGGAGTGTTGATTTTCCTGCTCCATTCGGACCGATCAATGAAAGGACTTCACCTGCCGTAACAGAAATCTTGCCGACATCCAGAATGGGTAATCCGGCTCTCTCAACAACAAGGTTTCTACCCTCAAGTATCGGAACGATCTGGTTGCCGCCCGTCCCACTCATCGAGGTCTCCCCCTCTGCTGTATATGGGTAAGCAGCAGGTTGATCACATAGGCAAGTAGAAGCAGGATTATGCTTAGCGCTATGGCAACATCAAAATTGCCGCGACTCGTCTCCATTACCGTGGCTGTCGTGAGCACGCGTGAATATCCTTTGATGTTGCCTCCAACCATGATAGACGCGCCGATTTCAGAAATGACACCTCCGAAACCTGCCATGACGGCCGCGAGCAGTGGCAGCTTCGCCTCTTTGATGAGCATCCACACCATCTGTACTTTAGTTGCCCCGAGTGCAAGGATCTGAAGACGCATTTTCCTCGGGAGCTGTTGCATTGCGGCTACGGTTATCCCCATAACGATCGGCGTTGCGATGATCGACTGAGCGATAATCATTGCTGAAGGTGTGTACAGGAGACCAAGAAATCCGAGGGGGCCATTTCTCCAGAGGAATATTGATACGAAGAGCCCTGCCACAACCGGCGGCAGGCCCATACCGGTGTTGATCAGACTGACCACAATTTTCTTTCCGGGAAATGCGGAGAGCGCTACGGCCGTACCAATATTAATTCCAAGCACCAGGCTTATTAGAGTTGCTGCGCCGGAAACCTTCAGTGACAGCCATGTTATGCTCATTACCTCGCGATCAAAGGTAAAAAGCAATATGAATGCCTGTTTTATGCCTTCAAGTATTAGATCCATAACATGAACCGAAATTCCAAATCACAAATATACAAATCACAAAGAAAAAATAAATTAGCAAAACAAGTTCACAGATTCCAGATAGAAGAACGGCAAATCACAAGCGTTAGAGTCTGCTGCTGTGATTTGCCGCAATAAATACCCTACTTTCCGAGGTCTTCCACCTTCTTGCCTGCGTCTGGGAAAAACAACGGGCCGCCGAACTTTTCTATACCATACGTTTTGATGATTGCCTGTGTATCGTTCGACACCATAAAGTCGGCAAACGCCTTTGCACCCACTGCGTTAACCTTCGGCCACTTTGCCGGATTCACTTCAATAACGTGGTAGATATTCAGCAATATGGCATCGCCCTCCACGAGGATATCCAGAGCAATGTTCTTTTTCTGGGCCAGGTACGTACCTCTATCGGCAAGGGTATAGGCCTTCTTCTCGGAAGCAATATTCAATGTCTGCCCCATACCGAGACCCGTCTCCTGATACCATTTCTGTCCTTCGTATTTTACTCCCGCTGCTTTCCAGATCGCTTTTTCTTTGGCGTCCGTTCCTGACTTGTCTCCTCTTGAGAGGAACAGACTGCCGGCTGCCGCGATCTTCTTGAATGCGTCTACAGTGATTTTTGTACCCTTGATTTTTGCGGGATCAGCGGCAGGTCCTACCACCACGAAGTCGTTGTGCATGACGAGTCTGCGGTTAACGCCAAAACCCCCGGCCACAAACTTTACTTCCGCATCCGGTGAATGAACAAGAAGGACATCGGCTTCTCCTTTTTCACCCATCGTCATAGCCTGTCCGGAACCGACCGCAATTGTCTTTACAAAATACCCTGTCTTTTTTTCAAAAATGGGAATCAGCACATCCAGCAGTCCTGTATCCTGAGTGCTTGTGGTTGTCGCCAGGATCAGGTTTTTATCCGCGGGTGCCGCCGCGAAAGAAACAGTATAGATGCTGATGATAAGTGCCAATACCAGTGCATAACTCAAGCGTTTCATAATTCAACTCCTTTTTGCTGTTTATTTATGTTGTTCTCTCCACTGTCTTGAATTCGGGAAAAAGAGGGGACTTCCGTATTGATCTTTACCGAAGTCTCTGACAATAAGTTGGCCCTTTGCCGGATCGGTAAGCCAGGAAACGAATGCCTTGACAGCTTCGCTGTTGACCTTCGGGAATTTCTTGGGATTCACCGGAATTAACGTGATGTAGTTTAGTAATGCCGTATCATTCTCGACCAGGATGGAAAGCTTGATTCTGTTCTTCAGCGTGAGGTACGTTGCCCTGTCCATCACAGTATAAGCACCGATCCTGTCAGCCTCCAGCAATGTGGGCGCATTTCCCGCCGAGCCCTTTTCGTAAACCTTATACCAGGCTCCCGATGGCTTAATAGTTGCCTTTTCCCACAGGTCAAGCTCCGCAATATGCGTACCTGACTTGTCGCCCCTCGTAAGAAAGAGAGGTTTCTTTTCGGCAAGTCTTTTCATGGCCTCAACGGCACTCTTCATTCCTCTGATTTGCGCTGGATCATTGGCCGGACCCATGATAAGAAAATCGTTGTACATGAAGTCGATCCGTTCAGTACCGTAGCCCTCCAGTACAAACTTCTCTTCAAGTGCTTTGGCGTGTACAAGAACAAGGTCAATGTTCCCGTTGCGCGCTATGTCGATTGTGGCGCCGGTACCGGCGCCCACATGGCGCACACGTATACCCGATTGTTTTTCAAATGCGTCTTCGAGCACCCCCACGATACCTGCGTCGATCGGTCCTATTGTGCTGGCCATGAGGATATAATTCTGATGGGTCTGTTTCACGACAGGCATACAGCCGGATAGACAAAGTATACAGATCAGTAACCATTTTTTCATTTCAGTCTCCTTCAGATCATTACAGCATTAACATACCTTTCCTCAGCCGTGTTTTCAAGAATAATTGAACTAGAACATACAATATGGCACCAAAAATTTCCCATATACTGTGGCAGGTTAAAATTTGCTAATATCCCGTTTTTTTTATATAATCCTTTCTAATGGAAATACTCAGCGCAAAAGAACTCTCAAAGTATCTGAAAATCAATGAAAAGAAAATTTACAAGCTTGCGCAGGAAGGAGTGCTTCCACATGTGAAAATTGGCGGTAAGGTGGCATTCACCAGAGAACTTATCGACAGATGGATCCTCGAGAATACTGAACACGAGAGGCATCTACTCATTGCAGGCAGCGACGACCCCCTGATCAGACAGGTAATTGACCTCTACAATGCGCGAAATGACGGGTTGATCTACTACGCGCCTGTCGGGAGCATGAACGGGCTTAAGCTGCTCAATACGAGAAGCGCCAGCATGTCGTGTGTTCACATTTTGGATATGGAGAAGAAGGCGTATACTCTTTCATACATAGCACGTTACCTCTCAAAGAATGAATATGAGGCTGTCCAGCTCTTCTACCGCACGCAGGGACTCATGATCAGGAAAGATAATCCACGGGGTATCCACGGACTAAAAGACCTCACACATAAAGGCGTTACTTTCATCAACAGGAATCAAGGCACAGGAACCAGACTGCTCTTCGATTTCCTTCTCAGGGAAAACTCGATATCAGCGACGGCGATCAAGGGTTATAGCAACGAAGCGGCGTCGCATATGGAGGCAGGGATAGCAGTCCTTAAATCCGAAGCTGATGCAGCATTCGGGATAGAATATACAGCGCACATCCTTGACCTTGATTTTATTCCGATCTATCACGAACGTTTTGACCTGGTAATACCTTCTGACTATTTCTACACGGCGCAGATTAAGACGTTCTTGAAGCTGTTTGAACAGCCTGCGCTCCTCCGCTCTATACGGGATTTTACAGGCTATGATCTGAAAGCCACCGGGAACGTACTAAAATCAGACACGTGATGAAAAAAGGTGCTGACAACTCACTTACGCCCAATATCAGATCTCGTGTAGATGTTACGGTCTCCAAAGGCTCTGAAGAACTTCTTCCCGAATCATTTTACGATCTGCTCCCCGCATCCGGTTTATGGATAGAAGAAAAGGGTGATACTACAGTTCTCAAATGTTATCCAACCGACGAAAAGAAGTTCTTACAGGTGCTGAAACATCTCGGCATATGCAAAACGAATTTCCGGGTCACCCATGAAACAGAATGCGACTATTCCGAACTGACGAGGAAGTACTTCCGGCCAATCCGTGTTGAAGGGCTCACAATTCTGGCTCCGTGGAACAAATCAAACAGGAAAGGTCCGCGCATTTTCATCGAACCTGGAATGGCGTTCGGTACCGGAAGACATGAATCGACGAGACTCATGATTAAACTGATGGACACCATCAATTTTAAAAATAAGGAAGTCCTGGATATCGGCTGCGGCTCCGCCATTCTGTCCTTGTATGCTGCCACGCTTGGGGCGGGCGGGGTATACGCGGTCGATAACGATCCTGATGCAATAGCATCGGCACGTAAAAATATCCGCTTGAACAGTGTAAGTGTCATACAGACTGCCCGCAAAGACCTCCGGAAAGTGACAGAAACATATGATGTAATCCTCGCGAACATCGATATCAGGACTTTCCGTACAACTTCCCAAAAAATAACAGAACTACTGCGAAAAAACGGATATCTTGTAGTCTCCGGTATAGTAGGCAGGGACAGGAAAGAACTGCTCTCTCTGTTCCCCGATCTTTTGTGTAAAGAAGTCGTCCGGAAAAATTCATGGCGCGGTTTTCTGTTTCAGAAACGCTAACACGCAGGGCCGTGAATGGCAAGTCGCAAGTCGTTTTGGAACGCTCGAATCGCAGAGTCAGCTCATGTATGAAAACGTGTTTAGCCCGTCGCTCCACTGCGCCATCATAGATTCACCAATTTCCTTAAATTCCGGATGCTCGCGCATGTGATCAGGTATCAATTCTCTTGTTTCGCTGACCGCCTGTGCAACACGCTGAAAGATCTCGGATATCTTAGTCATCGATAGCGACAAATGCGTTATCGCGAAGCTCTCCAGTATTTTCCTGGACCACCATTTCTTGCTTCCTGCAAGCGATAGAGCGGGCACGTCCCTGGCTACATAGACTGTTGTGGTCACTATATCATATGCAGGCGCAAACCAAACAAGACCCGATGGAGAAGAATAAAGCACTCCGAAATTCTTCAAATGCCCATCGCCGTTACGGACGATCACCGATAAGACCAGTGTCGCAAAGAACTGTTCTCTTGCAGCAATCAGGTTTTCTCCTGACACAAAATCTCTTATGCTCTTTGCGACACGTTCATAACTGCTCCTGTACTTCTGTACCGCCCCGAGCCCCTGCAGGCTGCACATGTCCTCAAATCCCAACGCGACACCGTCCGAAGAAAAATCGAAGCGGCGCATGATGAATAGCCCGCCGTTATCGGAAAGAAAAAACTCGGGCACTTGAAGGCCGGCGCGTCTTGCTGCTGTCATGCAAAAAAATTCGTTGGCTGCAAGATGTGGAAAATCCATTCCCCAAGATTTCACTATATATTCTGCAGATGCCATCGTCCCGCGATCCGCAGCATTCAGCAGTACTTTCGGCTGGATTCCCGACACCCCGGACCGGAGAGCATATTTCTTCAGTAATTCGTGAAAGAGTTCGCGGGCATCAGAATAGGTGAGTAATTCATTGAGAGATTCCGCCGTTTCTGCAATACCCGGGTGATCATCAGCCGGAAGAGAAAATCTGTTCCTCCCCACCTGGTTACCACCGGTAACACGGAGCAACGAAAGATCATCTTCACCGATGAACTTTGCTATGGCGTTGCGGATCGTCTCAAGGAGCGCTCCTTCAGGAAGATTCATCTGAAAGACGGGATGCAGATCGGCACTCATCCAACTTGCCAGACGGATGGGCATCGTCAGCGAAACCTGTGCATCCGCGGCAGTATCTGGAGAATAGGCAAACACATATTCACGTCCTCCACGAGCGAGAAGTCCCGCTTTTACTTCATCGGCCCAGACTGCGAGAGAAGAGGTGCCCATCATTAGATCAGCTCCTCCTCACGGAGTTCTTCAAGGGTAGGCCGTCCAGCAGCCTGGCGTATACGCAGCTCCAGTCCGAGAAATTCAAGCAATCGCATGAGTTTTCGCACACCGATCTCCTGCACCGTACCGTTCTCGATCTGTCCAATAGTGGTGCGGCTCATACCCAAACGCCCGGCCAACTCCGCCTGTGACATCTTGCGCTCCTTCCGCGCCCCGCGCACCTCTTCCCCAATTCCACATAACATATTTACATTATATACAATGCATATAATAATATCTAGTTATTTATGCATTGTATATAGTTCATAGATTCTACAAGGCAACCACGGTTACCTTGCACCAAAGTCCTTTCATCTCCGGAAAACACAGGTTCCCTTCTTTATCAACCATCTTCCAGTATGACATGGTTGTGCAGGGAAACAAAGGCGTTTTGAATTGAGCTGATACCTGCGCATTACCTCCGGCGGACGTTTTTGGGATCGATACTTCATTTTGTATCGGCACGGTAAACGCTCTTTATCTTATTCATTGTCGCGCGTGAGCGGTTGTGGTAGGTATTGTCGGCGCCTCGTAAGAACTGTACCGCACGATCAAGATCACTGTCGCTGATGGTACTGATCTCTGGATTGCCGACGAGCTTGGTCAATCTTTCAAAATTACGTACGTAATCAGCTATAGTGCCGTTCGTTCTTCACGATGCGACAAGGTGAAGCACGCAGTCCTGAATGGCAAGTTGCAATGTAAGATATGTGCCTGCCGCCTCGAGGTCATTCCGTTGTTCTAAAATTTCTTGTATGCTTGTTCCTCCTCTTCAAAAGATATGAAAAGTCCGAAAGTCGAAATGATTGTAATCTGATAGTACTCGCGGGCGCTTGTGAAAAAAGCCTATATCAGAGGACCCCAGGAAAAAGTCTTCTGTAAACGATGCATCATTCGCAAGCTGATTAACGACGATTTTCGAAAATACGGATAGATTGAACTATTTAACTGCTGTGAAGGATTGATAGCAGCGGCCTTTCTCGATACAAAAGCAACAACGGCTGAGACTTCGAGAATCGGTTTTCGACATTCCAACCGTTGCCGCAATCCCTTGAAATTACGGCTTTTCGCCTTTGAGTTAAAGACTATGCCAAAAAAACTCAATAATTATGTCTATTTCCCATAATACCATTTCTGAGCACAGTGTTTTCAAAAAAGGCGGGAACAATTCCCGCCTTTTTGTTGAGAACAGGTAGACTGGTTTAA
>CAYYLU010000043.1:3685-19307 GCA_964472475.1 uncultured Syntrophus sp. | reverse complement strand
GCCATCCTCAATGGCGGACCCGCGTTTTCATCTGGCGGTGACAAGCATCAACGGAAGAAGACTGCGTCAAAATCCTGATGAATCCGTCTTTGATAACCAATTCTTCGCCGCTTCTATTGTCTTCTCCAAGACACCAGGCTCAAACGGAGACTTCAAACCACCGATCTTAACAAGCTCAAGAAATCCAGTACTCCCGCCGGCTCTACAGAGTCTGAGATAGTCGGTCCATGCAGACGCTTTATCCTCTTGATAGCGTTTCCAGTACTGGAGAGCACATATTTGTGCAAGCGTGTAATCGATGTAATAAAATGGAGACGTATAGATGTGCCCCTGAGACTGCCAGAATCCGCCTTCCTCGAGATAATGGTTTCCCGAAAAATCGCGATAGGGCAGATATTTCTTTTCAAGGTCCCGCCACGTCTTGAAGCGCTCCGCTGGCGATAATCCCGGTTTCCTATATACTACATGCTGGAATTCGTCCACCAGCGCACCGTATGGCATGAATAGAAGCGCGTCTGAAAGGTGCATAAAACGATATGTGTCTGCCTCAGCCCCGAAGAACCGTTCCATCCACGGCCAGGTAACGAATTCCATGCTCATTGAGTGGATTTCTGCCGCTTCCATCGTTGGCCAGACGTATTCAGGAACCTCGTGATGTCTGCTCATGTGCGCCTGGAAAGCGTGGCCTGCTTCGTGCGTCAGAACGTCAACATCACCGGACGTGCCGTTGAAGTTTGAAAAAATAAACGGCGCCTTGTACTTTGGGATCCACGAACAATAGCCTCCCCCTGCTTTTCCCGTCCGGGTTTCAAGATCCATCAGACCTTTATCGAGCATTCGGTCAATGAATCCCCCCGTCTCCTCCGACAGTTTGTGGTACATTTCTCTGCATTCACGGATGAGGTCCTGCGGGCTCCCCTTCGGTTTTGGATTGCCGTTCCTGAACCGATACGGCAGATCGTAGTAGTAGAGATGCTCCAGTCCAAGCCGGATCCTCTGGCTTTCCCGCAATTCATTTGCAACCGGAACGATTGTTTTCAGGACTGATTCACGGTAGCGACTCACCATCTCAGCACCATAGTCAAGCCGGGACATCCTTAAGTACGCAACGGGAATGAAATCGTTGAAACCAAGTTTAATTGCAATGCGGTTACGCACCGATACAAGATCGTCATAAATCGTATCCAGCCTCTCCCGGTTCTGTGCGAGAAACCCGAAGTACGCTTCCGAAGCGGAACGGCGAATCTCACGGTCAGACGATTCCCTGTATGGTCCGAGACCGGACAAGTTCAGCTTTTTGCCGTCAAAATCGATTTCCGCTGAAGCAAGCAACTTCATATAATCGGTGGAGACCCGGTTCTCCTCGGCCAGGTCCTCCATGATCTCCTGTTTGAATGTCTTCAAGGATGCTTCCGCAAGCGTAAAAAGGTGCTTTCCGAAATGTCTTTCGAGTTCCGGTCTGTAACGGGAGTTCGTCAGGGCACGATAATACTCATTAATAAGCGCCTCATGGCGCGGCAAATTTTCATCCAGAAACACGGATTCTTTGTCATAGAATTCATCCCGCGTATCGATCGTCTGACGTATGCGGGCAATACTCATTGCTGTTTCTACGTCCTCACGGATGAGATTGATATCATGAATGACGGTAATTTGTTGCCCGCTGCTATCAGAATTAGTGAATTTATCCAGCTCCTGCCGAAACTTGACTTCGAGACTTTCGAAATCAGGTCTTTCATAAATCATGTCGGAAAAACGCATAAACCCTCCGCTATTTATCCGTACTATACAGCCTGGGAGACGTATTTTCAATGAAGAAAAGTCTCCAGATACACAGTCGTATTCTCAGCGGGATCATACATTGATGACCGGTTTTCTCTCACAATCCCGAAAATAAGACTGAATTCTCCCGTTCAGCGGAAGAAACGAAACGCTGTGGTTTTTTTGCGTGGTGGATGGTTAATACAACAACTATTTTACATGGTCGATCCGGTAATTTTTACCCCCAAGGTTCACTATACTAAATAAATTGAGAATAGAGGATTGATGTTCTAAACCCATTTCTTACGGGAATTTAGTTGACTTGACAGGTGTTTTGGTATATAAGAGTTCACTATTCTGAATCATGTACAACGCACCTATTATACGAAAAGCTTTTGAAGTACTCAGACTGGTAGTCAACACCAACAGGTCTCTTGGAGTCACCGAAATTGCCAATACACTCTCTATGAGTAAGAGTACCGTTTTCGGCATTCTGAAGGCCCTCCAGGATACCGGCTTTATTGCAAAAAGCAAGACATCCAAGAAATACACCATTGGTCAGGAGCTTTTCAAACTTTCAAAGAGTGTTCTGCAGGGCGATGCCCTTACCACAATCGCAAGACCTTTTCTGGAAAAACTTGTGGAGCTTGTTGATGAAACAGTCTTTCTTTGCGCCAGAGATGAAAACGTGGTCCGGGTTCTCGATACAATTGAAACTACTAAGAAACTCAAGATCTCGTCACCGGTTGGCACGAAGTTCCCTATTATGTCCGCCGTATTCTGTAAGGTATTTCTTTCATCCATGGAAGAAGCTGATATAAGGGGTTTTCTAAGGGAACGCGGATTGCCCAAGTATACCGAACGAAGCATAACCGACATCGAACAGTATATGCAGGAAATTGCTAAAGTGAAGCAAAGGGGTTACAGTATTGATCTCGAGGAATACCACGTGGGTGTGGGGGGTGTTGCCACGCTGATTCGGGCAAAAGGTTACCCGATAACTTCCGTAGGCATTCTCGGGTTCACCGGTTCCATGACCGAAGACAAGATCAGTGTTATGTCAAAGCATCTCCTCAAGACGGCGCAGGAGATATCGAACCGGCTCTCGCAATAGGAATATTCGTTTCCTGCAAGAACAAACATTTATCCCAAATTTGTCATTACTTGTCGTATCTCTCAAGAAGACGCATGTACTTCTGTGCCTCTTCTGTCTTTCCTCTCTTTTCCGCGCCTGTCGCGTAAATGCGGCATTTTCGTTCGAGTTCCGCTGCAGCAGCTGCGCTGTTTCCATGATCAAGACTGCCTGAATCTAGAATCCGTGAGATACTGCGGATTCTGTAAATATCCATTGCGGGATATTTCTTTGAGAGCTGGTCTTCATGACCGCCCTGCTTAATGATCAGTTTCCGACTGATGAAGAGGACCGGATACACAGAAGTTAATCTGAGCCACATGTCATAGTCCTCGCAGACAGGCATATTCTCATCGAAATACCCGATTCTGTTGAAAACATCTTTTTTAATCACGACGGACGAGGGGCTTATGATGCAGAGAGGCAGGCATCTATGAAATATCCAGCCGGAGTACTTTCTGTGGATCGACTTTTGATTCAGATGCTGTCCGTTTCTCATCCAAACCTCATCGGTGTATGATACGTTGTAACCTTCAGAGATCATGCGGTTCATCTGAATAGCAAGTTTCTTTTTTTTCCAGAGGTCATCCACATCCAGAAAAGCCACGTATTCACCGGTCGATTCTGCTATCCCTCTATTACGGGCGCTACTGATTCCACCGTTTTCCTTGAAGATATACCGCACAGATAAATCTCTTATCTCCTCATACGAGTTATCCGTTGATCCATCATCAACAACGATCACTTCGATATTTCGATAATCCTGCTTAAGCACGGAAAGCACCGCGGGCCTCAGGAAGGCCCTTCTGTTAAAGGTAGTAACGATTGCCGAAACCATTATTAACCCGGCGTAGTTTTCGTATCAACAGTATACTGCATCTGTATCCCTTAAATAACACAATAACCGAGAACGATGGAATATATGAATTAGGACTTTCGAATCTGCTGCAGCCGTATTTGCAGATCGATACTAACCGGGCCGCACGAAAGATCAACGGGCCATAGAGGCATGATCATTGTGCTCTGATAATTCTTTTCAAAGCCCTGTTCGGACAGAGAGACTACTTCCACGGGAAAGCTCCATATCTCCTTGGGACCGCTCCATTCAAGTGAAACATTGACGTTCTGGTATGGGTCGTAACATGACAGCCTTTCCGATGCAGGTAAGACAGCGTTCGTTGTCAAAGGATAACGCGCCTCGGCAATCTCCATATACCTGTCTCCGCCGGAACCGAGAAATGCAAAGTTGTTTTCTATACCGAGCAGGAACTGGCAGGCCCGGTCACCTGTAATCAGATACCGCACCGTAAACCCCTCCTCATTTTCCTGCATGGTTATTCTCTTCTGGATTTTTACAGCATTCATGGTGCCGTTTTTCCAGAGATGCCCTTCCCGCCAGAGATTCAAAACGATCGATTTTCCCGATTTTTCGATCGATGCGCTGTAGGGTTCTTTGACAAAATCAGCCGGCTCCACATATGCGGATCTATAAAATGTCTCCAGGCTGACGTCCCGATCGAATACGTGGTCAACAAGCGATCCTCTCCGATACCAGTCGTAATGCAGGTAACGATCGAGCCCTTCCTCTTTTGCAATTACGAGGTCATGGATGGTTTTCTTGCCGTCCGCCTCTTGAGGTGAAACAGCCTCCTTGATCTTTTCATGATATCCTTCATATCTGCGCTGGAGCGTTGCTAATATGTTCACGGAAGACGGCTTGAAGTCAAGACCGTAGAGTATACCGCCCTCCCTCAGAAAAAAACAGGCTTCCAGCAGGTCGTTGCTCAGGACTGCCTCATCGTAACCATCCATGTTTATGTCTTCAATATGTCCGTCCGTGTAAGGTTCCGGCGGATCGAGTAGTTTTTGCGCTTCGATAAGGTGCGAGTACACCGAGGCTCTCAGATGTGGAAGATAAAGCCCCCCAAAGACGCCATGCCAATAGCTGTCGTTTGCCTGGGCCATCATGACGTGTTTTCTCGCTTCGTCATGGTTCTTCGCCCTCCTTGAGAGACGAAACATCTTCTTATGCATGTCGTTGCTTTCGCGATACTTCACAAGAAAGTTCTTGTAGTATCCTCCGGACAAAAACTGGCTGTACGGAAGATCTTTTGCGTGGAGCAAATGGGAAAATTCCCTGGCTCTTTTTGCCGGGAGAGACCATTCCCCCATTTCTCGATATGAGGCGCACTCCAGGTAGGCAGTGCCTTTCGGAGGGTTTGCGGCAATATGCTCCCCAAAAGTGCACGTTCTGATCCAGTCCGCATTATCACTGAGGTACTGAAAAAAAGACCTGAGCCAGCCCTCTTCATATACTGAGTGGCTCGTCCCCGGCCATAGGCCGAACTTCTCGCCGTCATCCCCGAAAACAGCCAGACCGTGTTTACGCTTTTCCAGAGCCCTGAAATATTCATCCACCACCTCCAGTGGCCTGAACGGAATAGCGTACCGGAGAAATTCAAGACATGGAAAGAGGAGCAAAGGATGACCTTCGTAATCAGTCATATAGTGGCAGAAAAGATCCTCTTCTTCGAAGCCGACGGACGTAAAATGATTGTCATCCACCACCGTATAGTCAATAGCTGCTCTATTCAATATTCTTGGTATCTGAGGTTCATATACCCTCTCTGCGAGCCACATTCCTCTCGGTCTGTCACCAAAAACCGATTCCATGGTATCCTGATGCATTTGTATCTGTGCGATACCATCGTCTTCAGAGAGCAGGGCGAGGACCGGCTCAAACATTCCTCCTGAAATAACTTCGATCTGACCGCGTTCTTTCATCCCTCTCAGAACGTCAATATATTCCGGTTTATGTGCTATCAGCCATGAGAAAAGATACCCTGAAAAGTGGACGTTCAGTTTTACATCAGGGAATGCTTTCAGGACATCAAAAAAAGGCATATACGCTTTCGTATACGCCTCTTCAAGGACATAGTCCATATTTCCGACGGGTTGGTGATTATGAATACATAATATTAGGTTCATTCCATAATAGAAGCATAAAAAATGGCGGGGTCGACGAGAATCGAACTCGCGGCCTCCGGCGTGACAGGCCGGCGTTATAACCAGGCTTAACTACGACCCCGCATAAATGGTAGGCGGAACAGGTTTTGAACCTGCGACCCCCGGCTTGTAAGGCCGATGCTCTCCCGCTGAGCTATCCGCCCAACGGTGGTAAATATAGCAGGTTCATCGAACATTGTCAATGACCGGCGTACGAATGTTTACGTTACGCGCTCTCTGCCTCTTCCTCATAAATGAGTATAGGGCGTTCGTGATTCAGTATTACTTCTTCACTGATAACGCATTCCTTCACGTTTGACAGTGTTGGTATCTCGTACATGACATCCAGCATCACCTTCTCCATGATTGACCGCAGACCTCTTGCTCCTGTCTTCTTCTTCATGGCGTCTTTGGCGATTCCCCTGATGGCACCTTCCGTAAAAGTCAACTTTACGTTTTCGAGTTCGAACAATCTCTTGTACTGCTTGACGATTGCATTTCTCGGCCTTTTCAGGATTTCCATCAGATTCTCTTCGCTGAGTTCTTCAAGAGTTGCTGTTATGGGAAGCCTTCCGATGAACTCAGGGATAAGACCATACTTCAATAGATCTTCAGGCTGTATCTCATGAATAAGGTCAGAGTATTGCTTATCTCTGCCGCCGCTTACATCAACACCAAATCCGATGCTCTTCTTGCCTATTCGGGCACTGATCAGCGATTCAATGCTGTGGAACGCGCCGCCGCATATGAAGAGTATGTTGGACGTGTCCACTTTGATGTAGTCCTGCTGTGGGTGCTTTCTTCCACCCTTCGGCGGTACGTTTGCTACAGTTCCTTCTATAATCTTGAGCAGCGCCTGCTGCACACCTTCACCGGAAACATCTCTTGTTATAGATGGACTATCAGTCTTTCGCGATATCTTATCAATTTCATCTATGTATACGATTCCTCTTTCCGCTCTTTCCACGTTGTAGTCTGCAGCCTGCAGTAGGTAGAGTATGATGTTTTCGACATCTTCACCCACATAGCCTGCTTCAGTGAGGGTTGTCGCGTCCGCTATGGTGAACGGGACGTGGAGTATTTTGGCCAGAGTCTGTGCCAGGAGCGTCTTGCCTGATCCGGTCGGGCCAATGAGCAGTATGTTGCTTTTCTGCAGTTCTATATCATCAAACTGAGACTTTGATTCAATCCTCTTGTAATGATTGTACACTGCGACAGACAGTACTTTCTTTGCCTGGTCCTGACCGATGACATAATCATCGAGCAGTTTCCTTATTTCATGCGGTTTAGGAATTGATGTTTTTATATAATCGAAGCGTTCTTTCTTTGCCTCTTCCTGAATGATCTCATTACACAACTCGATGCATTCGTCGCAGATATACACCATGGGGCCCGCGATGAGCTTTTTTACTTCATCCTGACTTTTTCCGCAGAAAGAACAATTCAACTTGATCGTTCTTCCATTTGTTTTTTTAATCATTATTAAAACCTCTTCTCAAGTATTTGATCAATAATTCCATACTCGATTGCCTGCTCAGGTCCCATGAAATAATCCCGTTCCGTATCCTTTTCCACTTTTTCCACCGGCTGTCCGGTATGCCTCGCTAGTATCTTATTCAATTCCTCACGCATTCTCAAGATTTCTCTGGCCTGTATATCTATGTCGCTCGCCTGACCCTGCGCTCCTCCGAGCGGCTGGTGTATCAGAATTCTTGAATGCGGGAGCGCATATCTCTTGCCCTTCTCGCCACCGGCAAGCAGTACCGCACCCATGCTGGCCGCCTGACCGATGCATGTTGTGACTACCGGAGCCTTTACGTACTGCATTGTATCATATATCGCAAGTCCGGCGGTAATAACACCTCCGGGGCTGTTGATGTACAGATAAATTTCTTTTGAGGGATCTTCTGATTCAAGAAACAAAAGCTGTGCAATGATGAGATTTGCGATTACATCGTCCACAGCGGTTCCAAGAAAGACGATGCGTTCCCTGAGCAGCCTGGAATATATATCATAGGCTCTCTCTCCTCGTCCGTCTTTCTCAATTACGATCGGCACCAGGCTCATGCTTTCTCCTTTATAACCGCGCTATCCCGGAGAAGCTTTACCGTTTTTTCCTCAATGATAGAACTCTTCAGCCCATTCATAAGATTATACTGTTCATACACACTTCTGATTTCGTCGTATGTTTTATTCGCTTCTTCCGCAATCTTTCTTAAACGTTCATCTACTTCGCCGGCTTCCGCCTTGATGCCTTCTTTTTCTGCAATTCTCGCGAGCACTATCTCGGCCCTCAATCTGTCCTCAGTTCGTTTCCCAAATTCAGCTTTCATTCTGGCTGCTATCGCACTCATTTCGTCTGCTGAGAGTCTGTTCTGCTGATACCGTGACATTGTTTCTTCTATCATACCCTGTAACCTCTTCTCCAGCAATCGCTGAGGAACAGGAACGTCGCGGTCTTTGAGGAGGGTGTCAATCATTTTCTGGGTGATTTCCCGATCCATCACGCCCTCTTTCTCTTTGGTCAACTCATCCCGAACACCCTGTTTCAACGCGTCCATGTTCTCATAACTTAGATCTTTTGCAAACTCATCATTAATTTGCGGCAACCTTTTTTTCTTAATTTCCTTTACCGAAACCTTGAAAATCAAGGTCTTTGACGCAATCTTCTTGTCCGGATAGTCTTCCGGGAAAGTAATAGCTATATCCTTTTCTTCGCCTTCCTTCATTCCGAGAAGTCCGTTCTCGAACTCGGGCATCAGCATAGAATTCTCCATTTCCACCGGGTATGAGTCCGCGCCCACTTCCTTGACAGGTTCTCCGTTAAGATATCCCTGATATTTAATGATAACGAAATCACTCTTTTCAACGGATGAATCGGGAGGTTTGGAGACAATCTCCGCATGCATCTGCTGCAGACCTTCCATTCTCCTTGTCACATCTTCATCGGAAACATTGACAGGATCAACCTCTATTGTTATCCCCTTATAATCAGGCAACTCTATCTCCGGCAATACTTCACATTCAAGTGCATATCCCTGCTCACCGTCTCTATCTACGAAATCGACGCGAGGTTCCAGCAGCGGATCAATTTTTGCTTCTGCGAGTGCTTCAAACATGGTATTCTCAACCATCTTTCTTTTCACTTCATCATCAATATACTCTTTGTAGTATTGCGTAATAATCGATTTCGGTATCTTCCCCTGCCGGAAGCCTTTTATCTTAGCGTGTTTTTTCACTTCCTCGAAAATACCTTCTCTTATTTCCGATACCGTTTCTGCCGGAAGTAGCACTTCAACTTTCTTTCTTACACCGTCGAGCGTTTCAACCTGAACTTTCATTCCGTCCTCCGAGATAGACAAAAGGGGTTTCAGAAACCCCCAAACTGCCATTATTATATATGAAAAGGCATAAACTATCAATATACCTGGAATAATCCGGATTTCAGTCTGCAAACAACATTCCTGCGTACGGAAACTTGTTGACAATCATCTCTTTAAACAATATTTTTGGTTCACGTCAACCCAAAGTAAAATTGTAGGGTTGCGGTAAAACGGAGGCGATCTTTGTCTGTCGCAGTAAGGGAAATCTCTTCGAAGACCGGGTTTGGCAGGACAGGTATAAGGGGGTATACGTACTGTCTCAATCCGTACGTCGGTTGTCAGCACGGGTGCAGATACTGCTATGCGCGATTTATGAAGCGATTCACAGGTCATTCAGAACCATGGGGCGCTTTTGTGGATGTCAAGACGAACATTCCATCTGCACTTGCCCGACAGCTGAAGGTGCCCAGGAAAGGCAATCTTCTCATCGGGACTGTCACGGACCCATATCAGCCGCTCGAAACTCAGTACGCTATCACACGTAAATGTCTGGAGATACTGTCCACAAGCGACTTTTCGGTAAACGTGCTCACCCGTTCTCCCCTCATCATGCGGGATATCGATGTTATACTCCGGTTTCGCAAAATAGAGATAGGCATCTCAATCGGCACTGACGATGAGAACATGAGGAAGCACTTCGAACCGTATTCACCACCCATTAAGGCACGTGTAGAAGCACTTGAGAAAATGCATGAAGCGGGCGTAGAAACGTATGCCTTCATTGGCCCGATGCTGCCGTTAAACCCTGAAAAAGTGGTTGATATGCTGTCAGGAATTGCAGATTCAGTACTTATCGACAAATTGAATTATGCACATAACGTTGTCTCCTTGTATCGTGAATTGGGCATTGAAGATTGCCTTACCGGAACATACTTTCAACAAACCGGTTCCCAATTGAAACAGGGTTTTGAAATCAGAGGGGTTCCTACCCGCGTTCTGTTTGATGAATAAATTGCTTTATGTTTCACAGGAAACGTGATAAAAGTTCGCCGGTCTCATCTTTCGGAGCTGACTCATCGTGTGGAAAAATAGCGTCGTTCTAATCACAGGCATACTGGCTTTATTCTGTGTTTTCCCTCATTTCAATGGCTTTGCTCTGGAGAATACCGCAGATGCGGCAATGGAACGTATCAATATAGCGGCAGTAGGAGACATAATGATGGGCAGTACCTATCCCGCAAACTTCCTTCCTCCTGACGACGGCAAAGATCTTTTTACAGGTGTGATCGAACCCTTAAAATCAGGAGATATTGTCTTTGGTAATCTCGAGGGTCCCCTGACAGATAACGGTATCCCGACTAAGTGCAGGATTAAATCATTGAAATGTTTCGAATTTGTCACACCGACGCGGTATGCGACTCATCTGAAGAATTCGGGATTTACAATAATGAACGTAGCCAATAACCACGCATACGACTGTGGACGAGAGGGCGCGGAAACAACAGTAGATGTCCTCAGATCCTATGGAATTGAAGCGGCGGGCGGCGTGCATATCGCGCGGATGGTTGTGAAGGGCAGAAAGATTGCCGTTGCAGGTTTTTCATTTACGTCCAGTGAGCACGCGCATTCCATTCATGATATCGACACGGCACGTACAATAGTGAGCGACCTTAAGCGTGACAATGACATTGTAATTATCTCCTTCCATGGCGGCGGTGAAGGAAACCTGGCATCCCGGCTTCCATCCGGGAATGAAATCTTTCTCGGTGAAAACCGTGGCAATGTTGTTCAATTCTCCCGGGCAGTCGTTGACGCCGGTGCAGATCTTGTGCTCGGCCACGGGCCTCACGTCCTCAGGGCGATGGAGTTGTACAAGGACAGATTGATCGTCTACAGCCTCGGCAATTTTGCTGTCTACGGACTGTTTAATGTGAAGGTACTTACAGGCATAAGTGCTATAATCAATATTCAGGTAAGCGCGCAAAATGGCTCATTTGTGAGCGGAAGGATTTCACCATTAAAGCTGAACCAATCGGGTGTCCCACAGATGGACCCATCCGGTGAGGCTATACAACTGGTAAGAAGATTGAGCAAAGAAGACGTAAAAAATAGTGCGCTCGTCATCGAAGAAGATGGATTTCTCCGACCGGTGAGTGCAGTAATGCCGCAGACAGTTCCAACAAGCAAACAAATTGTGGTGCACGGAGGTGTTCATGAATAACGGAAGAATACTGATAATCGGAGCGGGGGGCGTGGCTACGGTGGCTGCCCACAAGTGCGCTCAGTTGCCCGAAGTCTTCAAAGATATCGTGATTGCGAGCAGGACAGTTTCGAAGTGTGAGGTGATTCGTAACGACATAATGGCAAGGTACGGCAGAGACATCCGCGCTTTGCAGGTTGATGCGGATGACGTAGCGCTGCTAGCGGCACTGATAAACCAGATTAAGCCTGATATAGTCCTTAATCTTGCCCTCCCCTATCAGGACCTGCACATTATGGATGCCTGCCTTCAGACCGGAGTGAATTATGTCGATACTGCCAACTACGAGCCTCCTGATTCGGCCCATTTTGAATATAGCTGGCAGTGGGCTTATGCCGAGAGATTCAAGCGGAAAGGCATCATGGCGGTACTCGGTTCAGGCTTCGACCCGGGGGTAACAAACGTATTTACGGCATATGCGATGAAACATTGGTTTGACGAGATTAATTATCTTGATATCCTCGACTGCAATGCAGGTTCACATGGCCATCCTTTTGCTACCAACTTTAATCCTGAAATAAATATAAGGGAAGTCACACAGACTGTACGCCACTGGGAATCGGAAAAATGGATAGAGACCCCCGCTATTATCGAAAACGGCAGCATTCACTTCGGATTTGATTATCCTGTTGTGGGACAACAAGACAGCTACCTGCTCTATCACGAAGAATTGGAATCGCTGGTGCGGAATGTGAAGGGTTTGAAAAGGGCACGATTCTGGATGACATTCTCGGAAAATTATCTGACACATCTTAGGGTGCTTCGGAATGTAGGCATGACACGTATTGATGAAGTGGAGTATGAAGGAAAGAAGATAGTACCTGTTAAATTCCTGAAGGCACTCCTTCCGGAACCGGCATCGCTCGGAACAAAGTATACAGGCAAAACGGTGATCGGAAACATAATGACGGGCAGGAAAGACGGAAAGACATTAACCAGATACATCTATAACGTGTGTGATCACGAAGAAGCATTTAAGGAAACCGGGACGCAGGCGATTGCATACACAACCGGTGTGCCGGCAATGATTGGCGCAATGATGGTTCTGACAGGTGAATGGAAAGGTGCAGGAGTGTACAATATGGAAGAACTCGATCCGGACGGATTCATGGACGCTCTGAACAAACATGGACTCCCGTGGCAGGTAGTCGATCATAAGCCTCTACTCGATATAACGTAGATCCTGTTCATGAAAGAGATTACACGGTTTGATCAATTCATAAATATTGTCCGGACAAAACACATATCCGCCGCATCGTTTTACAATGCCCTTCCGCAAAAACTAAAACGAGAAATTCTTTCCGGTATGGATAATTATGAAACCCGACTGCTGACAGATGCTCTCCGGACATCGAAGGCGAAGTCACTTGACGCTGAAAACAATAAACTCCTCAAGCTGTCCCGGACTCTGCTGCACACTCCCGTTTATCTGATCGATGAGACAATACTCCGGGATAACATGCTTATGTTGAAATATGTCAAGGATCGGACCGGCTGTAAAATCCTTCACGCCCTGAAGGCATACGCAGCCTTTGCCACATTCCCTCTTATGAAAAAGTATCTCGACGGAGTGTGTGCCAGCGGTCTTCATGAGGCAAGGCTTGGCCGGGAGGAATTCGGCAAAGAGGTGCACACGTTCGCGGCAGCATATAAGACAACCGATTTCTGTTCGACGCTCGCATACTCGGATTCAATTATTTTTAATTCATTCTACCAGTTAAAAACATACGGGTCACTGGCCCGAAGACACAAACGGCAGATCGGACTGAGAGTAAATCCCGGATATGCAGAGATTTCCACAGACATGTATAACCCCTGCGCGCCGCGCTCAAGGCTTGGGATCACATCCGGAGCATTCTACAAGGAGTTCGAGAAATATAGAAAACTAATTGACGGTCTGCACTTCCATGCTCTCTGTGAACAGGGCGCAGATGTTCTGGAAAGGGTTTTGGGCTCTTTCGAACGCCTGTACGGACAATACGTCAATGGTCTTCGATGGGTCAACTTTGGCGGTGGACACCACATTACTGCCGCCAACTACGATGTGGAACTTTTGATAAGACTGATAAACAATTTCAAGAAGAAGTATGGCGTGCAGGTGTATCTCGAACCCGGTGAAGCGAGTGTGCTCAATGCCGGTGTTCTGATTTCAACGGTGCTTGATATCGTGGAAAACCGGTGCAGCATAGCGATACTTGACACATCAGCCGAGGCGCACATGCCTGATGTTCTCTTAATGCCCTACCGGCCCAATGTCCTCAATGCGGGACAAGAGGGTGAGAAGGAACACACCTACAGGCTTTCCGGACCAACGTGTCTCGCGGGAGACGTCATAGGTGATTATTCTTTTCATAAACCGCTGAAAAGAGGAGACAGGATCGTATTTACAGATATGGCTCTGTACAGCATGGTGAAGAATACGACATTCAACGGAATCGGTCTGCCTTACATAGCTCTTGCGAAAAGCAACGGTCAGGTAAGAATCCTGAAAAGGTTTGGCTATGAAGATTATCGCGGCAGGCAGTCGTAATCAGTCTTACAAATATACGCTGAGTGTAATGAGCCGAATGCTTTGACAGCGGGAGTAATATGCGTCTATAATGAGCTCATATGTCTGAATCTACGATACTTTTCTTGACAGCTGCTTCCATAGGTTTTTTTCACACATTGCTGGGGCCTGACCACTATTTGCCATTTGTCGCTATGTCCAGAGTCAGGGGATGGAATCACGCAAAGACTCTCTGGATTGTCATGCTGTGCGGCCTTGGACATATTGCAAGCTCAGTGTTTCTCGGCTTTATCGGCATTGCTGCGGGCATATCGGTAAAACAACTCCAGATAATAGACTCGTTCAGAGGTAATGTGGCGGCCTGGGCTTTAATAGCATTCGGGCTCGTATATTCGGCGTGGGGAATAAGGAAGGTTTTCAGGGGAAAACAGCACAATCATGCGCATATACATACAAGCGGTAAAATCCACTTCCATGAACATGCGCACACGGACGAACATCTTCACGTCCATGCCGGTGAAAATCGCAGCCTGACACCGTGGGTCCTCTTCACAATATTTTTTTTCGGACCCTGTGAACCGCTCATTCCCATACTCATGTACCCGGCGGCGCGGCAAAATCTTTCACAGGTTATTGCGGTGACTTCCATATTCGGTATTGTGACGATTGCAACTATGCTCGGTTTCGTGTTCGCCATAAATTCCGGCTTTGACCTCTTCCCGTCATCCCGCTTGGAAAAATACAATCACGCGCTAGCCGGGGCGACAATACTTCTCTGCGGAATTGCGATTCAATTCATGGGTCTCTGAAGGGAGAACATTTTGGACTATACCGAAATAATATTGGCCATCATAACAGGAGTCGGCTTAAGCGCCGCATGCGGTTTTCGGATCTTCATTCCTCTCCTTTTTCTGAATCTTGCGTCTCTCTATGGTTTCGTTCACCTTTCCCCCGGATTTGGGTGGGCTGGCGGGTACTTCGCCACGATTGCATTCAGCCTCGCAACCTGTCTTGAAATAGCTGCTTATTACATACCATGGCTTGACAACCTCATGGACAGTATTGCGGCCCCCGCATCCGTTATTGCGGGTACATTTGTGACTGCTTCCGTTGTTACCGATATATCTCCTTCCCTGAAGTGGATTGTCTCTATTATCGCGGGAGGAGGGGTTGCCGGCATTCTGCAGGGTTCAACGGCCTTACTCAGGATGAAATCCTCTCTTTTTACAGGCGGCACAGCAAATGCGATTATTTCTACTATTGAACTTGCAGCGTCGATCCTGTTCGCCATTCTTGCTCTGCTGCTTCCCGTAATAGGATTGGTTCTGGTCTTCGTACTGGTTCTTTACTTGCTGATCAAGCCGGTGCGCACTATGTTTAAAAAGATTACGTCGCGAAACTCAAACTGTGTATAACAGGGAGGACGTCATGCGAATGAAAAAGCTGTTCTTTATTGCGTTCGTAACTTGGGTTGGATTTCTCCCCTTTGCCTGCGGCATAGGTACGACAAAGATAGGAGAGATTTTGAGTCATCCACGGGAATATGCCGGAAAAGAGGTGACCATCTCCGGTCGTGTAAACGAAGCTTTTTCCTTATTCGTGATCAGGTACTACATCCTTCAGGATGATTC
>CAYYLU010000043.1:0-3585 GCA_964472475.1 uncultured Syntrophus sp. | reverse complement strand
GACGGACATAGTTCAACTACATCGAACCCCACCACACGTTTTGACCGTGAAACCTGACGTAGTAATTTCAGAACTGTGTACCAATCAAGTCCCCCCGGCTCCGGTGTCCCTGTCGAGGGCATAATGCCTGGGTCAAATACATCCACATCGATTGTCACGTATACGTTACCGGCCAGTTGTCCTATAACCTTCTGTATCCATTTCTCAGAATTATAGATGTCGTGTGCAAAAAACATCTTCCTGCGGTCAAGTGCCGAACATTCACTGACATCCATACTCCGGATGCCCACTGATACCACATTGGACACATGTTCACGCACGCGGGCAATAACACACGCGTGATTATAACGACTTCCTTCATACGCATCCCGTGAATCGGCGTGAGCGTCCAGGTGCAGCACGCTCATGTCGGGAAAACGTTCAGCGTGAGCTTTGATTACCCCGACTGAAATCGAGTGCTCGCCGCCAAGGCTCACGACGAATTTCCCGTCTTCCAAAATGCTTGACACGCTTTTTTCTGCTTTGTTCAGCAGAGATGAAGCAGAGAGGGCGTGTATAGGCCGTGCAGTATAAATCCCTTTCTTATAGACTTCAGATGCGGTCTCAATGTCATAGAATTCCAAATACTGCGACGCTTCAATCAGGGCAAGCGGTCCTTTATCAGCTCCTTTTACCCATGTACTCGTTTTATCGAATGGAATAGATAAGATGACTATAGAAGCCTGCTTGTAATCAGCGTATCTGTCCGGCAGGGCACAAAAACGTGGATATCCTTTAGCCATTTAATCTATCACAAAAACAGCGGACGCGAGCACTGTAGTCCAGAGGCCGTCTTTGTTTCCCTCGGCTGACTGACATATGTTTCTCGTCTTGAATATGTGTCCGCTTGCTCTGTAAAACTGTTTTCGCTCATCCCATGCCAGATTTGGGTCGAAAGGAATACCGAGTGTTGTCGCCAACATTGTAGCTGCCAGATCTTCAGCGTAATCTCCGGAGACAGTTGCCTTTTCACCAAACGCGTGATGCTCCGAAAGATAACCATAGTTCGTAAAGTCTTTCGGCATTGCGACACCCACCGCAGCGGAAATAAGGCGGTTTGGTTCATTGGTTTCATTTCTTGCCATAACACAGTACGTGATTTGACCCGGTCGCAATAACTTCAGACCCGCAGCGCGGGAGACTATCTTGCACTTGGGTGGAAATATGCTTGATACATAGACAAGATTACACTTTTCAATACCCGCGTTTCTGAGAGCAAGCTCGAAAGAAGAAAGTTTATTTTTGTGCATACCCACACCTTTGGTGAAAAAAATCTTCTTTGGTGTCATTCAATGTCCTCCTGTTGGCTGAATAACCTGCTTGTGAACACCTCCACCCTGTTAGACCAGGACATCAGTCTCAGAAATTAGGTGGTGAGGAAATCCAAAGTACACTGGCCTTCTGCGTTCTCCTATTTGCAATGTAGTGTTTCCCTTTTGCTTTGAAAAAGAAACACTCTCCTTTATTCAACTGATATGTCTTCATACCGAGTACAAGCTCTATGCTCCCGGAGAGGACGAAACCAAACTCCTCACCTTCATGAGGCTCATCCTCAGGCGTCTTTTCGTGTGCACCAAGTTCGAGAATAGCAGGGTCCATCATTCTGTTCTGGGCAGCCGGTACAAGTATTCGAAAGGCCGAAACACCTTCGAGTTCAAGTTCGACGCTGTCTTTGGGTTCAAAAACGATTTTCTCGTCAAAAGCTCCGTCAAAAAAGGCTGATGGTTTTTCGTCCAGAGCATCCAGTATGCCGATGAGACTCTCAACAGAAAGAGAGGTGTGATTTCTCTCAACCTGGGAAATGAAGCCTTTTGTCAGGCCTGCCCTTCCGGCAAGTTCTTCCTGCGTCAGGTTCTTGGCCTGTCGTAGCATTTTTAACCTTTCGCCTATACTGGTTTTGGCAATTTCCATAATGACAATATACAGTGATTAATAGTTTACGGTACTAAACTAAAGTATATTGGCCTGATTTGTCAAGTAAATTTTTATTTAACTTAGATGTTCACTATGCTAAACTCAGTGCAATTCTTTCACCATGAAGGGTAAACATTTCATAATCGAATTCCTGCTGCAGAATAGTGTTGAAGTTGTTTTTCACCTCCCCGGCATCCACTCACTTCCAATGACAGCCCTCCTTGCACAATCACAAGACAGGATCAGAATGGTCATTCCGCGGCATGAGTCGGACCTTACATTCATGGCAGATGGATACGCACGCGTTTCGGGAAAACCGGGCGTGCTCCTTGTAACTCCGGGTCCGGGGCTTGGCAACACTCTGACCGGCTGCATGGAGGCCTTCAACTCTGACGTTCCTTTATTGATCATACATGTGGACGTCGACAGGTCGCGTATTCCGAAAGGAATCCTGCACGGACTTGCCGATCCTGAGGGTATGTTTCGCGATGTAACAAAAGAGACGTACAGGGTCTCAACAATTCAAGAGATGGCAGATTTGCTCCGGCAGGCATATCGCCAGTGCGTGAGCGGGCGTAAAGGCCCCGTTCTGATTTCGATACCGTACATCTTTTTTGAAAAAGATATGCCGGAGCATACTGCTTCCGAATTAAAACCGGTGTCCGCGGCTAACGAAAAACCTCAGCGTCTGACCGGGTTTTTTCAAGATCTCGAGACACTACTGGCAGACAGGCAAAGACCGTTGATTTTGGCGGGAAGAAACGCTATGGACAAGAAAGCTGCTGACATCCTGGATAACATATGTCGCAATAAGTCCATACCTCTTCTCACGACCACCGGAGGAAAGGGTATTCTTCCCGATACCAATCATTACGTTTTCGGAAACGTGATGGGTAGGTTTGCCAGGGAAATAATTGCATCCGCCGACATTGTGTTTGCGGTCGGAACCCGGCTTCGTGATGTGGAGGCGCGCCGGCGGAGTCTAAAAATCGGCGAGCTGGTACATGTAGATATCGATGCAAAGTGGATAGACAGGAACTACGATTCGACGCTGAGTTACACCGGTGATATTGCGCACGCACTCGATGGTATTGAGAATATAGTTTCGACGATGACATTCTCATGGGATCTCAGGATACTTGCCCAAACACGGCAAAGTAAGACTGATGCTCTGAAGACCTCACCGGCCTTTCAGATTATGTATTTGCTGCGGGATGTGATTCCGGAAGAAACTACCGTGGTGTGCGATCTGAATATGATTTCGTACTGGTGTGAATACTACTTTCCGGTATACCTGCAGAACAGCTTCATTATGCCGCGAGGTATGTCCCCGATTTTCTACGCATTGCCCGCCGGCATCGGAGCGAAGATTGGTAATCCTGCCAATCCGTGCCTGGCGATCTGCGGTGACGGCAGTATTCTTCCCACGATAGCAGAGCTTTCAATCATGCAACAGCACAGCGCCCCTATCGTGATTTTCCTTTACAACAACAACAGTTATGGAATTCTGGAGGACATTGTCAGCGAACGCTATCACATCAAAGGGACGATGGATCTTCAGAACCCTCAGTTCACCGCTCTTGCGCGCTCATTCGGCATAAAAGCCAAAAGGACACACACTCTGCAGGGACT
>CAYYLU010000042.1:0-20319 GCA_964472475.1 uncultured Syntrophus sp. | reverse complement strand
CTAGCGACGTAAAGCTTGGGTGGAGCACCGTTTGGATGCTACTTGCGACCCTGTCTCTTAATATTAGGTCTGACTAAGTGATTCAGCGTCTTTTTCCCGTTTCGTGCGGGTTTCTCCTCGCTTGACGGGGGCTGGCAACTACTCACAGCTTCTCGGCATCAGCTGTCTACGACTCGTTTAACGGGTCACGCTCATTAAGTATTAGCCAATACCGCCGACTATTATGAAGAGAGGGCAACAGGGCCCATTGGGATCGGCTCGAGCAGACAATGGAACTTAAACCTGGATTAAACATTAATATCATAACCAATATTGACTATCGCAAGGAAATACTTGAGACGAGGAACTCCCTCGTTCATGATATACGTGGAAACAAGATAGTTATTGCCCAGACAGACCCTCCCATATCAAGAGCGCTTCTTGACCAGAATATTTTCGTGAGCTATCTCGTGCATGAAGGCGGAAGGACGGTCAGATATGGTCTACCTGTGAAGATCATTGAGTTCATAAATAAATATGCCCTCACATCGGAAAACAGTTCCCCCGCTGTCGTGCTGCTTAGAAAAGGCGATAAGGAGGAGTACAACCTGCGCATGTTCTATCGCCTGGAGCCGCCGGGGAATTCCGGCCTGGAGATTTTCACCCGGGAAGGCAAGCTCAATATTATTGATATCTCGCTGGGTGGAGCAAGCGTTAGCCATCAAAAAACTCACTCTCTCGCGGTGAATGACGAATTGAGGATTACGCTTGTTATCGGTGAAGCTGCGCATGAAATTGATTGCAGGGTGCTCCGGCTGTGGGAGCCTGAGGTCGGTAGACTGAGACATAGCATCGAGTTTGCGTCGATACAGTTTCTTAACATAGGTGGACATGCAAAGAACCAATTGGGCAGAAAGATAAGAGACATCGAACGCGAACTTCGAAGCAAGGAAATCAACGGTTGAAAGCCCCAATGTTTCACGTGAAACAGCTCGCCGGTGAGGCAGAAATTCGGAATTCGCGGTAAAGAATGTCTTCGCTTTCTAGTGTCAGGCTTAGCATTGCAGTTTCTTCCCTCTGGCTTTCCGGCCTCTTAAGCGCAATACTCATCCAGGTAGTGTTCGATATATGCCTTTACTCTACTGGCCGGTCTGTAGACACCAGAGTGTCCTTCACATAAAATATCGGCCTTCAACTCAAGAAGCCTCTTCATTGATCTCTCCCACTCTTCAATGTCAGAGCCAAACTGCTTGAAAAAAGGACCATGGATATCCTGGCCGAACAAAACTCTCTGCCCTTCTATGTCTGTGTACACACACATAGAGCCTGGCGTGTGACCGGGGGTATGAACATAGGACAGGCTACCGGAAGCGAACTGGAGTGAGCCCTCCGTCTCGCTCAGCCTTATATCTATTGCTATCGGTTTGAACTCCACGCCGTACCAGGATGCCCCTGTTCTGACCGGATCTCCCGATTCGACTGCTCTTGCATCGAGCTCATGCATTACTATAGATGTGCCGAATCGTCTTGCGATCACGTTTGCGCCACCGACATGGTCTACGTGACAATGGGTAAGGATCAGTGTCGATATTGTGCCGGGGTCGTATCCCAACGCCTCCATGTTTGAGACGATCCTGTCAACGCTGTCTCCAGCTCCTGCATCGATCATAACCAGTTCGCCCAAATCCAAGAGATACACAAGACAATCTTTCGTGTCTGTCAGGTCGGGGCCGCCGATCAAGAAAATGTTCTTTGTTACTTCAACTGTTTTCATAGCACATTCCAATAAGAGGGTATTTTGAGTTACAGTGTAAAGCGATTCTTTGCCTCAGGCAACAGGAAACAGTCAAGGAATCACGAAACGGAAAACTGGTGCTAGGTAAAGGGCCCAAGCAGTCGCCTTGTACTCACAACGATTACTATTTGCGGTTCTCAATCAACGGGTACCGGTCTTCATCACAGCGGGCAGCCTTCTTGACAGTACGAATTATGGGTTGTATCATCAGTAAGGGAGGTTTTTCCTATGAAGATAAAATGGTATGGGCAATCGGCCTTTTTAATAGTCACCGAAAAAGGCGTGAGAATTATTATCGATCCTTATCAGTCAGGTGCTTTCGGGGGAGAAATTGCATACGGCCCAATACAGGATGAGGCGGACATTGTCCTGACGAGCCATGAGCATGCAGACCATAATTACACAGGAGATATTAGAGGAAAATTCCTTCAGATAAGAAAACCGGGACAATATTCAGAACGAGGTGTAGCCATAAGGGCTGTGCCGGTCTTTCACGACAAAGTGAAAGGAAAAGAGCGTGGAGAAAACCTCATTTTTGTCCTATCTTCAGACAATATCACGCTCGCTCACCTTGGCGATCTTGGGCACACGCTCGACCAAAACACGCTGCAAACTATCGGAAAAATTGAGGTTCTTTGTATACCTGTCGGAGGTTTTTTTACCATCAATTCGGCTGAAGCGACACAGGTCATGGATGATATCGCACCGTTGATCACAATACCTATGCACTTCAGTACCGAAAAGATCAAGCTGCCGATTCAACCGGTAAACGGATTTATTGAAGGCAAGAACAATGTGGTGCAAAACAACGCCTCAGAGTTTCTTGTGACAAGAGATACACTGCCGAAGACGAATCAAATAGTCGTCATGAAGCATGCTCTGTAAAGCGATTACTCACCGGGACGCCGAATATGCTTAGAAAACTGTTCTCAGAGAAGGACATTGCCGAAGCCGTGAAGCGGCTTGCTCGATTTATTCGGGAAGACTTTCCCGACGAGGAAGTTTTCCTCGTATGTTTGCTTAAGGGTTCATTCATGTTCACTGCCGACCTCGCGCGAAATCTCGGCAGCAGTGTCAAGATTGATTTTATGCGGGCATCATCTTACGGTAACAATATGAAATCACAGGGCTTTATTAACATTACAAAAGACCTTGATGAAGACATTCGAGGTCGAAATGTCATAATTGTCGAAGACATTATAGACTCAGGGCTGACGCTCAAAGAGGTAAAGAGAGTCTTGCGCGAAAGGAAACCTAAGAAACTCAAGATATGTGCCCTGATCGACAAGAAGGCAGGGAGAAAAGTAAAGATAAAAGGGGACTATGTCGGCATGACGGTGGACGATGGCTTTATAGTTGGCTATGGAATTGATTATGCTGAACAGTACAGAAATCTTCCGGATATATATATTGTTGAGAACGACGACCGGGAGAGCCGACAATGTTGAACACGCCACAAAAGAGTTCTCTGTTAATTGACCGGACCCAGTGTGCGCTCGTCATTATAGATGCACAGGATAAGCTAATGCCGGTCATCTCAGGTGGAGAGGAGCTAACCGCAAACCTCATCCGACTCGTCAAGTTTGCCACGCTTACCGGAATACCCATAGTCGTAACGGAACAGGAGAAGCTCGGGGGCACCGTAAGTAAACTGGCTGAGCTGTTGCAAGGACAATGTCTTCTTAAGAAAACCGAATTTGACTGTTTCTTGAATGCAGATTTTGCCGAACAGGTAAAGAAACTGCAGAAACGCAGTCTGATCATTACCGGCGTTGAGGCACATATCTGTGTAGCGCAGACAGCGCTTCGGGGAATACAGGAATACACTATTCACGTAATAGACGATGCTGTTGGTTCCCGTTCCGTTCACAACAAGAAGATTGCCCTGGATCGTGTGAAAAGTGCGGGCGCAACAATATCATCAACAGAAATGTTTATGTACGAAATCCTTCAGAAGGCAGGAACAGAGGAATTCAAAGCCGTCCTGCCGCTCGTAAAATAAGAAAATCGATTTTACTTCAGGAAGACGATGTCCGTGGGAGCGAGCCCGCCGCCCTTCTTCAGCTTGGTCCAGCTGGCATCTACACCGAACAGTTCTACAACCTCCAACTCTCCCTTAAGTGTTCCCTTTGTAGTGCCAAGCGGCAATTTCGTTCTTGCGTCTATAACCGGCTGACCCGCGGTATATACTTCCAGTATCTTGCCTTTCTCCAATCCCGAAAGTCTTCCCGCATTAATATATATTTTTTCGGCATCAATAGAAGCTATCCGTGCATACCAGTCTAACGAAAGAATTGCCCTGAGCGTATCCTCGGCAACCATCTCGATTGCCAGATCAATTGCCTTTATTTTAGCCTTTTCCGGGCTGAGTTCGCCCTTTTCTCTCGTCAGGGAAATGGGATTTCTACCGGAAAGCTGTTTTAGAACTCGCGATGTTTCCGTGTCAACCACATCAATACTCATCCGGGACATGGCAAATGATTGTTCGTTGACATCTTTACCCTCAATCTTTGCCGTGCTGGTAAATACATCCGAAATCGCACTCTTCACAACTGCCTGTATGCCATATGCTTCGTTAAGTTTTTTGAGAATCTCGGCACTCTCTAAAGGATTCTTCACGTTTATAGTTCCAGGTTCAACACATATAATCACACCAGTATTTTCGAGGCGTGACACGAGCCTTTGGGTGGCAAGCTCCCCGAGATGTTCGTTCTTGTAGTTCGTTTTATCTTCCGTCGGCAGTACCAAAACGCGACGCTTCATCCGCGGTGAAGGATATTCGAACGAAATGGGAACGGACCCGAGGGTCATCGGGAGAGATGTTGTTTGCACGGGATAACCCGTCTGAGGACCGAGATTTTTCTTCTTCAATTCGGCTTCGAGCTTCGCAATTCTGTCTTCCAGCGCCGTTCGCTCTTGCTTGCTCGTACCAAGTGCCGAACTGATCATCGACTGTAAAATTCCTGGAGAATATTGATCTTTTCTGACCCATATATACTCCGGCTCATTCTGGACCATCGGATACTTGAGATTGCGCCCGTAGATATACTCAACGCCATCTACGACCCTTATGTCCCCCGGCTGTGGTTCGCGCGCTTCTTCGATATCAACTTTCTTGGGGGCTGATTGTTTTGCAGGCGTCCTTACCTGCTCCTCTTTCTTCTTGGTGAACGGCAGATAACTGCAGGAAGATACAAACATTGCGGCCAAAATAAACACTATTATTTTTTTCATCCTGTGATTATACGTAGGAGAAAATAGAAAGTCAAATCAAGAATGAAAAAGGTTACAAGCTGCAGGACTCAGGTAACAAGCCGCAAGGCGCAGCTTCCACGGTTCAAGGCACAAGATTCAAGCCGTAAGGTAGTGACGGAAAGAGTTGTCCCGGCTTCACCACGATTTCCGAATTACGGTTCACACGTTGCGATATAGCATGGAAGAGGCTGGCTCTCTCAACAACCTCGAGCTCCGTATTTCGATTAGCGGTATCCGTGGGCAAATTGGTGGAGGTGAGGGGGATTGAACCCCTGACCCCCTCGTTGCGAACGAGGTGCTCTCCCGCTGAGCTACACCCCCAGAGTGCATAATACTATTTCATACGCAAACTAATATCAAGTAAAACCCGCGAGAAGCAAGAGGGAAGATAGAAGGGGGAAGAAACGGCAATGCCAAATGTCGAATGAGAAAATGCGAAAGTGGCTCAAGCTACAGCTGAATTGCCCTAGCCACTATTTTCGAATTCCGACTTTGACTTACAGATGTAGAACGTTTCGTATTACCTGTTTCAACTCGTCGGTATCTGCTGATTTTACAACATATCCGTCGGACACCCAGCTTGAAAAATTCTGTTTGTATTCACCATATGCCGAACATAAGATCACCGGTTGATCCTTATTAATGTTTTTTATTTCATTTAATGCCTCTATGCCGTCCATTCCGGGCATCTTTATGTCCATGATGATCAGGTCATACGCACAGGCCTTGAATTTTTCGAGTGCCTCGTACCCGTTTGAGGCAACATCCACCTTATAATTCTCTTCCTGAAGTTCTTCCTTGAAAAGAAGCCGTATGTTTTCTTCATCATCGACTACAAGAATCCTGATCTTTTTCATAAGAGCTCCTCTCTTGCTGAATTTCTTATTGGGAGGTGCACGATAAACGTTACACCCTTTCCAACGATATTCTCAATATCTATGTGCCCGTTATGATTAGTAACTATTTTATTGGAAATGGCGAGCCCCAGCCCGGTACCCTTTTCCTTTGTAGTGAAAAAAGGATTGAATATGTTCTCTATAATTGAAGGGTTAATACCGCCGCCTGTATCCGTAACAGACACCCTGACAAAGGGTTTTCCTTCATGTTTAGTCTGGCCTGTTTCAATAGTTAGCGTGCCTTCACCGGCCATTGCCTCATGGGCGTTCATTAGTATGTTTATGAATACCTGCTTCAACTGCTGAGAATCACAGGTGATGGTGGGTAAAGCCGGATCAAACATTTTTAAAATGTCCACGTGGTCCCACGAGACGTCGGCGGAAAGAAGATAGAGGATATCCCCCAGGAAATCATTCATATCGCACGTTTCTGATATTGAAGGGCTGTCCTTCACATAATGGAGAATCTCATTTAGTATAGTTTCGAGTCGGGCCACTTCTTTAAGAATAATGTCGAGGTATTTGCCTTCTGCCTGGCCGGCCTGCATCCTCTTGCCAAGACGTTTTGCGAATCCTCCTATGATCACAAGCGGGTTCTTTATTTCATGCGCTATATTTGCTGTCATCTCGCCAAGGCTGCGGAATTTCTCCTGTTCAATCAACCTCTTCTGCGCTTCGGTCAACTCACGCACTACGTCGCGCAACCGCAGGTTCAGCAGGGTGTTCTCAAGACCACTGGAGATATAATTCGCAATTGTTCCGATGATATATTGTCCATTCTCGCCAAATGAATGCGGTTGCGCGTTACTCTCGGCGCCTATTGTTACAGTTCCGAGGACGCGGCCTTTGGAGGCTATGGGCGCTGAATATAAGTCAAAGCCCGATCCGCTTTCCAACTCTTCCGCTCCTAAGTTCCTTGAAGACACTGCTTTCATGTGCTTCATCGCTAGCTGTTCAAGCTCCTCGATTCTGCCGAGTACCGCGGAATCCAATGTTCCGTTGGTGAACCTTTGACTGCCAAGCTTAAGAAGTCCGTACTCCAGGCGAACCGTCACAAATCCGGCGTTTAGAGACTTTGCTATGATCAATGCGAGGTTCTTCAGCAGCTCGTACGGCTCAACATTGGAGATGAGCACTTTTCCCAGCTCCGACAGCATAGCAAGTTCGCTGATTCTCTTTTTCGAGGACAGAATCAGCTCGAATGAGCGAAAGATTCCTCCTATTTCACGTGAAAGCACTGAAAGCAGAGCCTTTTCCGTATCGTGCAGGAGATCTCTCGATGCGGAACATGTTACCAAAACCCCGTAGATGTAGCTGTCATCGGACAACGGGAGGAAAGAAAATTCTCGATAGTCTTCGACGATTTCATCCAATTCCGGATAAAAAAGGCATCCGAACCGCGGGGGTATATCTCTTCTTGTGTAAAACTGAGGCAGTCTTTTCTGCGCGACGCTCCCTATAACGCCCTCACCAATATGACACCGGTATCGGTTCAAGATACTGAACAGGATGCTCTTTTCATTGGCGTACCTGCAGGTGAGCCGCTTGTCCTTATCAAACGTGTAGACGAGCGCCTCTTCCAGATTGAGATCAGCGGATATGATGTTCAGAATGGAGCTGATTCTGGAAGAAAGCTCCAGATTCGAATGGGAGATCTCAATTATTTCGCCGAGAAGTTCAAACTGATTCATGTTTCACAATTGCCTTCTCGTACAGATTGACATATTCCTGTGCTGATTTTTCCCAGGAAAAATCCTGGTTCATACATCTCTTGATAATGGATTGCCATATTTCTTGGTTTCTGTAGGCCTTAAGAGCTCTTGTAATCCCATCAAGCAGCGCTTTCTCGGTATAGTCATAAAACTTAAAGCCGGTCCCGGTCTCCGGTGATCCGGTATAGTCTACTATGGTATCTTCAAGACCGCCAACGCCGCGTACGATGGGAACTGACCCGTACTTCAGACTATACAACTGATTCAAGCCGCATGGTTCATACTGCGAAGGCATCAGAAACATGTCCGCTCCCGCCTCGATAAGGTGAGCAATCCTGTTGTCGTACAGTATTTTTACGGCAAAAGACTTCGGATACCGCTTGGAGAGCTGTTGAAAGAGGTCGTGATATTTTCTTTCACCGGTTCCGAGGATGACATACTGCACACCTTTATCGACCATATCCTTCATTGAAGATGCTATGAGATCGAAGCCTTTTTGATCTGCCAATCGGGATATTGTCCCCAGTAGTGGGGTCTTATCTTCGACGGGAAGCCCAAATTCCCTTTGCAATGCAGCCTTGCAGGCCCTCTTGCCCGAGAGATCGTTTACTTCGTACGTTACCGGCAGCAACCGATCCGTTTCAGGGTTCCATTCGGCGTAATCGATTCCGTTCACGATACCATACAGGTCTTCTTTTCTTGTCCTCAGTACGCCTTCCAGGCCGCAGCCGAACTCTGTTGTCTGTATTTCCTTGCTGTACTGTTTGCTCACCGTATTTAGAACATCGGAAAAGACTATGCCTCCCTTTAAAAAATTGATGTTCCCGAAAAACTCCAGAGCTTTGGGGGTGAAATACTCCCATCCGATGTTGAGGAGATGCATATCATAATGCCAAAAGATACCCTGATAACCAAGATTATGTATCGTCAGCAGCGTTGAAATCTTCTTGAAAACGGGATCTTCGCCATAGAGAGACTTGAGAAAGACCGGGCCTAGGGCGGTTTCCCAGTCATTACAATGGAGCACATCCGGCACAAACCCTGTTACCTTGATTGTCTCGAGGATGCTCTTTGCAAAGAAGATGAACCGTTCCGCATTATCAAGGTAATCGCCGTCAGGCGTGCTGTAAAGATAATCCCTGTAATAGTAATCGTCTTTTTCAACAAGATAAGTCTGAATGCCGTCGTATTCGCTCTCCACTATTTCGGCGTCGACAAATGACTGCGATATCTGGCATGATATTTTATTGTTTTTGTACTTTATGGGAAAACCGCTCTCCTCAATGCCTTTGTGTTTCGGGAGAATTACCCTCACGTCCAGACCAAGTTTCTTCAGGGCTTTCGGAAGAGCGCCGGTAACATCGGCCAGTCCGCCCGTCTTTACGAAAGGATATACTTCGGGAGATGCTATTAAAACCTTCATAATTAACCCCTTATGTTTTTGTTTCTCTCAGATATTCGGTTGCTTCCTCCGGAGGTGTTGGATTAATGTAAAAACCGGTACCCCATTCAAACCCTGCCATTTTGGTGAGTCTCGGGATCAGTTCAATGTGCCAGTGATAATGCGGTACGTTGCTGATTCCGGAATAAGGGGCCGTGTGGATAACAAAGTTATAGGGAGGTGCATTGAGGACCTTTAAGTATTTTTTCAGCACAAGAGAAAGAGTTTCTGCCAGAGAATGATAGTTCTGAGATCTGTCGTGCGCCGCGAAAACGGCCTCATGGTTCTTGGGCAATATCCACGTCTCAAAGGGAAACCGGGCTGCAAAAGGAGACAATACGATGAATAGATCGTTTTCATAAACGACCCTGACGTTTTCCTCTTTTTCCTGTGCGATGATGTCGCAGAATACACATCTATCTTTGTAAGCGTAATACGACAGACCGCCCTTCATTTCCTCGTTCACACCTCTTGGCACAATTGGAAGAGCTATGAGTTGCGAATGAGAATGCTCAAGAGAAGCCCCTGCGACAGCCCCATGGTTCTTGAAAACAATGATGTACTTGAATCTCTTGTCTCTGGAGAGATCAAATATCCGCTCCCGATAAGCGACCAGGACATCCTGAATACGCGAAACCGGCATGTCCCACAAAGTTTCGTCCGCATTCGGTGTCTCTATAATTACTTCATGGGCGCCTACCCCGTTCATTTTGTCGTACAGTCCGACGCCTTCCTTGTCCAGTCCGCCCTCTATCCGCAGAGCCGGAAACTTGTTCGGCACTACCCGGAGTGTCCACCCCGGAGTGTTTGGAGCGGAATGATCCGGTCGAACCGCATAGACTTCCGGAGGAGTCATGGCCTCATTCCCGGGGCACAGCGGACACACCGACGCCTTCGAAGGAGGCTCTTCGGCCAGGAAAACAGGCCTTTTGCCCCGTTCCGTCGATATGATTACCCATCTGTCTATGATGGGATTTTTCCTTAATTCAGGCATGCATTACCCCCGCTCATGATGTTTTGACAAGGCTTATTCTGCGTGATATGAAAATAACGCGTGATACCGCTTAAAGACAATATACCAACGCGCACACTACCAATTATAGCAATCGGCCTCATCTTTGTAAACATATCGGTCTTTCTCTGGCAAAGGTTCGCACTCGTTCCGGGGTCGGTGGAACTTGTATACAGGTACTACGGTTTTGTTCCGCGTGAGCTTATGTCTTCCTTCTCGGACCAGTGGACCCTTCTGCCATACAACATAATGACGCTTTTCACCTCCATGTTTCTTCACGGAGGTTTTCTCCACATTGCCGGGAATATGCTGTATTTATGGATATTCGGGAATAACGTCGAAGATTCATTTGGTCACGTAAGGTTTCTCTTCTTCTATTTCATCTCAGGTATTGTGGCGGCCGGTTTTCAAATGTTTTATGATCCTATGTCGAGTATCCCGATGGTCGGCGCAAGCGGTGCTATCTCTGGTGTGCTGGGCGCGTACCTTGTCCTCTACCCGCATGCCCGCATCAAGACACTCCTGATAATCATAATCTTTATCAAGATAGTCGAATTACCGGCTATCCTCCTTCTTACAATCTGGTTTCTCATGCAGGTCCTCAACTCCGTGAACATAAATGGCGTTGCATGGTACGCGCACATTGGAGGTTTCATTTTCGGTCTGATTACAGCAAAGCTTTTCGCAATGGGAAGAGGCCATAAACCATCGCGCCGGCGCAGTGCAGCATGAAACGCCCGACCGCTCTGCTTGTAAACCCGTTTATCTATGATTTTGCAGCATACAATTTCTGGTCGAGTCCCCTGGGGCTGCTCTACATAGGAGCTATACTGCGCCAGAACGGTTTCGAAGTGAACCTGGTTGATTGTATGCAGTCGAAAGAAAAAAGCAGAAAAGCAGACGGCAGGGCGCCTTTTATCAGCCAAAAAGTTGCAAAGCCCACAGGATTGAGCGGTGTAAAAAGGCAGTACAGACGGTATGGTATGGCCCCCGATGTATTGAGAGCGACGTTTTCAAACCTTGAAACGCCCGATTTTGTACTCATAACGTCCATAATGACCTATTGGTATGCAGGAACGCAGGAAGCAGTCCGAATAGCGCGCGAGTCTTTCCCTCATTCGAAGATTGTAGTGGGAGGAATCTACCCGTCACTGTGCAATGAGCTTGCTCGGTTTACTTTACACGATGCCGAGCTGATAGCGGGAGCCAATGAAATTCAAAAAGTTTACACATTCATAGAACAGATTTCCGGTGTGCCGCTTGCGCACAAACCTGATATGAATGATCTCGATATACTCCCCTATCCGTGTTATGATCTCTACGAGTCCATACCCTTTGTTCCCCTTATCACCTCCTTCGGCTGCGCATTCAAATGCAGCTACTGCGCTACTCCCTACCTGTACCCCCGCATGATCAGGCGAGGGCCGCTGTCAGTTCTCAGAGAAATTGAGTACTGGCTTTCATGGAATGTAAGACGATTTGTCATCTATGACGACAGCTTCTTGTATGATAGGGAGCACTATGCCAAGCCATTGCTGAGGGGAATTCAGGAGCAATACGGACCACTCGAAATCTATAATCCAAACGCAATGAATGCAGCCTTCATTGATCGGGAACTTTCAGAGCTTCTGATAGCAGCCGGTTTTAAAGAGGTGCGAATTGGTTTTGAAACCGCTGATCCCGAGATGCAAAGAACCACGGGCGGAAAGGTCACCTGCAACAACTTCGAAACAGCAATTTCCGCTTTGCAGGGGGCCGGATTCAAAGGAAATATAATAGCATACGTGATGGCGGGCTTACCGTTTCAGAAAGCCGAAGATGTGCGGAAATCAATCGAGTATGTCTCTGCCGCCGGCGCAACGCCATACCTGGCTGAGTACACGCCAATACCTCACACGAAGTTGTTTGACGAACACCGGCGTACTGCACGCTACCCGATAGACAAGGATGCAATATACCAGAACAACGCGCTTTTCCCGTTCGCATGGGAAGGGTTTACTGAAGAGGATCTCAGAAGTCTTAAGATGTATCTAAATGAAATACGAAGGTAATGCGTTGTGTTCGGTATTTTGATCCTGCTCCTCGCGCAAATTACCTTAAATATTTATGCAGTTTCTGGTAACCGCCAAAATCGCCGTCCACAAAATCAGCACCAACCTCTTTCGTGTTATCTGTACCTTCCAGGATTCTCTTAACTGTGCATTTCATTTTGATCGGAGTTTTTTCAGTCGGAATTGTGAAAATTGTGTCGAATTCGGTATTTTGTACAGCCTCGTATTCCTGCGGGATAGATACACGAAGTCCGCCAAGCGAAAGATCGAAAATTATGCCGGTTTGCAGCGTTGAGTCCTTCGAATCGCGCTTATATATAAATGCCGGAAGAGAGACTTCCTTGCGGGCATAGTTTCTACGCTCCCCCTTGGAATTCCGCCCGCCCGTCTTATCTTTCAAGTAGGTGAAAAGCACTGTCTCAATGACGGAGGATAACGATCTTCGTTCTCCGTCGGCAACTTTTTCAAGAGAAGCACGCAGATCGTCGCTTGTCCGGAAACAGATCGTTACATCTTTTTTCATCACAGATCTCCTCATTGTTTTAGTTCATATAACCAGAATATAAATACTATAAAGGAAAATACCCACTATGAATATTAAGTATAACAGAACCTGCATGCAAAGCAAGACAAAATAATGGTTAAATCTCAAGTACATATGTTTGCTGAATTTTTTATTAATATTGTATATTATGCTAAACTAAAGTGATGACGTTGTGATCAGAATAGTCAGGTATAACCTATAGTTGAAGATATCGCGCATTTAGAGCGGCGCGAAACACCCAAAACTCAGTCAGAAGAGGGGAGCTATGAAGATTTTCGTCTCAGGCGGCGCAGGTTACATAGGTAGCCATGTTGTAAAGCTCTTTGGCAAGGCTGGACACGACATTCTGGTCTTTGACAACTTGTCAACAGGTCATGAGTGGGCGGTTTTATCCGGCAATCTTGTCAGAGGTGATCTCGGGGACAAGAACAAGATTTCTGATACATTGAAGACTTTCGGGCCGGATGCCGTATTGCACTTCGCGGCATCCATTCAGGTCGAGGAATCGATGCGACTACCCCTGAAGTATTACCGGAATAATGTAGCTAACACTTTGAATCTATTGGAAGCAATGGTGGAGAACGATGTACGGTACCTCGTCCATTCATCAACGGCGGCGACATACGGTATGCCCGGAGACAGGCCGATAAATGAAGAGACGCCGCTTTCACCCATAAACCCATATGGTGCGTCCAAAATGATGATTGAACGCATATTGAAAGACCTTGCTGCATCACAAGAGTTTTATTATGTAGCATTGAGGTATTTCAATGTAGCAGGGGCGGACACGGAAGGCAAAATCGGGCAGGCATACGAGGAAGCAACACATCTGATTACGCGCTGCCTGAGAACCGCACAGGGGGAATTCAATAAGCTGTCAATATACGGAAACGATTACCCCACACCTGACGGAACGTGTATACGTGACTACATTCATGTAGAAGATCTGGCTGCTGCACACCTGCTCGCCCTTGAATACCTGAAAAGGACGAATCAACCGGAGATTATGAACTGCGGTTATGGCCACGGGTTTTCAGTCGCTGAAGTGGTAGAGGCTGCCAAAAAGGTAACCGGAGTAGATTTTCCGGTGGAAAACGCTCCCAGACGTGCAGGGGATCCCGCCTCGCTTACGGCAGACAGTTCCAAATTACGTCGTGTGACGGGATGGACCCCTAAACTGGACAATCTGGAGCTCATTATAAAAACGGCATGGGAATGGGAAAGAAAACTGACAGCAATGCCAAATGCCAAATGACGGATGAAGAAAGGAACTGTGTTAGGTTTTAGGTGCCAGGTAGAATGCTAAGAGAATTGTCTCTCGCAAAGAGAGCAGAGTGCGCCGAGAAGGCACCTTTTGTTCTGACGAATTTGGGAGAAAGATCAAATTAATCAGAGTCGTCCTGTTTGAGATTCCCCCTTCTCTGGAATCTCAAACAAAAAGAAAAGCGATCTTGACCTTTCCGCGATCTTGACCGGCTCGAGCGGTCGAGAAAAGAAAAAGCAAAAAAGAGGTTTGGATGAAAAGAGCACTTGTCACGGGTATTACAGGTCAGGACGGATCATATCTTGCGGAGCTTCTTCTTTCGAAGGGCTATGAAGTGCATGGAATGATTCGCCGGGCGAGCACGTTTAACACGGACAGAATAGACCATCTCTACACGGACATCCACGACCCTTCAGCAAGACTCTTCTTATACTATGGTGATCTGAGCGTTTCGGGCCAGATAACCGATCTTCTGTACGACATCAAGCCGGATGAGATCTATCATCTGGGAGCCCAGAGCCACGTACGGGTTAGCTTTGATATGCCGGAATATACCGGCGATGTGACAGGCCTGGGCACAACGAGGCTCCTGGAAGCGGTGAGGAAGACGGGTATAACAACCAGATTCTATCAGGCTTCATCAAGTGAAATGTTCGGTGCTGCACTGCCTCCACAGAGTGAATCAACCCCGTTTCAACCGCAAAGTCCCTATGCGGCCGCCAAAGTATACGCTTTCTACATTGCCAGGAATTACCGGGAGGCCTACGGAATATTTGCCACGAATGGTATTCTCTTCAATCATGAATCGCCACGTAGAGGTGAGACGTTTGTGACCCGAAAGATAACGAGGGCAGCGACGCGCATAAAGTTAGGTCTTCAACAAAAACTGTACCTTGGGAACCTGGAGGCAAAACGCGATTGGGGTTTTGCAGGAGATTATGTAGAGGCAATGTGGCTCATGTTGCAACAGGAAAAGCCGGACGATTACGTAGTGGCAACAGGAGAGACGCACTCAGTCCGCGAGTTTGCCGAAAAAGTATTTGAGAAACTCGATCTTGATTACGCATCGTACGTTGATATCGACAAGAAATACTTACGCCCATCCGAGGTGGACGTATTGCTTGGGGATGCATCGAAAGCCCGAAAAATTCTTGAGTGGACCCCGAAAGTAAAATTCGACGATCTCGTCCGGATGATGGTAGACGCCGATATGGAAATCGCCCGTAAAGAAAAAACGCTTGTCGACGCAGGACATGTAGTAACTTCGAGAATTTAGAGACGGTCCAATGTTTCAGGTTCAACGTTCAAAGTTGAAGACGACAAGCAATTGAACCAAAAAGACCACTGCACGCATTAGTCTTTAACGTGGAACATTGAACTGCTTCTAACAGGGGGTATTAACATTGAACGTGGAACATAAAACATTGAACTGTGACCGTTACTCTCTTGCAAAGAAAAGAATAACGGTCACTGGCGGGAAAGGTTTTTTGGGCACGCACCTTATCAATTCCCTGAAAAAGCACGGGTGTGTACAGATCTCTGTCGCTGATCTGCCCGAGTACAACCTGATACGCAAGGGCGACATAGTGAAAATGCTTCGGGAGACAAAGCCGGATATCCTTATCCATTTAGCTGCCAAAGTCGGCGGTATCGGATTCAACCGTGACAATCCCGCCTCCCTTTTTTATGAAAATGCGATGATGGGTTTACAGCTTATGCACGAGGCATACAGGCATGGCGCAGAAAAGGTGGTTGCACTTGGCACCATTTGTGCCTATCCGAAGTTCACACCCGTGCCGTTCAAGGAAGAGGACATCTGGAGCGGTTATCCGGAGGAAACGAATGCGCCCTACGGAATCGCCAAGAAGATGATGCTCGTTCAGTCGCAGTCGTATCGACAGCAGTACGGGTTTAACTCAATTTTCCTGCTGCCGGTTAATCTCTATGGCCCCGGTGACAACTTCGATTTCAATTCATCCCATGTTATACCTGCGCTCATAAGGAAGCTCTTCCTCGCAGAAATGCTCTCCAGGGGCGATTACGAAGCCATCCAAAGAGACTTCCGGCTCTTCGGCAACGCCCTGCCAGGTAAACCCTCACCGCAGGATATTGATAAATATCTGGCGGAATTTGGAATTGTAGCCGCCGAAAACGCGAACCGAAAGGCTTCAACATCGAACGTTGAACGTGAAACATCGAACCCACCTGCGCCGGTGACGGTGCAGGTCTGGGGTACCGGCAAGGCTACCAGGGAATTCTTCTACGTAGAGGATGCTGCTGAAGCGATTACGCTGGCGGCAGAAAAATATAACAAGAGTGATCCTGTAAATATCGGAGCAGGTTTTGAGATTTCCATCAAAGACCTGATTGATCTTCTTGTTGAAATCATGCATTTCAAAGGCAACATTGTTTTTGACACTTCAAAACCCGACGGACAGCCCCGAAGAATGCTCGACACGACGAAAGCTCACAACGAATTCGGCTTTACCGCAAAAACAGACTTTCGAAAAGGCCTCAAGAAGACGATAAAATGGTATAAGGAGAAACACGCATCAGCGCAGGGCGCAGATGCTGTTAAACGTTCAAAGTTCTGAGTTCCAGGTTGGAAAGAAGCGAAACCGAAACGGGCGCAGGTTCTAAAAACATTGAACCTTGGACTTGGAACCTTGAACCGCGAAGCACATATGGATCGTAAAAAGGCAGACACGGAAATACTTGGTGAGATCAATGCAAGGCTGGACACGAACAAACCGGCTGAAAGAGTGATCGACATTACCGGCGTCATCAAACAGATTTATAAGGCCGCCGCAGAGGTTAGCTCTGAATTGGGAAGCGGCTTCAAAGAAACAGTATATCAGAATGCGCTGATGGTTGAATTCAAGAAAGAAAAGCTTGACGCACGCGCAAATGTTCCGGTCAAGGTCAAATACAAAGGTGTTCCGGTCGGTGAGTATACGGCGCACATCATCGTTGAAAATCAGATCATAATAGATGTGACCATGGTTGATGAACTTGAAAGAATTCATGAAATTCAACTTCTCAACTGTCTGAAAGCGACCGGCTATAAGATAGGCTTGCTCATCAATTTTGCCAACGAGCAGGCAGAAATCCGCCGTTTTTCACTGTGAGGACCTGGAATGAGTCCGGTTCTAGGTTCAATGTGCCACATTAAGAGACAGAGGGAAGGCGGATCCGCCGTAACGACACTGGAGGACAGGCGGGGGGAGACAGAAGAGACAATGAACGCGAAAGTGGAAACGCGAAACGGGCCGGGGCTCAGCGTGCAACGCACCGGTTTCAACGGAGAACTGTGAACCGCCCTTGGCGCGCCGATTTCTATTTTACGCACCCAGTATGTTATAGTGCTATTTTGTGTATTTGTTTCCGGTTGAAGTAGCAACATCTCTGTCATTCAAATGCTGTGATTAAGATATGAAACTTGCGATAACGCTCGTCATTTGTTTTGCGGTGTTTGCCGGCATTGGTGCCTATGCCCCTTTTTTTCTGGTGCGGAGCGATGAACCATTCAAATCAGACGTCATCGTGCTGCATCTGGGTGGCGGTACAGCTCAACGAAAAAACGAAGTCCACAAGCTCATAGAAGAAGGATACGCAGGCAACCTGGCTATACCGGCGTACGGAAGACTCTCCGATGTAAGCGCCTTACCGCTGATGACACGGAAGAAAGCAAACAAGACGCTGTTCCGCGGCAAGGTCATAAGAAAAACAACATATCCCAAATACTACGAAGATACGCATATTGAGATCCTCGAAGCCAAGAAGCTGATGGATGAGGCGGGGCTCAAGTCTGCAATATTTGTCAGCTCGCCTTACCACATGAGAAGGATCAGTCTCATCGCCGATAAGGTATTCGGGAACGGGTACGAGCTAAGGTTCGTTGCGAGCAGGTTTGAAAAATTGAGCGGGGTAAAATGGTTTTTGAAGAAAAGGGAACGCAACTTTGTCTTCAGCGAGTATTCAAAAATCCTCTGGTTTTCCCTGTACCGCATATTTGTATAAATATCGGAATTCGAAAACCGGAACACGTTATTCGAAAAACGTGAGTCGAAATTCGTGGTAATACCGGAAATCGGAAGTTGAAAAACGAAATTCGTAAATGATAAATCGTAAGGCACACGTAAACTTGAAACATCCTTTTATTTGCACTCCGCTTGTGAGTTCTTTTGATCTTCTAAACTGTATCGTGCGTCGTGCATCTTGTGATGGTTTCCAGTTTCGCCACGATTTCCGAATTTCGTATTCCAAATTCCGGCTTCACCACTTAAGGAATAATTGACCATTTCCGATACAAGATTTACACTATATAAAGTTTTTTAACGAGAGCCGTGGCGTTTTTACGCATTTTGCAACTACAGCGACTGAGAGGATAATCGATGGATCTATTGGAAAAAATTGAGAAAAGAAGCGCTGCGATAGGCGTTGTTGGTCTTGGATATGTGGGTCTGCCGCTCATCATTGAATTTTTCAAACAGGGGTTTTCGGTTACCGGATTTGACGTCGATACAAATAAAGTCAATCTACTCAATGAGAAAAAAGGTTATATCAAGCATATAGACGTATCGCCTCTCTTCTCACCCGGGCAGGGCAAATTCACAGCTACGACCGATTTCAAGAAGCTCTCGGACATGAGTTGCATTCTTATCTGCGTCCCGACACCACTCAACAAAAATCGTGAACCTGACATGACGTACGTCTTCAACACGACGCAAACGATCGCCGATAACCTGCGGCGAGACCAGCTGATTATCCTTGAATCGACAACATACCCAGGCACCACTGATGAGGATATGCGTGAGATACTCGAGAAAACCGGACTCAAGGCAGGGACTGATTTTCATCTTGCCTTTTCGCCCGAGCGGGAAGATCCGAACAACGGAACCTTTACTCTGAGGACAACCCCGAAGGTTGTGGGCGGACTTACTCCGGAATGCCTGAAGGTAGCAAAAGCACTGTATGACACCGTGGTTGACCATACGGTGCCGGTATCATCTCCCAAGGCGGCAGAGGCGACAAAACTACTGGAAAACATATACCGGTCTGTCAATATAGCGCTTGTCAATGAACTGAAAATCCTGTTTGACAAAATGGGAATCGACATATGGGAAGTTGTGGAAGCTGCAAAGACCAAACCGTTCGGATACCAGGCGTTCTACCCCGGGCCCGGTCTCGGAGGCCATTGCATCCCGATTGATCCTTTCTATCTTACCTGGAAGGCCAGGGAGTATGAATTCGCGACTCGATTTATAGAACTCGCAGGTGAAATCAATACAAGCATGCCTGATTATGTTGTTTCGAAAGTCTCGGAAGCGCTGAACAGCGTACGCAAACCCGTGAAAGGATCAAAAATACTCATGCTTGGCCTTGCCTACAAAGCGAACGTAGACGATGATCGTGAATCACCATCATACCGTCTAATGGAAAAGCTGGAGGATATGGGGGCGTTCGTGGACTATAACGATCCATACCTACCGGTGATACGGATGACCAGAGAATTTCCGAAATTCGCCGGACGGGAATCGATGGAGATCAGCAACAGGTATGATCTTATCCTCATTGCCACAGCGCACGATGAGTACAAGAATATCGATTTCCTGTCCTTCGGTGTGCCGATTGTAGACTCGCGGCACCTGGTCCGGGAGCGACATCCGTTAGTCTTTCCGGCTTGATAAAAGCCGGAATTCGAAAATCGGAAATCGTTACAATGCCGAACAGGGCCGGATGTCTGGATTGTAAAGGAAGCATGCTTCCGGTGCTATTACAGAAACTCGTCGTAACTGAATTTCGCCAATCTTATGCGCGCAAGTCTGCCGTCGCGCACATCGCAAAGGGCGAAAACGGTTATTAAGATGCGACTGTTCTTTCTCAGCGGCGCTACATCGAAATCCGGCAGGTCATCAAGGGCATGCAATTTGATCTGCAATTCCGCAGCTATGAGGCTGTCGGAGTTGAGAAACTTTTTGACTGTAATCGTGGCTTCGGTATGTGTTTTTAAAATTCTGCAGAATTCCAGAACAGCTTCTCTTCCGTGTAAATCTTTCTTCCGTCCAATTCCAAGGAATACATGTTCATCAAGACATTCTCCCAGAGCTGCATAATCGTTGGAATTAAACCGCTCCGCATACCTTGCGAACCGCTCTTCGGAAATCGTCTCGGGATGTGCCGTCTGTAAACGCAGTCCAGATTCTCTTTCAGAGGTTCCGATGCGACGATAACGACCGGAACGAATATGCTTAAACTTGTCGTTTCGTACATCGTACCAGACAAAATTACGTGAACGAATTATTTCGCCCCGGTGCATGGGACCAGTGGGCATATCCAGCCAATCCTCAAATGCATACAGCTCTGTTTC
>CAYYLU010000041.1:12344-20392 GCA_964472475.1 uncultured Syntrophus sp. | reverse complement strand
GACTCAACGACTCTATGACGCAACGATTCAACGACTGTATTTTTGAAAAAAGGGGCAGACTGTAAGCCGGGTTCTGTTTCCCGCGTTGCGAGACGATGGTCATTCCTCTAACATAACGGTTCGCACCGTACGTTCAGCGGCCTACCCGGATGTTGGACGGGCCATCCACGCGGTCTTAACGACCGCATCCTTTTTGGCCTTGCATCAAATGGGGTTTACCGAGCTTCCGTGTCTCCACGGAACTGGTGAGCTCTTACCTCACCTTTTCACCCTTACCGCGCGCGTGCGCGGCGGTGTATTTTCTGTGGCACTTTCCCTGGAGTTACCTCCGGTTCCCATTAGGAACCATTCTGCCCTGTGATGCCCGGACTTTCCTCCCCCTTAACGGGGGCGACCACCCGTCTGCCCCTTTTTTATTCCTTCTTTAGCAAGTCTATCAGCAATCCTGTTTTGTTCCCTCGGAATGTACTGTATTGCAAAACTGTCAAAAAACTCAGACAATGATCTGACTTTCGTTGCATATTCGCGTAATATGCCGTTGTTTATCTTGTAAGTCCCGTTAACCTGATTGGCCATAAGCAATGAATCGGTGTATGCAATAAGGTCCCGTATGCGCAATTCCTTTGCCTTTTCCAAAGCCCTTAGCAGGCCTTCGTATTCAGCCATATTATTCGTCATTTTGCCCAGGTAAAAACTATCTTTGTGGATTTCAGATCCAGTAGGGTCAAAGATGATGATCCCTGCACCGGAATCGCCGGGGTTTCCTGACGAGGCGCCGTCAGAGTAAATACGCCAGAGGATCATTCGTTTGGGATGAAAAAGAGAATTCTGCCGCAACTGGGGCACTGTATCAACTGTCTGTTCTTGGTGACTTCAATGAAAAGCTGAGGAGGTATGTTCATAAAACATCCGTGACAGACTCCGTTTTTAGCAGTGGATACAGCCACACCGTTGCGCTTCTCTCTAAGTACCATATATGTGGCCCTGAGTTCTTCATTTACTACTGAAAGAAGATTGTCCCTTTCGGTTTTCAATTGTGAAATAATCATGTCGATTGATTCTATGTCCTTCTCAATCTTACCTTTTTCTGTCTGGACTTCTTTTTCCCTTATTTGAAGGTGTTTCATGGCCGAATCATGATCCTTCTTTATATCTTCTGCCTTATCCATCAGGACAAGTATGTCTTCTTCGGTTTTATCGTTTGCGGCTTTTGCTGACTCTATTTCCTTCAGGAGGGCCTGATATTCCTTGTTTGTCTTTACTTCGTATAATTTCGCTTCGAGTTTCTTGACTTTGTCTTTATCCGACTCAAGTTCCTTTTCCTTCTTCTTTCTTTCCTTCTCCAACTCCTCTACTATTTCCTTTTCCTTCTGAACCTTCATCCGGGTCGCTTCAAGTTCGTTTTCCATGCCCTTGATCACATTGGGGGTAGAGAAAAGCACTCGTTCCTTTTCAATGATCTTCAGATCTATTTTTTGTGCCTCATAAATTGTGTTTAACTCTTGCTCCACGTGGGGTCCTCCAAAATTTGAAAGGGGGTGTACCGTATGGTGCACCCCCTTTGTGTGTATTCAGCTATTGTCCTGAGAAGCTTTATATTCATAACCAAGATTTTATGGGCCCACCTGGGTTCGAACCAGGGACCTACCGGTTATGAGCCGGTGGCTCTTCCAGCTGAGCTATAGGCCCATTATTTACGTATAAAATAAACGATTTAGACTCCATTTGTCAATGACTCTCTTTGATCGCCTGAGGAGAGGGCCAGATCGGCTGTTTGTTGCGCATAATGTGCCTCCTATTTAATTTCAGTCCTTAATGTGATATGAATGAAACAATGGACCGGCAAAAAAGAATCGGTATGTATCTGATTATAGCAGGTATTCTCGTTCCTCTGGTATTCTTGCCTCTTGTGTCGGGTTATTCAAAAGACAAGGGGTTCGTAACAAATCTGATTTCTGTCGGAATTGTGCTGCGGAACTCGAAAACGTCACCTGTGACGGAAAGGAATACTTCATTACTTGCGAGCATTATTCCTCAAAGAATTCCGTACAGATTCATTCTGGCTTTGGGTATTTTACTGATTTTTGCAGGCTATATGAAGATGGAAGTGTCAAAGAATACAGTGAAACCTGACAATAGTAGTGAAAAACACCAGGTGTGAGACAAATTTGTCCCTGTTCTGAACGGAATGTGTTGGCGGAACTACGGGAGCCGGAGGTAAAAATGGAAGAAAACAGGATAACCAAAGAAGAGCTGATTGCCCGCGCGAAGAAACCTGCCCTGGACTCACTTAGAATGCACCCTTTCTATAAAGGAAAGATAGAAATAGTTCCAAAGTGCAGGATCCGTGATGTCAGGGATTTTGCGGTGTGGTATACGCCGGGCGTAGCCGAAGCGTGTATGGAGATATACAGGAATCCTGAAAAGGTTTTCGATTATACAAATAAAGCAAATATGGTCGGGATAGTCAGTGATGGAACACGAGTGCTGGGTCTTGGTGACATAGGTCCTGCAGCTGGACTTCCCGTGATGGAAGGAAAAGCGTTGCTGTTCAAATATCTGGGTGGTGTGGATGCGTTTCCCATCTGTCTTGATACCAGGGATGCGGATGAAATTATCAGAACGGTGAAGATCATGTCACCTGTTTTCGGGGGAATTAACCTCGAGGATATAGAAAATCCGAAATGCTTTTATGTACTGGATCGGTTGAGGGCAGAATCCTCTATTCCAGTATGGCATGATGATCAGCAGGGGACAGCGGCTGTCACGCTCGCCGGGCTTATCAATGCTTTGAAAATAGTAGGTAAGAGCATCTCAAATGTGAAGATCACTATGATAGGAATTGGTGCCGCGAACGTGTGTATAGTACGGATGCTGATCAGGGCCGGTGCTGATCCGGGTAAGATCATAGTGGTCGACAGCAAGGGTATTCTTAATAGAAACAGGGACGATATTGGCCAGGCAAACAAAGAGAAGCTCGAATTCTGCCGGACGACAAATGCCGAGTGCAGATCAGGCGGTATAGCTGAAGCCCTGAAGGGGCAGGACGTGCTGATCGCATTGTCTAAATCAGGACCGGATGTTATTGAGAAGAACTGGATAAGCACAATGGCGGACAATGCCATAGTCTTTGTGTGTGCGAACCCGGTCCCTGAAATATGGCCGTGGGAAGCAAAGGAAGCGGGAGCGAAAATTGTGGCCACGGGAAGGAGTGACTTTCCTAATCAGGTAAATAATTCAGTTGGTTTTCCCGCCATTTTCCGAGGCACACTCGATGTGATGGCGAGGACAATAACCGATGAAATGTGCATTGCTGCAGCATATGAATTGGCAAAATGCGCGGAGGATAGGGGCATTCATGAAGAATACTTGCTCCCCACAATGGATGAGTGGGAGGTGTTTCCGAGGGAGGCAGTTGCTGTTGCCAAGATGGCTATGAAACAGGGCGTAGCACGTTTGAATATAGAGGAGAAGGAGTTGTTCCGTATGGCCGAATCAAAGATCAGACGGGCGAGAGATGAAGTAGGCCTATTGATGGAAAAAGGAATCATCCCTCCATTTGAGGAAGAAGATGCGTGAGATCCATGTTGACATGATTTCAAACGCCATTGAAGAGCTTTTCGTAGAAGCAAATTACAATTTGCCGGACGATGTTCTGGACGGTATCAATACCGCAGTTTCATCGGAGCAGTCGCAGATTGGAAAAGAAGTACTAAAGGAACTGATGGAAAATGCCGCAATAGCGAAACGGGACAGGATACCGATTTGCCAGGATACAGGCCTGGCTGTAATCTTTTTGGAGATAGGACAGGACGTCCATATTGGGGGCGGAGATCTTTGGGAAGCTGCTTCGAAAGGTGTGCGGAACGCCTACCTGAAGGGCTACCTGAGAAAATCGTGTTGTGATCCGTTTACAAGAGAGAACACGGGCGACAATACGCCACCAATTGTCCACACGAAGATTGTCCCGGGTGATTTATTGAAGATTGCTGCAATGCCCAAAGGCGGTGGCAGCGAAAACTACGGGGAGGTGCGGATGCTTACGCCTGCGCAGGGGAAAGAGGGCGTAAAGGCATTCGTTCTGGAGATGGTTACAAAAGGAGGACCGAACCCTTGTCCGCCCATTATTGTGGGTGTCGGAATAGGGGGAAACCTTGAAACATCAGCTCTGCTCGCGAAGGAAGCACTCATGAGACCGTTGAATGAGCGAAACACAGACCCTGAGGTCGCTCTACTCGAAAGAGAGTTACTTGAAGAGATAAATGATACGGGCATAGGGCCTCAGGGGTATGGTGGTTCAATGACGGCCCTCGATGTGCATGCTGCAAAAGTGCCGTGCCACATTGCCTCTCTGCCTGTTGCGGTCAATATACAATGTCATGCTCACCGAATAAGATGGGCTACTCTATGATGCATCATACATGGTATATTGATTGTCTCGGCTCATGACGAACGTTGACAATCGTACAACATGCATTATTAAATAAATAGCAAAACAGAGAGAAACCGAATGGCTGTCAGAAAGGTAATTACGCCGTTGAGTGATGAAGTTGTGAAAGGTCTTACTACCGGAGATAAGGTCTTTCTCAGCGGTTACATCTACACTGCCAGAGACTCGGCACATAAACGGTTGATAACGGCGATAAATCGGGGCCAGGGACTTCCGTTTGACGTGAAAGACCAGGTGATCTATTATTGTGGACCATCTCCTGCGTCTCCGGGCAGAGTAATCGGTGCGTGCGGACCAACGACGAGTTCCAGGATGGATACGTACACTCCGACTTTACTTGCCCTGGGATTGCGCGGTATGATAGGAAAGGGCAGGAGATCTATGGAAGTAAGAGAGGCGATGAGAATCCATGGTTCAGTGTATTTCGGAGCTACCGGGGGTGCCGGTGCACTTCTATCGAATTCAGTTATTGCTGTCGAACCGATAGCGTACGAGGATTTAGGCCCCGAGGCTATTATCAGGATGGAAGTCTTGAACATGCCTCTCGTTGTTATCAATGATGTATACGGCAACGATCTTTACGAACGCACAGAAACGTATCGAGGGACGAGTCGCAGCTCACTTTGATTTTTAGTCAAGTATTCTAAAAAAGTAGACAGAGGGAATGATGCACGAAATTCGTGTTGCGGTTGTTGGGGTAGGGAACTGCGCGAGTTCACTTATTCAGGGAATCGAATATTATGCCAGAAAAAGAGAAGATGCAATCGGCCTCATGCACTACGACATCTGCGGGTACACACCGCAAGACATCCGCATAGTAGCCGCATTCGATATTGATGAGAGAAAGGTCGGAAAGCCCGTTGAAGAAGCTATTTTTCAGGAGCCGAATTGCACAAAAGTGATAGAAAAGGATATTCCTCCTTCAGGGACTGTTGTCTCAATGGGCCACGTTCTCGACGGGGTTTCTGCACATATGGACCAATATCCTGCCGCAAGGACTTTCCTGGTATCAAAGGCAGCGCCTTGTGACGTAAAGAAGACACTTTCGGAAACGGGTGCGGACATACTTATCAATTACCTGCCCGTAGGTTCCGGGCAGGCCACGAGTTTTTACGCGCAGTGCTGTCTGGAAACCGGTGTTAGTCTGGTGAATTGTATTCCCGTATTCATTGCGTCAGAACCGAAATGGGGTTCCAGGTTCGCGGAAAAAGGGATTCCCTTAGTGGGTGATGATGTGAAATCACAAATAGGGGCGACGATCATCCACAGGACGCTCGTCAAATTGTTCCACGATCGCGGTGTTGCTGTTGATAGAACATATCAGCTCAACACCGGCGGTAATACAGATTTTCTAAACATGCTGAACAGGGAAAGGCTTGTATCAAAGAAGATATCGAAGACTGAAGCAGTTCAATCGATGCTTGACATCCCAATGCCTGCAGAAAATATTCACATCGGCCCGTCTGATTACGTGCCCTGGCAGAACGATAACAAAGTATGCTTCATGAGGATTGAAGGACGGATCTTTGGTGATGTGCCTATAAACCTTGAGCTGAGACTATCAGTTGAAGATTCCCCCAATAGCGGTGGGTGTATGATAGATGCAATAAGGTGCTGTAAAGTCGGGAGAGACAGAAATATCGGCGGAGTACTTGAGTCGATATCGGCATACACGATGAAACACCCGTTGCATCAGTATCCGGATGAGACTGCCCGCCGAATGGTGGAGGAATTCATACGAGGCGATAGGGAAAGATAATCAATCCGATCGCTGTGTCCGTGCTGAAAATCGACCGTTGTTTTTTTAGACTTTATCTTATGGTCCAGACTCCCGTATTCTCTCATATACTCTGGTTTTGCGAGACTTGCGAATGTTAAGTTCAAAACTGGGCCACGCTCTCGATCCATATCTAAGCAGGATCAGCAAATTTCTCTTTAATACAAATAAAGTTAACGCGAATGTCGTAACCATAGCCGGCACAATTTTCGGTTTCATCAGCTGCGCGTTGATTATTTCCAATCACCTTTTCTTTGCAGGACTGTCATTGTTTATATCAGCGTGTTGCGATATGCTCGATGGTGCGATCGCACGTTCATCTGGAAACGTGACTGTCTTTGGCGGCTTTCTTGATTCGGTGCTTGATAGATATACCGATCTTGCGGTAATCGGGGGTATACTGGTCCACTACCTCTTACAGAATTCCTTCTTTATGGTCGTGCTTTCGTTTGTATCGGCGATGGGGACAGCATTAATACCGTATGCGAGAGCACGTGCTGAGTCTCTATCTATTGAGTGTAAGGCGGGTCTGCTGGAGAGGCCTGAGAGAATTGTATTACTTCTGATCGGATTGTTTTTTGTTCCTTCCCTGCCGTATGTGCTTTTTATTCTGGCGGCTATAACTCATGTGACTGTATTGCAGCGAATCTTTCACGTGAAAAAAGAAGCAGGAAAGCGCCTGGATGGTAATGTCGAAGAACAGACTACCGATCGTTGATCATGGCGTGAATTTCTTCTTTAAGCAGATTCCCCGCTAATTCTTTTGGTATGTCGGCCTTTATAACCGTTCCTTTTCTGAACATAACTGCTTTATTCGCGCCGAACGCGACCCCGATATCCGCCTCTTTTGCCTCACCCGGTCCGTTCACTTCACATCCCATTATTGCAACATTCAGGTGCGCGTCAATATGGCTGATGTCGCCTTCGAATGCCTCTACGATTTCCATCAGATTTGTCTTGCATCGGCCGCACGTCGGACATGATATGATATTTATACCACGCTTTCGCAAACCCAGGTTTCTCAAGATGTTGTATGCGGCAGCGACCTCAAGGACAGGATTGCCTGTCAGAGATACCCTGATCGTATCTCCTATACCCTCGTGAAGCAGTATACCGATACCGACGGCCGACTTAATCACTCCGGAAAAAACCGGTCCCGCTTCCGTTATACCTATATGCAGAGGGTAATGCGATTGCCTGGAGAATTTTTTATAAGCTTCGAGAGTTTCGAGCACCCCCGATGCCTTAAGCGACACTTTTAGTTCCGTCCATCCGGCGTCCTCAAATAGTTTTGTATAATACAGGACACTTTCAATCATTGCATCGGCAGTCGGCTTCTTATACTTCATCAGGATTCTTTTTTCCACCGAACCGACGTTCATACCGAGTCTGATAGGCGTCTGCGTCTCCCTGGCTTTTTTGGCAACCTCCTGTACTTTCCGCACATTATTGATTGTGCCGGGGTTAATTCTAATGCCATCGATACCGAGATCCATCGCCTTCAGAGCAATTCTATGATTGAAGTGAACATCGCCTATAATCGGAACATCAACTTCGCTCTTCAAGAATGGTATAATTTTGCAGGTTTCTTCGTGAGGCAGTGCTATACGGACCAATTCGCATCCTGCCTTCTTTAGCTCAAGCGTCTGAGTGAGCGTCTCCCGAAAGTTCTCGGGATCCGTCTTAAGCATGGATTGAACGACGATTGGGTTGTTTCCGCCGACTGGAATATTCCCGATCAATATCTCTTTAGTTTTTTTGCGTTTCATAGCTGAGTATTACCGCCATATTATTATTTTGATGCGCTTATATTATCCCGCA
>CAYYLU010000041.1:4037-12244 GCA_964472475.1 uncultured Syntrophus sp. | reverse complement strand
TTGAAAAAAGTATTTCCGTATCGAAAAGAGGAAGATGAAAAATAAATCAAGATAGACGGGTAAGGAGGGAAGGAAATGGCTGATGCTTTTATGAGCGGATTAATGGGTCTTACTGCCGGTTTTAGTGCACTACAATGGTCGAATATTGTCATGATGATCATCGGTGGTCTTCTGTTGTACCTCGGTATCAAAAAAGATTGTGAACCTCTGCTGCTGGTTCCGATCGGATTTGGCTGTATTCTCGTCAACGTTCCACTGGCGGGCCTGATGGAAGGACATGGCTTTCTGAAGATTATTTACGATGCCGGCGTTATCACCGAACTTTTTCCTCTGCTGATATTTGTCGGGATAGGAGCCATGACGGACTTCGGTCCGGTGCTCGAAAACCCGTACACGTTTCTTCTGGGCGCCGCAGGGCAGTTTGGAATATTTATCACTTTGTTGATCGCCCTCGCATTGGATTTTCCATTTAAAGACGCAGTGACGATCGGTATTATAGGCGCATGCGACGGACCGACCGTTATCTATGTGGCCTCTCAATATGCCCAACACCTGCTCGGTCCTGTGTCCGTCGCAGCTTACTCGTATATGTCTCTCGTTCCGGTGCTTCAACCACCGATAATGAAGATGCTCACAACAAAGAAAGAACGCGAAACAGTCATGAAAACCCATCAAAAAACAGTCTCCAAGACAACGAAGCTGCTCTTCCCGATTGTCATCACGATTGTTGGCGGTCTTATCGCTCCTATGGGCCTGCCGCTGCTCGCAACCATCATGCTGGGAAACCTCATGAAAGAATCGGGTGTTGTACCAAGACTCGTAAAGGCATCTGAGAATGAAATTGCAAATATTGTTACCCTTCTGCTGGGGATCTCAATCGGCGCAACGATGAGCGGCCCCGTATTTGTGCAGAAGACAACTTTAATCATTCTCGTTCTGGGGCTTGTGGCAATCTGTCTGGATACCGTGTTTGGTGTACTCTTCGGGAAAATTCTTTATCTGATTACAAGTGGAAAAGTGAACCCGTTGATCGGCGCTGCCGGTATTTCCGCGTTTCCGATGTCAGCCAGGGTCGTGCAGAAGGAAGGCCAGAAATACAACAAAAGGAGTTTTCTCCTCATGCACGCTATGGGCGCGAATGCCGGAGGGCAGGTCGGGTCTGTCATGGCAGCAGCAGTCATGCTATCCGTGTTGAAAGGCATGGGGGTTATATAACCGACAGCTTAATCATTTGCAGAGGGCGGGTTTTTCCCGCCCTTTTTTGTGCGCGCCGGGCAGGATGCATCGCCTACATACGTGCGAAACAAATCAGGCCGATAGAGCTTGCAGCCGGCTGCTGAATTGTCTTATTGACAAATACATTCGGAAAAAGAAATAATGTAAACGGTACATTAATGCCTTGTGGTTCAACTACTTAGTTAAATGGAGGGATCTCCGTGAACAAGCACAAGTGGTATGCCGAAGGAATAGATAATGTTCTGAGTGAACTGAATACAGACGGGACGACCGGGTTAAGAAACGAAGAGGTTGAAGAGAGACTTAAGAATTACGGATACAACGAGTTAAAAAAGCAAGAGAAGATTTCCGCCTTATCGATTTTTTTCAGTCAATTCAAAAATGCCCTCATAATCATTCTATTGGTAGCCACCGTTCTCTCGTTTGCGGTTGGGGAAGCCTTTGATAGTATATTCATTCTCATCATAGTCATATTCTGCGCTATACTCGGCTTCATTCAGGAGTATCGGGCTGAACGGGCTCTTGAAGCACTGAAGGAGATGCTCTCTCCAACTATTACTGTCTTGAGAGGCGCAGATGAACAGGAGGTCCCTTCGAGAGAACTTGTGCCTGGCGATATTCTGCTGATTGAAGCGGGAGACAAGATCCCTGCCGATGCAAGGCTGATAGAGGCACACGCGATGAAATGCGATGAGGCCCCGCTCACGGGAGAGTCCCATCCCGTTGACAAGAGTGAAAAGGTATTGCCCGGGAGCACTCCCATGGCCGAGAGATTCAATATAATCTTTGCGGGAACAACAGTTCTGTACGGAAGAGGAAGAGCGGTAGTCACCGAGACAGGAATGAACACCGAATTCGGGAGTATCGCCCAGGAGATGATGGCGGTCAAGTCTGAAAAGACACCTCTTGAAAGGAGAACAGAGGAAATTGGTAAATTGTTGGGCATTGCGGCATTGGTTATATGTTTTCTCGTTGCAGGATTCAGTGTTATGCGCGAGTTCTGGACCGGTGGCAATGTGGACGTGCCGTTTATTATCAAAATGATCATGTTTGCTGTAGCCCTTGCTGTTGCCGCTGTGCCAGAAGCCCTGGCTGCGATCGTGACCGGTGCTCTCGCGATCGGAATGCGTCAAATGGCGAAACATAACGCTCTCATACGCAAGATGCCGGCGGTCGAGACTCTCGGTTCGACTACCGTTATCTGCTCCGATAAGACGGGTACTCTCACGCGGGGTGAAATGACTATCAGGCGTGTATTTGCCGGTGGCAGATCGTACGAGATTTCAGGAGCAGGCTACGCTCCGGTTGGGCAGATCAAGGGTGTTGAACCTGTGAATGTTTGCGAAGGCACAGCACTCAATACGTTTTTCGCGTCAGGTGTGCTCTGTAACGATTCAGATCTTTGGAGGAGTGAGGAAAACAAATGGCTTATTAAAGGTGATCCAACTGAGGCATCCCTGGTTGTGGCTGCTGAGAAGATAGGAATTGATGTTAAAGCTGTAAGGCAACTGAACCCCAGGGTTGATGAACTTCCGTTCAGCTCCGAGCGGAAGCGGATGACAACTATACACGTGAAGGAAAACAGTACCAGAATAGCATACATGAAAGGGGCTCCGGAGGTGCTGCTCGATAAATGCTCGTATATAAGGGATGAAACAGGCGTAAGGGCGCTCACCGGACCGGACAGGTTGCAGATTATGGCTATGAACGAGGAGATGGCCGCTGATGCATTGAGGGTACTTGCCGTTGCCTGCAGAGAACTGGCAAGCGACTGTCAGTGCGCTGAAGACGCTGTCGAAAAAGACATGACATTTCTCGGTATCGTAGGCATGATGGATCCGCCTAGAGAAGAAGTCATAGAGGCGACGATCAGATGCAAACGCGTGGGGATAAAACCGGTAATGATTACGGGCGATCATCAATTGACCGCGAAAGCAGTTGCAGCGGAAATAGGTTTCTACCAGGATGGTGACATGGTCCTTACAGGACAGGAACTCGAGAAGATGCCTGATGAGGAATTTGAAAAGATTGTTGACAAGGTCACCGTGTATGCCCGGGTGTCACCGATGGATAAGCTTAAGATCGTAAAAGCATGGAAGAAACGGGGAGAAGTTGTCGCCATGACTGGCGATGGAGTCAACGACGCTCCGGCTCTGAAACATGCAGACATCGGTATAGCCATGGGAGTAGCCGGGACAGAAGTCACGAAAGAGGCAGCCGACATGGTACTCACCGATGACAATTTTGCGACAATCGTGAAGGCTATTGAACTGGGAAGATGGATCTATGATAACATAAAGAAGTACCTCACATTTCTGGTGAGGTGTAACATTACCGAAGTGGTTGTTATCGGAGGCATTGTATTGGTGTCAGGCGTAGACAACCTTCCGATCGTAGCCGCAGCTATTCTGTATATCAATCTGGCAACGGACGGCCTTCCCGCGCTCGCACTCGGCATCTCTCCTCCAGATCCGGACATTATGGAACGGCCTCCAAGAGATCCGAGAGAGGGTGTTTTCACATTTGATGTAAAGATGTTCATATTGCTTGCGCTGGTTGTAGAAATTCCGTTCTTTTTCTTTCTCTTTTATCACGACATGACAGACCTGAAGTACGCGCGCACCGAGATGTTCTTTTTATTTATAATTATCGAGATGATTATAGCGCTGAACTTCCGTTCCATGAAATTCAGTATATTTAAAGTCCCGCCGCACAAATGGCTATGGTTTGCGATTATATGGGAATTTCTCCTAATTACTGTACTCATCCAGTTTCCTTTAGTTCGGAATGCTTTTGAAATAACTCTCCCGAGTCTCCAGATGCTTGGGACCATTCTGGGCTTCGGAGCTGTGGTATTTGTATTGATGGAAATAATAAAGAGCCTGTTGAAAAGAAGGTCTGAGATAAAAGCAGTCATCCGATAGACTGAGATTACATTGTTGACAACCGGGTAGTGGTTAGTCTCTTCCTGGGATGCGCCGTGAATGTGTATGCGCTATTTCTACCGGTATTTTCTCCCTGTAGCAAGCAGTGTGTCTGAGATCACGAAGAAAAATGATTACTGCCCTGTTTTCCATTGACACGTTTTTTAGAATAAGTTCTAATATTTTAGAGTGCTTTACGAGAAGTAAATTGGTAGAAAACGTGCATAAATTATTCATATCAAAATAGTAAAGTATTAAGTAGTTTATGCGATAACTTATACATGAAATTGCATAAAACGTCAGAAGGGGAGTCATGGAAAAACTTTGCATTGTGAAGCGACGGACCAGGATTGGCTTTGAGGATGATTCAACTGCCAGTATAGTCAGTCAGGAAAACGAGAATGTGATACAGGAGAGGGACGTACATGCTCTATCACAGACACCCCGGAAAAACTCGTCGGGTATTAATGTGCATGACGCTGATACACTTATCTTCAAGGAAGTCGCAGGCGAGGAAGAACAGATATTCTCCATTGAACTGACCCCGCAACAGACCAAAGTGGTTCAATCCATGAATTGTATCAAAGATCTTCTTTCCGGTAAACATCATGGGGTCAAAATGTCCATCGCAGAAACCCAGGATGGTAAAACGGCTTTCAACTTTCATTTTAAGCCGGTCTATACTACAAGGATGTTGAATGCGCAGGATGTTGCCGTTATGCTTCAAATTAGTAAGAGTATGCTATACAAGCTGGTAAAAGATAAAGAGCTTAAGAGCTATAAAGTTGGAAAATTGAGACGCTTCCTCTTGGAGGATGTGATTGGTTATCTGAGCAGGTCTATCGGAAGTGAAGTAGGACTTTAGAGTCAAATTGTTGTACGAACAGCATGTGCCGCGCAGCCGAAATCAAGGAGGACGTATAGATGTACACTGATTTTTGGGGACTTAGAAAGCCGCCATTTGACAATGTGCCTGACCCTACCATGTATGTTGATTCGCACGTTTCGGTTGAAAATACCATAGCTGAGACGCTGTTCGCCATTGAAGAAGGAAATGAATGCCTGACGGTTATAGTGGGTGACGTAGGCCTCGGCAAGACTATGTCGTTAAGAATGATCCTCGATTCTCTTGATCACGAAAAATATAAGATTGCATTTGTGACAAATCCGGATATGTCTTTCGTACAGCTACTCAAGGAAATTATAGGGCAGCTCATGGGCAAGGAATGTGAAATCAGAGGTAAGATCGAGTTATTGGAGGTATTCAACAAGCTGCTGTTCGAAACTGCAGATGAAGGGAAAAAGATTCTCATATTTATTGATGAAGCCAACGCAATCTCCCCGACAAACCTTGAAAGTCTCAGACTTCTTACAAATATGCAGGACGATGACCGTAACCTGTTTACCATTGTTCTTGCCGGCCAGCTTGAATTTGCGAAAAGGCTCGAACACAGAAGCAGGGCAAACCTGTATCAGCGCATCGGAACATATAACAAGATCGAAAAGATGGAAAGTGAAGAAGTTGTGCGGAAGTATGTTGAAACGAGAATGAGACTTGCCGGTTCAACGAGAAAAATTTTCACTGACGACGCGATACACTGGTTGTGGGAATACTCAGAGCACGGTGTCCCGCGTCTTCTGAATAAGATAGCAAAACTTTGTCTTAAGGCCGGAGAGACAAACAATTTCCACGAAATCGGGGGCGAAGTCGTTCAGCAGATAGGGGAACGTTTTGAAAAAATGACTGGTCCGGCAGTTCAGAAGCGCAAAGCGTCCTCGCCCCGGGTATCGTCTGCTCCTGAAAAGAATGAAGCTGAGCCGATAAATGTGCCGGAGAAGCCCGTTAGAGCAGTCCGTGTCCAGAAGGAAGAAGGGCCCGCCCCGGAGGTCTGGCAGGCTGTACCGCCACCGCCACCACCTCCCGTGTTTGAGAGCCCTTCGGAACTCGAAACCGTAATGGCCCATTTATACAGTGAACCCGCGGCTGTACCAACGGGGGATGCTGAAAAAGAGCCGGTTATACCGCCATCTTTTCAGAGCATTATACCGGAAGAAGAGACTCCTAAAGAAGAGGATTTTCACGAAGAAGAGATTGAAGAACTCAGCATAGAAACGAGTTCTCCGCCTCCTCTTTCTTTTGAAACGATAATCGGACGTGAGGTCGAAGAAACCCCTGGTTCTTTTGAATCCAAACCCGATTTTCCCGACCTGGACACCGACAGTCTGGTGTTTGCCGAAGAGGAAATCCTCGATGATTCCGTCCCGGAAGCACCTGTCGATGCTCAGGCAATTTTTAAGGAAGAGCCACTGGTTGCGGATGCTCCCCGGAGTATTGAAGCATCCGGGGCGGTGCAGTCGCCGACTGATACACCAATTCCCATGTTTCCTCCACCGAATCTGGTGCCGCCGGTTCCCCCCGTTTCTAGGATGCAGAGAGAGGAAGCTGCCTCTGAGGTGCAGAGTGTTACGCCTGCTCCTCAGGAAATCTCTCCGCCTAAAGAGGAATTAAGCAATACGATTGTGATTGCCGGATGTAAGATCGACATAGAACTGCCCCCGCATATTGTCGAACAAAACAGATCATCAGGTATGGATCAGAAACGAAAGATAGCCGGTGTGCTCGCCGCTCAGACTCTTGAGAAAAATCCTCAATTGACAGCTTCACCGACTGTCGATCCTGTTTCTGTCTGGAGTGACATATTGACTGCAATTATGGAGAGATTAGCCTGACGTTATTTGCAGTCTTCTTTGATAGTATCAAGAAGTTCTCTGGCGCCGAAATGTTTTGGGTTTACAGACAAGATAAACCGGAGCCTCTGTCTAATATCATCAATGTTAACTGAGCGGTTACCCGGGTACCGGTATTGTATGCGGGCAACGTGAAAATTCGCCTCTTCCTGGCGATTGTTGATCGTGAGCGATTTGCTGTACGCGTATATTGCGTAATCGACACTGCCAAGTTCCTCGTAGATAGCTCCCAGGTTATTCCACGCTTCTACGTTGTCTTCGTTTATCTGTATTATCTGAGCGAAGTAGTCGAACGCCTTTCTGTGTTCCCCCTGCTGTTGATATAAGCGTCCGAGACTGAAGAGTGTCTTCAAGTGGTGTGGATCAATCTTCAGCACAATCTCATACTCTTCAATTGCTTCATCAAACATATCGTGCCGGTCATACACGGAAGCAAGATAGAAATGAGGTTGAGCTGCATTTGAGTCCACGTTTATTGCCTTTTTCCAAAGTTTTATGGCGCCGTTATAATCTCCCTGCAGCTCAGCAATATGTGCCAGATTTATGAAGGACTCAAGATGCCTCGGGTTGAGCTTCAGCGCCAGTTCATACATCTGCTTTGCGCTGCCGAACCGTTCCATCTTTTCGTAGGCGTAGCCGAGGTTGTTGTATGCCTCTATGTTTTCCGGCTCGAGCTGGACGACTTTGGCGAAGTATGTCAGAGCCTTTTCGTACTCCTCCTTCCTTATGTATATCAAACCCAGGTTCACATAGGCGTCCGTGTATTGAGGATCGAACTGTATGCATTTCTTATAGGCTTTTATCGCTTCATCGAATGATTGTTCCAGCAGATGAAGATGATACGCTTCAAGAAACCATTGCTGGGCAGTTTTCTTTACCGCCATTGATCCACCATAACGACATTAAAATGAATGCGCCCTCAGGCGCAAAATAAAACATGTACGGGTAACAAGATTCATGTTAGCAAAGAGGTCTTGCGTTGTCAAGCAAAAGGAAGCTGTTGGAAGTTGTCGGAGGTTATCAGAGTTAACGATAATGGTGGCCTTCTCCGGAGCTTACATCCGGGGCGGTTGATCTTCCGATTTCCTTCAACATAGACTTTAGAACAACCATATCCGAAGACTCGATAGGTGTGTCGGTGTAATAGAACTTTTCGAACTCGTGAACAAACGTTAATGCCCGTTCCTTCAATTGCTCATCTACGATACACGAAACAAATTCTTCCAAACCCTGGCCCGGTTTCTTCCTGTAGCCTGACCTCTCCAGAGTTCTCAAAAAACGAACGGCGATGTATTGTTC
>CAYYLU010000041.1:0-3937 GCA_964472475.1 uncultured Syntrophus sp. | reverse complement strand
AGCGGTTTATCAAGTCCAAAGTAATACGTGTTTTGATAGGGCTCGAGATAAATAAGCTGCTTCACCGTTGGTCCGGCTGCCTTTAACGGATTCAGAAAGGATACATCGGAATGCCTGTTTTGTGATGTCCGCCATGCCACGCCGTCAAAATAGTCAAGGGTCATACCTCTCCAATATACATCCTGTTCAGCCAATTTCCGGCATGAGGCCCTGAATATAATGCCGGTATCCTCTTGTATATTCTGTACGCCGCCAAGTCTGACTACATCGGTGAATCCTGTCCGTGCTTCATCGGGTCTGTTGAGAAAACTAAGAAACGGAAACTGGCTTCTTGGTAGAATGAAGAATATGATCATTGAAGCGGGTATGGCAAACAGCGGTATCCAGGCGCACCTGGAGAGTATGGCTCTTGTAGTTTTGCGGCTCAATACCAGTTCTGTATCTTCGGAGTAGTATGTGAGAAAAACGAGAGTCAACGATAATACTGTAACAAACAAGAGAATGTAAAGAGCATATATAAGGGTCGGGATGAGAAGACCGAGTGCGGCAAGTACCAACAGCGCGATTGCGTAAATCTGCATAAAATCTCTTACTGCCTTGCTTTCCAGGAACTTGATGCCTAGAAGAATGAGAAGTACCTCAATCAGTTGAACCACGAAATTATTCACGTCAAGTATGACGAAAAAAAACAAAATCACTGCGCACGAGATTATTGTCAGAAATGCTCGTGGGATGCTGAACTTCCGGTATTCACGATAAAGCGAAAGAAGAAGCATCACGATGATACAGGACGTATACGGAATATCCATATACGGAATGGCGGCGATAAGCGAGAGTGACCCGATTATATATGTCGAAATGATTACAATGCTTTTGACGCTGATAGACTCATATGTGAACAGACTCATGCAACTTTCCCGCCCGGCATCGACCTGTCTGAGCCATACAGAGCAAGCTCTGTCAGCATGGTGGTCCTGTGCGAATTAGATGTCCCGGGCTTATACACACTTCCCATTATGCTCAGTCCCACGGGTATGTTCCGTTTCAGAAAACTGATTATCACATCTGCAGTCAACGAAATCCTGTGTTCAATATCGGGGATTCTGACGGCTTCGAAATCGATGAGCACGGGCTGGTGCACGAAGGAAGAAAGTTCTTTTGTTTTCAACTTTCCTGTTCGGGCAGTAGCTTTCCAATGTATATACTTCAACGGATCTCCACGCGTATATTCGCGTATCGACAGAATGTCAGAATCAACTCCTATGATCTCCGACGTATGTTCACCGTTTCTTGTTGTCTCCTGCCGTGATGTAAGATAAGTGCCCTGTGATATAAGTCTGGGAAAGACAATACACGTGAACGTCTGATGAATAATTCTGGACCGCGTGAAAAAATTGAAGGGAAAAACTGAGCTGATCCTGACGTCCCGGATTTCGTGAAGCCCTCTCGTTTCGAATGAAGCATGCACGTAGACAGACGCGGAATCCCGTCCGTTAAGGAACGGGAAAAACGTTTCAAAACTATCTGTGCGGATACGTATGAGGAAGGCAGGCAGAAAGCTCCTTGTATTCCGGAGAGTGATCTTCACCGGTATTGTTGTGCCTGCAAATATTTCCGAAGGCAGGTCGATGCTAAATGTCAATCGTGAGATATTAGCCCTTCCAAAGAAGCCGGAAACAGCCATAAAACTCAGGAGCATGGACACAATGATAAAGATAAAATTATTATTTGTATTGGCAGCGGCAACACCAAGAAAAATAGTCAAGGCAATGTAAAGAAGACCTGCCCTGGATATCTTTATTAAAGAGGAGCGGGTACGGACTCTAAGATCGATTTTACGATCTCCCTTTTGTTCAGGTTCTGGTACTCTTCCTTGAATATCACACGGTGAGGTATCGTGAATTCTACAAGTTCCTTTACATCTTCCGGTATAACGAAATCTCTTTTGTGAAAATACGCATTTACCTTAGCTGTGTTGGTGATTGTAAGCGCTCCCCTTGTTGATAAACCAGCAGACAAATATTCACTCTTTCTTGTGGCATCCAGAATAGACAAAGTGTATTCGAGCATTTTATCCGAGATATACACGTTTTGCATAATATCGGTTTGTATCTGAGCAGCTTCCTCGTGCGCAACGACGGGAGAAAGAAGATATATATCATCACGCCTGCTGCCGGCCTGCAGGATCTGTTTTTCTGCTGATCTGGCAGGATAGCCTATGCCGATTTTCATTGTGAACCTGTCAAGCTGCGATTCGGGCAGCGGGAAAGTGCCGAATTGTTCCGCCGGATTCTGTGTGGCTATAACGCAAAACGGTTTCGGAAGCTGGTATGTCTTTCCCTCAATTGTCACCTGCTTTTCTTCCATTGCTTCAAGCAGTGCGCTTTGTGTTTTTGGCGTTGCCCTGTTTATTTCGTCACACAGTACGAGGTTATTAAAAATAGGACCCGGATAAAATTCAAATTCGCCACTGCTTTTGTTATACACAGAGAGTCCCGTAATGTCCGAAGGCAGTAAATCGCTGGTGCACTGAATTCTTCCGAATGTCAGACCGAGAGATTTGGCGATTGCTATGGCTAGCGTTGTCTTGCCAAGCCCCGGCAGGTCTTCTATCAGAATGTGACCTCTCGCGAAGAAGGCAATCAATGAAAGTCGTAAAGCGTGTTCTTTGCCGTGGAGGTAGCCCTGGAGTGTTTTTGTTATGTCTTGTATTCTGTCTGAATAAAGGCTCATCTTCCACCATTGTCTACTATTCTAACATACTTTTTATCTATCGTGTATTTTCGGGGTTTGACAAAAATGTGTTTTTATATTTTATTATCATCGTGGCTTTGCCTTCGTTTCCTCATTTCAAACCATTGGAACTGGATGACCGTGAGTACATACGGGATGCTATCCGGGACTACAACCCCATTGTTTCAGAAATGACGTTTACAAATCTTTTTATCTGGCGTGAGTATTACAGATTCACATGGTCGGTATACGATGGATCGTTGTTCGTTGTCTCTCTTGAAGGCGCAAACGGCACGTACGCCCTTCAGCCAATCGGTGTTTCAGCGAATAAAGACTCGGTGATGTGTTTGCTTGAATGGCTGAGAGACGAGTTGGGAGAAACGAACCCGAGCATACAGAGAGCCGATAGCAGGTGTGTATCCGAATTGAAAAGTGTGGACGGTTTATTGATAGAGCCGGTGAGAGAACATTTTGATTATGTATATCGTAAGAACGATCTTGTGGAATTGGAAGGCAGTAAATACCGCTCCAAAAGAAACCATATTAATCAGCTGCTTCGCCATCATATCTTTCACTATGCTTCGCTTGATGACAGGTATATCCGTGATTGTCTTTCTTTGCAGGAAAAGTGGTGTCAGTTGAACCGTTGTGAGGATGATCTCGATCTACTTGGAGAAAACGGGGCCGTCAAAGAAGTGCTTACACATTTCGGTGATCTTGACGTAGACGGCGGGGTGATCGTAATCGAGGATAAGGTGAAGGCCTTTACGGTAGGTGAGCGGTTAAACGAAAATACGTACGCGATCCATATAGAAAAGGCTGATCCGGAGATCACAGGACTTTACCAACTTATAAACCAGGAATACTGCAAAAGCATGAACGAGAAGATAGTGTTCATTAATCGTGAACAGGACCTTGGTATAGAAGGCCTGCGAAAAGCCAAGCTCTCATATCATCCGGATCATCTGGTCGAGAAGTATTGCATCACGCTCAAATAAATCAGTGAACAGTGAATAATCTGGAACCAACCTGCGTTTGGCGGTACTTAGTATTCACTGTTGTTGTTGCCATGGAGGTTCATACACCGGACCCGTATACTCAATCAGGAACGGCTCGCTCCATGAAATATCACGATCGAAGATGCTCCTGAGTCCCTGCAGAGTGTGTGTCCTTTTGGCTTTTATGCCGAATGAGCGCGCAAGAG
>CAYYLU010000040.1:0-20613 GCA_964472475.1 uncultured Syntrophus sp. | reverse complement strand
GTCAATCTGAATTTTACCGCCAAAATTGCCACCTCCTATCGGAATAATTGCTGCCTCTGAAGGCCTTTCATGCCTCCCTTAGTCAGTTTCTTTATCATCTTCTTCGTCTCGGCGTATCGCTTTAACAAATCGTTGACATCGTGTACCTGTGTGCCACTCCCCTTTGAGATGCGCTGTCTCCTACTCCCATCTATAATGCCGGGGCGTGCTCTTTCTTTATCGGTCATCGAACTGATTATTGCCTCTATTTTTTTCATATCTTTTTCTGCTTCAGCAAAATTTATCGCGCCCTTCAACTTGCCCATACCTGGAATCATACCAAGAATCGATTCCATGGAGCCAAGCTTTTTCATCTGCTTCAGCTGCTGCCTGAAATCTTCAAGCGTGAATTCATCTTTTCTCAACTTACGTTCAAACTCAATAGCCTGTTTCTCATCGAAGACTTCCTGGGCCCTCTCAACGAGCGAAACAACATCTCCCATTCCAAGAATACGGGAGGCGAGCCTATCCGGGAAAAAAGGTTCCAGGGCATCCAGTTTCTCACCGGTTCCTATAAATTTAATTGGTTTACCGGTCACCGCCTTGATAGATATTGCCGCACCGCCCCTGGTATCACCATCAAGCTTCGTGAAGACAATCCCGTCAATACCCAGCTTCTCATTAAACGTGCCCGCAATACTCACCGCGTCCTGACCAGTCATCGCATCGAGCACGAGAAGGGTTTCCCTTGGGTTCAGATATTTTTTCTGGTTTATCACCTCTCCGACCATTGCTTCGTCAATGTGGAGTCTGCCAGCCGTATCAACGATAAGCGTGTCAAAACCGTTCTTCATAGCGAACGCTTTTGCTTCTTTGCAAATCGCAAGCGGGTCTTTCATCTCAGGCATTGTAAACGCCGGAACATTAATCTGCTTTCCCACCTTTACAAGCTGATCTACAGCTGCCGGCCTGTAAACGTCCGTAGGAACGAGTAAAGGCCTGCGCCCTTTTTTTCTTAAAAAGAGTGCAAGTTTCCCACAGGTCGTGGTCTTACCGGAACCCTGCAAACCCACAAGCATGACTGCCACCGGCGGCGAGCCTGCAACATCGAGAGGTTTATTCGTGGAGCCCAGCAGGGCACACAATTCATCATGAACTATTTTAATAAACTGCTGCCCCGGCGTAATGCTTGCGATCACCTCTTCGCCCATCGCCTTCTCTCTGATTTTCTCAAGAAAGTCCTTGGCAACCTTGTAGTTGACATCAGCTTCAAGCAGAGCAACACGGACTTCGCGGAGAGCATCCTTGACGTTATCTTCCGAAAGCTTGCCGTATCCCCTCAGTTTCTTGAAGGTAGATTCTAATCTTTCCTGTAATTTCTCGAACATACAGTCTATCAGTTTAATGCAACCGGCCTGAATAGTCAACCACAATTAATGTCCAGCCCGCCTCACATAATCCATTTTTGTTTTATGATATCTGATATTTACATAACTTTGTCCCATAGCATCACTCGCGCCATAACGCACTTTCCATATACAGATGCTTGTGAGCACAAGGTCCTTGACCGGCAATAAAGTGGAATCTGTCCCTTGACGGTCTCGTGCATGAACAACTGTTGTATGGGGGAAAAGGATGGACGCACGGGGCATCCTGGTGGTGAAAAGACTCGACTGCAGCAGAAACTCCGACTGAAAAAACCGCCAAAACAAATACCCGTGCTGGCCGGGGCTGCAGACATCATGATATACTTGTGCGTGAGCAATAAAGTCCCCGATCGCAAACCACGCTTCATGCCGCGCTCTCGCTCCGGAACAATCACGATCAAACCGCCTCCGATAAACGGTATCGGTCCGAGCTGCATTACTCTACCGAAAGGTCAATGGAAAACTGTATTCGCATTTCTGGAGGAGTATTTTCCCGACATCGGTTCCGGGGAATGGCTATCACGTATGGATCGGGGCAAAATCATCGGTCAAAATGGAACTGTACTCAGCACCGGCACTCCTTACCACGAGGGGATGTGCGTGTTCTATTACCGTGAACTTGAAACGGAGGTGCCTGTTCCGTTCGAAGAACATATAGTCCATAAGAACGCACATCTGGTTGTTGCGGATAAACCTCATTTTCTGCCGGTCATACCATCCGGACCTTACCTGAGCGAGACTCTGCTGGTCCGACTAAGAAAAAGATTCCCGGCGGAAGATATCGTTCCCGTTCATCGAATCGACAAGGATACCGCCGGCATAGTTGTTTTCTCATGTAACCGGGATACCCGGGCGCTGTATTCAACTCTTTTTCGAGAAAAAAGTGTCCGGAAAACGTATGAGGCGATTGCGCCAGTCCTTTCGGATGTCACCTTCCCGTTCGTACGCAGAAGCAGAATTGTTCGGGGAGAACCCTTTTTCCGCATGAAAGAGACTGAAGGCGTACCAAACTCCGAAACATCCATCGACATTGTTGAAATCTATGGGCAAACAGCTTTGTATCAGCTTGTTCCGATCACAGGTAAGAAACATCAGCTGCGGCTGCATCTATCTTCACTCGGGATACCCATCGCAAATGATAGACTGTACCCGCAGGTGATATATCGGGATCAGGATGATTTTACCCGGCCACTTCAGCTTATCTCACGGTCGCTGTCTTTTATGGATCCAATTACCGGGAAAGAATGTATTTTCCAGAGCAACAGGGTTCTCAGTTTCCGCAATGGCAGGCATTGAGTAGGGTCTGTTCAACGATTTGTCCTTCTCCCAGTCATATATCGTGATGCTCGTCAACTACTACCTGCAACAGGTATGATATACTCCTTCCGGAGCGAGAAGCTCAAGACGGAGTTCTATTGATATCTTCTCCAGCAGACTCACCTTTTGTTTTAGTCATTATAGCCGATCATCTCTATGGACCTTATGAGAACAATGCTAGAGTTGCGCGACCCTCGAGTAGACACCAGGACCAGAGTCACCTTGCCAATCGATATCCGCATACCTTCAGTCCGTTCTCCTCGCCTGGTTGGTAAACGGAGAGACTCGTGAAGCACGAGCTCAATGATTCGGGAATAATCGTCTACGACATGCATGATGACTATTCTCTCGGCCGTTCATCAGCCTCCAAAAAGGCAAAAGAACCGACTGAACCGAAGCCGTCGGTAAATATGGAAGACGTCGACACCGAACAAATGAAACGACTCGGCGGGTTCTCCGGGAAAGTGTACGACAAACTAACATACCGGACCATTAGCGGGGCACGGGTGACGATTGCAACCGATCTGACCATCAGTACCGATGAAAGAGGCAATTTTCACGTGACCGGCATACGACCCGGTAACTACCGGCTGAGAGTTAACGAAGAAGGTTATATCGTCCAATCAAGAAAAGGCACTGCTGTAGCCGGCGAGATAACGACGATAAATGCATTCCATCTCATCCCTGACTGTCTCGCGGCCGAGCGTCCTCAGGATGTAGAATGGGACGATACTACAGACGAAGGCTTTGCTGAATTCGCTCTGGAACCCGTATCAACAACCGAGATTACAGACCAGTCTGTTCAAACCGCACAGCTGACAGACAGTGCACCGATTATATCCTCTGCTCCGGCGGTCCCTCAAAATGAGTCTAATACTGGTGCAGAACCGTGCATCGAAACTCCCGTATCACCGGAGGTTGACCAGGGATTCGATTTTTACGAAACTGCTCTGCTGATGAGTCCTGATCCTGAGTCGGACCTAGCCCGGGAAATCGTATCGGAATTAATAGAGCAATCCCGCGTAATGAATAATGTTGAGTCTGTTGCGGACCAGAAGAGCGGGGCTCATGCAGAACGCGCGGCAAACGGCGAGCCGTCGGCTGGTACCGGAGGACTGCAGAACCCCTCAAAAGTCACGCAGGATCACAAAGAAACAGACCGGAGGGTGGAATTGCCCACCTCAGCGGATATCCCACAGACGCAGACAAATGCAGACTCTTCAGCCTGTGAATCTGAGCAGGCGTCGGTGCCCAAGAGTGTATGTGAATCATCCCAAAGCGACTATTCAAAACAACATGCGGGCAGTGAGGGGTTAACGACTGAGTCATCGGGCAGTATCCGAAGAATGTGGAAATCGCTCCGTAAGAAGGTTGTCACCGAACCGGAATCATCTTCGGCCGACAGTAATACCCGAGAAGAACCGATGGACCCGGTCACGGAAAGCATCTCCGCTCGACAATCAGATCTCGAATTGAGTGTGGCTCAAACAGATGATCTTCCCAACATAACCGATGACCCGAAACCCGGCGTTGATGCTCCCATAATATTGCACAACGGCAACGCGCAGATTGATATAGAATCCTGTTACGCTCCGGGATTCAATGTAACGTTCAGTCAGCCATCCCTTGACCAGAAACCCGGCGTTGATGCTCCCATCATATTGCTCAACGGCAACTCGCAGATTGACATGGAATCCCGTTGCGCTCCGGAATTAGATGTTACGTTCAGTCAGCCATCTCTGTTGGCAGGCAGTTCGCACCGGCCCATGAGTCTTCACGAGGGTGTTCCTTTGAATACCGTTCCCTTTGCAGGACACAACACGTCATCTATTTCCATGGGCCATAATCCGATGCAAAAGGTATCCATATCCGAATATGTGACTCCCGTTGTTTTCATGAGCTTTGATGTGCCCTGTCCTCCCGCCGTTTCTGATGTCCCCGGTAGATACGGGAAGGCATTTGACAAGGGTTCTTTCAACGTCATTCCCTATTTCCAAATTGACATCGGCCATGCATCAACGGAAGTATTATTTGGCCAGATTCTCTTGCAAGTTGCGCCAAATCCAAACATCGAAAACATTCCTCCTCTTCCACACCTCGCATCTGAGGAAGAATCCGAAACTACAAAACATCCATTGGAAAATGACACAGCCGGTAAACCTCTCAAACTCGTCAGTGAACCTGTTCGTGTCAGAAGACGGCCAGAACAACTTTCCGGGGAAGACCCGACTCGCGAAGAACATGCCGTGAATGACGGAAACATAGAATCGGGCCGCAAGAAAATGGATTCTAAGACTCAGTCGAAGCTTCTCTGGTGGACGAAGCGAGGGCGAAAGACTCCCGATGCAAATCAGGAATCGGAGACGGCTTCTACCTCATCCTCCGGCAATGGTAATATAAGTGTACTTCAGGAACAAACAACGACAGAGCAGCATGAGAAGGACCGGACATTAGATTCATCCACGAAACCGGCAGGGCCTTCCGAAAAACTCCCAGTTGCAGGGCTCGAAGAACGTGAATCTTCCCCCGAAACAGACGCAGAGATCCAAGAAAGTAAACCCCTTTTGATAAATGAGGACACGCTTACGGAAATCATTGACTATGATCCCCAATTCCTTAATGAGCAGGAAAAAGAGGCCATGTCTTCTGATGAAGTTGAAGGCGTTGAGGCTGCTGGTTGTACCGGCACACTACAAGTTTTTCCCAACCCGGCCTTCAAAGGACTTCCCATAACAGTCACATATCAGGTGAAGAATATCGACTGTGCAAACACGGATAACACGTGTGTCCATATCACAATCGTGGATCCGGACAACGAACGGGTGCTCGAAAACTTTGAATCACGCATTACGTGTAAGAAAGGATCATTTAACATCGGCGGCTTTACCGTCTCAACTGCGACGTACGAGGCGCACACCTACCATATTTACATGCATATAGCGACTCTTGACGGCATGACCAATAGCCCCATAACACACATTCCACTCGACATCAAAAGCATCTACTGAATTATCGGTAAAAATCCTTCAGTTTTTCTACAAGGGTCCGCAATTGTCTCGCACTGCCTGCTTTAGACGCACCTGATCTGCGGTCAATGGCTGTCAGGCAGGATAAAGCGGCACAGAAATGACAGACTGCGTTGAAGGGACAAATTGTTGACTGACGCGCCAATTTCATGTGTTAGAATAGAATGTCATGCAGAATTCATATCATCAACAACTTGTTCCCGGAGGAGCATTTTCATCGAAGGACTGGGCCGAGCAGGTATTCTCACGCACGGCAGGTGCACCCGTAACCAGCGGGAACAGAATAAGACTACTGAAAGATGCATCAGAAAACTATCCTGCATGGCTTGAGTCCATAGTGAATGCGGAGAAATGGATACATTTTGAAACCTACATCCTTCATGAAGACGAGGTAGGTATGGAATTCAGCCGTGTTATGGAGCAAAAGGCCCGGGAAGGGGTCAGAGTCAGGATTCTGTACGACTGGTTGGGCGCGTTCGGCAGAACATCCCGTCGGTTCTGGCGAAGACTGCAGGAAGCCGGTGCTGAAGTCCGCTGCTTCAATCCGCCGCGGTTGGAAAGCCCCCTCGCATGGATCACCAGAGACCATCGGAAAATGATCGGTGTCGATGGAAAAAAGGCATTCGTGACCGGTCTTTGTGTTGGAACTCCCTGGATCGGAAACCCGGCAAAACACATCCCGCCGTGGCGGGATACCGGAGTGGAAGTTACCGGACCCGCCGTCGCGGACATAGAGCTTGCGTTCTCACACGTATGGTCGGCCGCAGGAACACCCCTGGGCCCTGAGGAGATCCCGGTGAAGGAGTCAATGGCAAGTACCGGCACGGCCTCTCTACGAATAGTGGAAACAACCCCCAACTCCGGAGGCGTCTACCGGATTGATCAACAGATTGCCGCGCTTGCAAGAAATTCACTCTGGCTGACTGATGCATATTTTATGGGCACAACTTCTTATGTACAGGCCCTGAAAACCGCAGCCATGGACGGCGTTGATGTACGCCTTCTCGTACCCGGTGCCAGTGACATTCCCTTATTGGCCACAGTATCCAGGGCAGGTTACAAAACACTCATCGAATCAGGCGTGCGTCTTTTTGAATGGAACGGATCGATGGTACACGCGAAAACGGCGGTTGCGGACGGCTACTGGGCACGTGTAGGATCAACCAATCTAAATGTCGCAAGCTGGATGGGGAATTACGAACTTGACGTAATTATCGAGGACAAATACTTTGCGCTTCAGATGGAGGATATGTATCTTTCCGATCTCAACAACACAACAGAGATCGTCCTGAAACGGAGGGGCATCAGAAAAGTGGCAGGCAGACGTGAATCGGTGGCCAGCTTATCAGGATTTCCGCGCAGTGGAAGCTTGGGGCGTGTCGGTGCAGGTGCAATGCGTGTAGGTAATACAATGGGAGCCGCAATCACCAACAGGCGAATTCTTGGACCGGCCGAATTGCGGATTCCGTTTGTCGGAGGAATATCGCTTCTCCTGTTTGGAATCCTGTGCGCGTTCATGCCTCGTGTTATTGCCTTTCCAATCGCCTTCTTAGCCGTATGGTTCGGAGCGGCACTTATATTCAAGACAATACGCATCAGAAAATCGGCTCATAAATCGTCCAACGAAGGTCATTAACCATGCGCACTTCCATTGCCTCGACACGACCACGATCCACAGCCAGAACGCGATTGTCGCTGGATTGTCTATGAGAGCACACAGGAAATGACCATGAAAGATCTCCAAACCGTGCGGATAGTAACCTACAATGTTCACAGATGTGTTGGTCTTGATCGTCGCCTGCGGCCGCAAAGAATCGCCAGAGTATTGCAACAAATTGATGCGGATATAATTGGTCTTCAGGAGGTAGTCAGTATCAAAAACGGCAAACCCGAGGAAGATCAGCCAAAGTATATTGCGGATGTGCTGAAGCTGGAATATAGAATGGGCATCACAAGAACGTACAGAGGCGGCGTATTCGGAAATGTTCTGCTGAGCCGTTTACCTTTTCTTTCCACAGACACGTTTGATCTGAGTCACCCCGGCCGCAAGGAACGTGGATGTCTGCACGTTGATTTCGGTGTCTCAAAAAACCATATCTTACACGTGTACAACGCACATTTTGGCGTGGCATTTAGAGAGCGCAGACATCAGACAAGGAATATGATGGACGAACTCATGCGGACTTTTGAGCGGCAACAAGGTATGCGCGTGCTGCTCGGAGATTTCAACGACTGGACACGGAGACTCCCCAGCCGTTTGTTTTCTTCACATTTTTCGGGCGAGGACATACGGCGCTCGCTGCGCACCAGAAGAACATACCCGGGCATACTGCCCTTTATGCATCTGGATCACATCTACTACGACAACAAGCTTGTTTTGAGGCATGTGAGAATACACCGGAGCCCGATATCACTGATAGCTTCCGATCACCTTCCCTTGGTAGCGGAGTTTACATTGCATCCCGGCTATCGGAACAATGAAAACAAAGTGTGATTCAGTAAGCTCATGCGTCTCCGCGCTGGTCCGTATACTGATTTTATGTTCCTTTGTGCGCGCTCTGAAACTTTTGTTAAGCCAAATATTGAGACAATATTTTAATATCGGAACACGGCGCCCGGAAGAGATTAGCCCCTCATTCGGATATCTACGCACGTGCATTGTGTCAATCTGTCTGAATTTAGTGCGTATATTTGCTGTGATGAAAACAGTGACCCCGGGAAACAGCAAATAGTGTTGCATTCTTGACACCGCGACCCGGTTTTTGATTCGAAAAATGTCTATGATTTCAATGCATTATCCTAATGTGAGGCTTGGCACATTTATTGCTTATGTGTATACGGGACAGGAGGAGTCATGCAACGAGGCAAGATCTTGGATATTGGTATAAAACAGGCCAAGGCAAAACAGACGAGAAAACCAGGAAAATCTGTCACAAACGCAGTTTCCGAGAAACAAATGCAGACTGTTCAAAACAATACTGACCGGAGTGCTATCAGTGCAGAGCCGCCTGCAAAACTGGAAAGGAAATTCACGATACGCAGTAAGGTACAGAGTATACGGGATGATTTCCTTATCGCCGGCGAGTTCGCGATGAGCATGGAGTTCTGCCACATTCCTTCCGGTACTTTCCGCATGGGCAGGTTGGGCAACTTCTATAGAGTCACTCTCAGCAAAGGTTTCTATCTAGGCAAATATCCGGTCACTCAAGACCAGTGGGAAACGGTTATGGGGAACAACCCCAGTGATTTCAAAGGAACGAAATACCCGGTTGAACAGGTCTCCTGGGATGACTGTCAGGAATTCGTCCGAAGACTGAATGAGATGACCGGCCAGTCCAAATACCGGTTACCAACAGAGGCTGAGTGGGAATACGCTTGCAGGGCAGGATCAAACACGAATTACCCGTTTGGCGATGACAAGAAAAGACTTTCGGAATTCGGATGGTATCACGCTAATTCAGGCGGAGTCTCACATCCGGTCGGAGGAAAGCTGCCAAACGCATGGGGCCTGCACGATATGAATGGCGGGGTCTGGGAGTGGTGCAACGACTGGTATGCACCATATCCACGATGGAAAGCTGTTGATCCCCAGGGACCTTCTTCGGGTGTGGATCGTGTGCTGAGAGGCGGCAGTTGGCTCGACGGTCCAAAACGCTGTCGTTCCGGTTTTCGCAGTTATTTCTCACCGGATTTCAGCTGTAATTTCTTTGGTTTTCGGCTCGCAAGGAAAGCCTGACACGTATCGGATCGATTTCCGGATAACATGAGTCAGAAAGTAAGAGTCTTTTTTTCTGTCACTACCCTACGCCTCGATCCCTGAGCCCGGAAGCTTTCCAGTAAAGTTCATTCACACCGGAATCGGATAGTGCCCGGTCAGGCAGGCATCACAGAATTGCTCGCCGATCAGTTCCTTTAGACCTTCGACAGATACATATCTGAAGGTATCCACAGAAAGCAGCTTCGTTAGCTGATCATCGGTCCTGTTGTTGGCAAGCAATTCACCGGGTTTTGCCATTGCCATGCCCATCAGACATGGGAAACGCGGCGGTGGCGCCGTCAGACGCAGATGTATTTTTGCCGCTCCCGCTTCCCTCAGCTTAGGTATCAGTACCATCGCGGTCGAACCGCGAACCAGCAACGAATCAATCAGGAATACCTCTTTCCCGTACACCAGTTCTTCATTGATCTGAAATTTCTTCTCGGCCTGTTTGAATCGGGCCTTTTCCTTTGAAACAATGAATACCCTGCCTATTTCGCTGACGGTGTTTATCGCCATTTTGAACGGAATACCGGTTATATGGTGGAAACCGAGTGCCGCTGGAATTGCGGCCCTGGGTATTGGAACAACTATATCAGCCTTTTCCTGCTCGGTCCGTCCCAGTTGGATTCCGATATTTTCCCTTGACTCATAGCAGCTCCTTGAGAACACGCGACTCGCCGGAGAAGCATAATCGAGCCATTCAATAATACACGGGTGAGGGTCGGGAGATGCGTATTGCACTGTTCTGATGCTGGTACCGTCGAGCACTGCTATTGTCCCTGGTTCCACATCGGTGATCCATTCGAACTTGCCATGAAATGCACATGTCTCAGAGGCTACCGCCCATTCGTAATCTTCATCTTCACCTCTCCTTGCGATCGAAAGAGGTCTGAATCCGAACGGGTCTCTTGCCGCATATAGCGTCCCGTCATGCAAAATAATAATACTGAATGCCGACTCACGGCCGAGTACGCTCAAAGTCTTCTCTATTTTTTCAAGCAGATCGCTGCCGTCGGCACGTGCGATCATGTGCAATATCACCTCGGTATCCGTTTCTGTCTGAAACAGGCCTCCCAGTTTTTGTATCATGCTTTTGTATCCGGGAATATGTCCGTTGTGGACTATAGCAATCCTATCCCTGCTGAATGTACCCGCAATAGGTTGGCTGTTTCGCTGATTTGCCTCTGAAGAAGTAGGATAACGCACCTGTCCGATTCCGGAGGAACCATACGAATAGTGGCCCGGTGAAGCCTGGATTATGGAGCCTGTCCCTCTCGCTTCCGAAAAGGAGTCGTCCCGCTGACGGCAAACGATACCCCAGCTCTCCTGTCCTCTATGGGAAAGATTCTCAAGACCGATCTTGACCTCATCAAACGCATTGTTCCTGCCGATAAAACCAAAAATACCGCTCACGACCGCCTCCTTGTAAGAAATTGCGTATCCATGCTGTAAAAAAAGAGAAAGGCACTCTGACCGTATCCGGTCATCAGACGCCTTTGTCGTTACATCCAAAACAAAATGGCGCCCCCAAGGACGCCAACGTAAGCAGCACTTCACTGTGCACTCATAGTATAACACAAATCGATGTGAGAACGCACGAACATCCGTCCGGACGGGTCCCCTTTTGACTCGTGGTCTGATATTTGATAATATCCTGTATATTTATCAATCTCCGGAGGTATTATGAGAAAGTTTTTTGCAGTAACGGTAATCATCGCCTTTTCTGCGATAGCGGCCACAGCTCAGGAAGCACCAGCCCTCAAAGAACAAAAGGACAAGATCAGCTATTCAATAGGAGCCAGTATCGGCAAATCATTGAAGAAAGACGGAGTTGACGTAAACCCCGAAATGATCACACAGGGCCTCAAGGACGGCCTTGCAGGCGGCAAGATGTTGCTCACTGATGAGCAGATGGTGGAAACATTTTCAACTCTTCAAAAGGAGCTCGCGGCACAACAGACTGAAGCAAGAAAGGTATTAGCTGAGAAGAATCAAAAAGAAGGTGATGCGTTCCTTGTAGAGAATGCAAAGAAGGAGGGGGTTGTCACTCTGCCCAGCGGATTGCAGTACAAGATCATCACAGACGGAACAGGTAAGAAGGCGCAGACCACGGACACGGTAACGGTGCATTATAAGGGCACTTTGATCGACGGAACTGAATTTGACAGCTCCTACAAGAGAAATGAACCGGCAACGTTTCCATTGAACGGTGTGATCCCCGGATGGACAGAAGGCGTCTCGATGATGAAAGTCGGTTCCAAACGACAACTTTTCATTCCATCCAAACTGGCATACGGTGAGACTGGCGCAGGAGAAGCGATCGGGCCAAATTCGACACTCATTTTTGACGTGGAGTTGATCGATGCCAAGCCCGCTGCGGCCCCAAAGACGGCGGTGAAGAAGACAACAACCGCGAAGAAGACTACGCCCAAGGCTGCCGGCACCAAGGTTGATGCTCAAAAAACAAAATAGACAATACATACAGCCCTGCCGCAATGGCAGGGCTTTTTTCAGGTTCGACAGATCTGCACCACGGTAAATCATATAATGTTCGGTAGACACATTGTTTATTACAGTGAAGGAGTTCGCACTACTGTGGTAAAATCCTGATCGGAATACATGATCAAAACGACATTTAAAATCGCTAAAATGGATTGCCCGTCCGAGGAACAGATGGTGCGTATGAAACTGAACGGATTCGAGGGCATTGAATCACTGCGTTTCGATATACCATTACGGACGCTGGAGATATACCATACCGGAGAGTACAAGGCTTTCATGTCTGCACTTGAAGAACTGCAACTCGACACCACATTCATTTCATCCGGGGTTACAGACGGATTCGACAGCGCCGAAGATAAAAATCAGCAACGCCGGGTTTTATGGCAGGTGCTCAGCATCAATCTGTTATTTTTCGTAATTGAAAACGTGTCCGGCTTTTTGGCCGGTTCGATGGGACTCATTGCCGACAGCCTTGATATGCTGGCTGACAGCATTGTCTATGGTCTCTCGCTTATTGCTGTCGGCTCGACTACAGACAGGAAGAAAAAGATTGCAGCAGTCGCGGGATATTTCCAGGCAACACTCGCCGTGCTTGGCTTTCTCGAAGTAATCCGACGTTTTTCGTCCACTCGTGAGACACCTGATTTCCACATTATGATTCTTGTTTCTGTTTTGGCCTGTGCCGGTAATGCACTCTGTTTATATCTGCTACAAAGGTCCAGAAGCAAAGAGGCTCATATGCAGGCAAGCATGATCTTTACGTCCATGGATGTTATCGCTAACCTCGGAGTCATTGCTGCGGGAATACTTGTGTATGCAAGCGGCTCCAAATTGCCGGATTTAATTATCGGGGCTGTTGTTTTCGCGCTCGTAGCAAGGGGCGCCTACAGAATAATGCGGCTTTCCAAATGACCAGTGCCGGCTACTCAGGTGCTTTCCGCGTCGTCCATCAGATCAACATATAGTCTCTTCGAACAATCTGGACAGAGACTATGGCTGAATTCGGCCTCAGAGTGGTCATGAATGTAGGCTTCAATCTGTTCCCAGTATCCACTGTCATTACGTATTTTTTTACAGGATACGTAAATAGGCAGCATACCACTGAGGCGTTGAATCTCACCGATCTCACTGACAACTGCCCGTTTGCTGTTTCCAGATTTTCTTTCGCGTCCTTCAGTTCGGCATTGAGTCGTTCGCTTTTCATTGCACAGTTTCTTGGTCCCGCTAAAATCTGCAGGATTTTTCAGCCAGATGCTTAACCTGTGCTCTGAGATTTATCAGGTACGGTGTTTCCGGCTGCTTTACTCCTGTGTTTGTATCCCATTGTTCCGCTTTTATTTGCTGGACAACCTTCTCCAAAGAACTTCCTTTTTTTGCAAGCAGCTCAAGCACGCGTTTCCTGAAATTGGTTGTGGCTTCAAGAGATTTTTCAAAAAAGTATTGAACTTCCTCTCTACCTACGAACACCAGGCGGTGACCCTGACAGAGAACTTCGACAGGGAGACTTGCGAGCCTCTCAAGCGATGAAAGATAAAGGCTGTAATCAGCGAGAAATTCAACTATTACCGCTCCGGTGGCGTCGACACAACCGGCTGCCTCTGATGATATGAGTACTTTCTTTTCAGGGATGTAGTAGCTCACGTGGTCCCTCGTATGCCCGGGTGTAGAGATTGTCTGAATGGTTATATCTTTGCTGAGCCGTACAGACTGATCCCCGGTGAGTACAACATCCGTTGTAAATGGCATAAAAGTATCGTTGATCAGTTGAGCAGGGTCCACCCCTTTGAGTCTGGAAACAATAGGTATGGCCTCAAAGTTCAGATGTTTAATCTGCGACAGTGCGTTTTCCCTCTTCAGGATTTCTCCAGCTTTTGCAGACATAACGATCTTCATTGACGGGAACACGCCCTTCAAATATGAAACGGCACCGCAATGGTCCCAATGGACATGAGTAACAAACATGAATTCCGGTTCCCTTTCACCCAGAGCTTCACGAACGGAGTCTCTGTAGAGCCTACCTGCGCAGGTCACACCTCCGTCAAACAGTACCGGCACCTCCCCACCAAGCAGCTCAACCGGGTAAACGCTTGAACCACATACAAAGAAATCGTCACATATCTGACCGGTTGCGTCAGTAACCATTACATCTCCTTACAAGAGGTATCTTTCACGATAGTCATTATATCATTTGCAAGCACTATTCACCCGGTTTTCGAAATTCCATTGCTTCCACAACCTGTTGCCCAATATACCCTTTGCCCGGGCGTTGACCCTGCAATACGACTGCAGTTACTTGCGAACGGAAGAAAAGCGCGAGGGTTACGGCGGTGCAATTCTCCCCGGATTCAGTCGAAAAGATAGGTAATATTCGATCCGCCAATCAGGGCATCATTCCGATTTTCGGCACCGGCAGGAATGATGAATCTGGACTTTACAGTCAGACACACACCCGCAAAGAAGATCCGACCGGTAAGCACATTGGAATTTGAACGAAGTCAAGAGGACTGAGATGGCTTTTCCCGGTTCAGTAGTATTTATCTATGAATTCAAATCCGCCGATGAGATTCCCCTTGAGCACGTCCAGAATGATCACGCCGTGCTGACTATCCCTTAGAGTGATGTTGTAATCAAATTGCCATTCGGAACCGGCTTGATTCGCCTTTTCGTTCGTGACGAAATAGTAATACGTCTCAGTCTCGGAATAGAACCGGGTACATTTTCTGAGCGCATCCGGGAGCCAGCGCTCATACGGCCTCTGTTGTTCCGCCAGTTGGACCAGCCATTCAGGATCATAGTCTTGCCATTCCATATTTATGTTTCCTCAGTCTGATGAATCTGCAATCATTCCATTATAACTGAATTCAAGCCCCCGTACTAATCAAATATGCCAAAAACGTTTCCGAATGCACATATTACTAAGTATGATCACGCAATCCGCCGTCGAAGTGAACTTCCCGGCGGGGCAGGTATAAACCCCCGGACCCCAAGCACTTGACATATTCACAGGCCACAAACCTGGAAGACTATATTTATCCGGGCGCCCTTTCTTTCGGCATCACTTACCTGATGATGGGCATCGGATCCTTCATGATCCTCACCTCTATCTCAATAGGTGTAGTAGTGTCATGTCTTTGGAATAGAGTGAGCAGATAGAAAACCGGATTATATTGGGACCGACAGATGCTCCCGACGCGTAAAACACATAAGAGTATATAGTTGATTACTTCAGTTCTGAAATCAGATTTTTGTTGCCAATTTACGGCATGCCTTGTATGATAAAACCCAGTTAAATCCAAAGGGAGGATCCTCATGCCACCTGCAGACGTATACTGGACCGGAGCATCCGGAAAAAAGTACGCGTACTGGTCTAAAGACCTTCCGTACTATTGTGACCCGGGACAAAACGGCAACTATATTTTTGCCAAGGTTAATAATGGAGAGTGGATTCCCGTCTACATAGGCCAGGGCGATATTGGCCGCGGAGTGAATGACGAAACACACTACCTGTGTGCCATTACCAGAGGAGCTACTCACGTCCATGTTCACACAAATCACCATGAAGACGCGCGCATATCAGAAGAACAGGATCTTCTGACTGCCCACCCTTCCGTATATGGACCTGACGGCTGTAATCAAAAACCATGACCCATTGAGTCTTTGCAAACGTTTTCAGAGATGACACAAAAGTAGAAAATCTCTGTGTTTATTTTTGCAGGCAGGTACTACGCTTGAGAAATAGTATGGCATTCTTGCGCATCCGCTTGATTTTCATATACCATGTTCTAATTGAAAGAACATGTTTTAAGGAGCGTGTATGGACACAGTGCTTGAAAACAACAAAAAAATCGTACTTGAATTTTATGATCTCTTGATTAACAAGAAGGACTTTGAATCCGCCCGGAAGTACATCGGGAACTACTACAGGCAACACAACCCAAAGGTTGCCGATGGTCCGGACGGGATCAGGACACATGTGGAGAATCTGAAGGCCAATTTTCCGGGCGTACATAGCGTAATCAAAAAGGTCATCGCTGAAGATGACTATGTTGTACTTCACGTGCATTCCAGGAGGACCTCAACGCGGCAATTGGCTATTGCTGAAATATTCAGGCTTGAGGATGGCAAGGTTGTTGAACACTGGGATGTTGTTCAGGAAATTCCGGAAAGTTCGGCAAATAGCAATGGCATGTTTTGATGATCAGGCAAGACCGGCTATGAAATAAAGTTCCCTGCTTTTCAAAAATTGCTGCTATGCTTATTATATGAATGAACATGAGTACGCACCGGGAGAGCCTTCGTATTAAGCTGAATTCTGCGGTTGGACAGAGTAACATATAGTTCTCGCGCCCAGGGAGGGTTTTATTATGGACGTTTCAGAAGCAATAGCAAAACGGAAGAGTGTAAGAGCGTATGAGGATATGCCGGTCTTGGATGACGTTTTGAAAAAGGTTATAGCAGCCGGTCAGTGGGCACCGAATGCCGGACCTTTTCAGATTTCGGTAGTCAGAAATGTGGGATTGAGGCAAAGAATCAATAATAGGGCAAAGGATGCAATGATCCACTCAGGTAACGATTTTCTGCAGGCACGCGCATCTTTGCCGGACTATGAACCACTGTACGGCGCTCCGGTCCTTGTACTGCTTTCCGCGCCTTCAGATTCCCCCATGGGCACTATTAACACAGCGCTTGCAGCAGAAAATATGCTGCTCGAGGCAACAGAACTGGGCCTTGGGTCCTGTTTTTTGATGACTCCTGCCAGAGCTCTCAACGGAGAAAAAAACCAGGATCTGGCAAAAAAAGCGGGTATTCCGGATGGCTATGTTGTACATTGCGCTGTCATCGTTGGCCGCGCCGCTGCAGAAAATAAGTTCAGCATGGATCGTAGTGTACGGGGCAAGGTCGAATATATAGACTGATACGGACAACAATCAGCCTCTGGATATGTTCCTGCCATTATCTTCAATCATGCTTTGCCGCAACGCTCATTATTTTGATATAATAATAAAGTCGTAAATAAGCATGTAAAGAGAGCACGAATGAAGAAGTCAGTACCGAGAACAGCTCTGCTTTTCATTATACTTGTTATTTTGGTTTTCCTGTTGGCACTTACGCTCTACGCAGATGAGCTCGCCACAGTTGCATCGGTGGCTGATGGAGATACTCTCGTTATAGATTGTAACGGCAAGAGGGAACCAATACGTCTTTTGGGCATCGATGCGCCCGAAAGCACAATGAACAGACACGCAGAGGCAGAGTCGAGACTAACTGGAGAAAGTCTGCTTGAGATTGTTTCTAAAGGGATTGACGCTAAGAGATTCTTGGAGAGCATCGTCAAAAAGGGAGATCTCATATTGCTGGCATTTGATGTCGAGACAAGGACAAGGGGAGGGGTGCTACTAGGCTATGTTTATCTGTCCGACGGAAGAATGCTGAACGAGATAATTGTCAGTGAGGGTTACGCCAGGGTCAAAAAGATCCTTCCAAACGTGAAATATCATGACCGGTTATTGCAGGCCTACAAGGAAGCCAGGACATTTCGAAGAGGGCTGTGGAAATCATCATGACATGAACACCCGTGAATAGTCCCCTAACCAATTATCGCGTCGTCAGGTCAAGCCGCCGGTTCCAAATTTGCTCGTATAATGGTCGTTGAGCTTCTTCATGAGTCCTTTCCATCCTGGTCCAGGATCGTATCACAGAACATCTTCCAGAAACGGAACCATTTCTCCCGGCTTCTCCTTCCGCAAAAACGCCGCCGCCCCCATCTCATGGGATTTAGTCAGGGCATTTGGATTCAATGCATGCACAGTACACATGCTACAATCGAATTGTTTACTCCAGTAACATGAATGCATATCTGTTTGTGATATCCTTGTAATCTTTTACCACCTGTATGGGATAGCCTATGTTCCGTACTGTCGCATACACGTCTACCCCAAGAGCATCGGCACCAGGACGGGAAACCGTTGGATTTTTGCATTCGCTGCGATTGCCCGTGCACACATCACACAACATACAGGAATCAAAGGAGAGTAACAGCGTTTTGTAATAGCCTGACAAAAATATCTCTCTTTCAAGTTTCACTAGTCGTGAAACAGTATCTTTGCTCCACGGTCTATATTCCTCAAGCTTTTCAAAGTTCTTTTGAAAATGAAATACCGCAGCTTGACTGTATTCAGAAATCATGCGTTCACATTCCTGAATGGACGGCATAGCAGGAGGACATGTTGCTCTTTTCCCGTAGTTGCGACAGCCGAACATACAGCGAAACCTTATCCACTGAGCAACCACGATCTGTTGAGTATTGATCCATTTGAAATCAACAAAACCATTGTCCCTGAACATCGTCTCCAGTTTCTCGTGATCCATGCTTCACCCCATGAATATACTTTCATTTGTATATCGATTATACGAACCATGGTATCACCGCCAGACACGGATTGTCAAAGATTGGCTATCCATTTCGCGTCGAAGTCACCACCCGGCCTGCACTAATCGACATCAACAATGCATGTCGATGCCTTCTGACTCGACAGGCATCTGACACTATGTAAATACCTGCTCTCAGCGTTCCACTATTTTTTGAAAAGCACAGGAACAACGTCGGTAGTCCACTTCTTAATTGCTGTCCAGTCGCGAGAATCTCCTTCGGTAACCCCTTTCATTTTCAGCATTGATCTCTCCACAAATGACAGTTTCTTAAAATCAATCACGCCTCCAAAGAGACCGATGTCGACTGGTTGGACATCGGGAAACTTTGCGCGTACAGGATCGAGATAAGCAAGAGTCTTGTTCCGGTTCTCCGGCGTATCATCCTTCATCGTGTTGCACACCACAAAATAGGCGATAGGTACTTTAGCCAGTCTGTCACGGTGTTTATTGATAAAATCAACAGCTTCGGGCAGCCATTTGCCCATCCGAATAGCGCTTCCGACTATTACAGCATTATACTCTTCGGGCTTATGAACATCTGCTGTTGACAGTGTGTCGACTGACACACCGCTCTCCTTCAACGTCTGTCCTATGGTCTTTGCCACTTCCGCCGTGGAACCGGCTCGGCTTGCATACACAATCAGCACCCTCTTCTTCATTTGATCATCCTTTTTGTATGTCGTTGCAGCAGATTCTCCTGCAGCAGTAACCGCTGAGGCGTGGCTATTGATCACCAGAAAGCACAGGATACACAGGGCAGCTGCGATAAGCAGGAATGAGCACTTTGATTTTATTGCCTTCTTTTGTTCATTTAGCGTCAATACATTCCTCTTCATTGGAAGCCTCCATTTCGATGTACGGTTCATTCAGGATTTTGCCTGACATTCCTGCTACACCTCGTCCTAATCCTTTGGTCCCGGCCAAAAATGCGGATTCCACGCAACCTCCCAAAGATGTCCGTCGGGGTCGGCGAAATATCCTGAATAGCCACCCCAGAAGACATCCTGGGCTCTTTTAACAAGCTTGCCTCCGGATCTGACTGCCTGGTCCAGAACTTCATCGACTTCTTCTCTGCTTGAGACAACGTGTGCCAATGTACATCCTCTAAAACCTGTTCCGGAGGCCGGGGTTGCAGCATCTTCGGCGAGTGCATCCCACGGATACAATGATAACCATGAGCCGTGCAGCATAAAGAAAGCTGCACCTCCTTCAAATGGCATGCGCGGAAAACCCAGTCCTTTTCCGTAAAACTCAACCGCCCTTGCGACGTCTGTAACTCCAAGCGTGATCATACTGATGCGTGGTTTCATGTCTCATTCCTTTGCAGTAAATTTTTCTACTGAAAAAGCTTCTCTCCAGCGTGTTGATGATCATCTTTTTGCTGTATAATCTCACCCGGGTTTGAGAAAACTGACAATACGCCGGTTGACCTCGCCAGCCCCCGATATGAGGGAATCATGTCCAGTGCCGGGAATCAACAGCACCCGCACAGGCGCAACAGCCCGGAGGCGGGAGAGTACTCTGTAAGGTATAAACAGCTATTTGGGAAAGGAGTCACTGCGAACCGGGCTCCGTAAAATCCGATCCGGCCATCAAGTTGACAGGATTATTCATGAAAAATCGAGCCGGGATCACACATAAAACTGCCTGCCATATACATTCCCGATGTATGATCTGCTATTTTCTCCACTGTAGCCGATCAACAATACAGATACAACTGGAAACAGATTCGATAGCATTCTACATTTCAGAAGTCACGAAGGTCCCGGACCGCTTTGCCCTTTTCCCGACCGGAAGGTGCCGTTTATTTCTGGCCGCGGCGTGCCCCAAATGGCAATAGCTCCTACTACCAATACCCAGAATGGAAACATATAGACGCCCGGTATCGCTTCAATTATCAGTCCGGGCAGTAGAATCCATTGCCTTCCGAGCACAAGAAACAAAAGGATAGCTGTCATAAAGTCAGCAATCCACTGCAAAAAAGGAGCAGGCGTCAAGAGGAGCAAAAAACCATCAGCCAATACTGCCAGTACAAAAGCAACAAATAACCTTTTCTTCGAAAAAATGGGACGCAACCGATGTTGAGAGTTTTGGTCATACTCGTTTTCATTTTTTGCCGGCAGCACCTCAACCGGTGTAATTCTATTCACAGGACGGTTTCACTTGGCCG
>CAYYLU010000039.1:18613-20666 GCA_964472475.1 uncultured Syntrophus sp. | reverse complement strand
GATGGTGTGAGATCTTTGGTTACACATACGATGAGGCAGTGGACAAGATGAGCCCTCTTGATTTAGTCCATCCTGACGACACAAAGATCATAGAAGAAGATGTTCGAATACGCCGGTCCCGTGAATCGGACCATACCGAATCCGAAATGAAAGCTATCAGAAAAGACGGTGCAACCATTGTGGTACGGGTCCTCTCGTCTTCCATGCCCTATAAGGGACGTCCGGCTTCATCGGGAACAATTATTGATATTACCGAGCACAGGAAAACGGAAGAGCAACTCCGACAGAAGACCGCTCTGCTCGAAGCCCAGCTTAATGCGTCTCCTGATGGAATCCTCATCGTCGATAAGGGCAGGAAGATCTTACAGAACCAGCAAGTCAATGATCTGTTAAGAATCCCAAAGAATATTGCCGGAGAAGATGACATTGAGGTGTGGATCGAGTGGATCAAAAGTATTGTAGTCAACCCCCAAGAATATATGGATAAACGTTCCCAAAGGGTTGCCCATCCCGAAGAGATCATCTATGACGAACTTGGATTCAAAGATGGAACGATTCTGGAAAGGTATTCAGGTCCCGTCATCGGTGAGGACGGGGAGCGCTACGGAAGTGTCATAAGGTATCGTGACATCACGGAACGCAAAAGATCAAAAGAAGCATTACGTACCAGCCAAAGAAGATTATCTGAAGCTATGGATCTCGCAAATATCGTCTACTGGGAGATCGACCCTGAAGATAATACGTATATCTTCAATGACCCCTTCTATGCCTTCTATGGCACCACGGCCGAGCAGGAAGGGGGATACCGGATGACAAGAGAAGAATTCTGCACAAGGTTTGTTCACCCGGACGATATACCGCTTCACCGTCAATTTATAGTGAAAAACACATTACGTCCGGACACCGAATTCTTTACAGACCTTGAGCACCGTATCATCCGCCGTGATGGAGAAGTGCGATATATCCTGGCACGTGCAAGGATTATCAGGGATGATTCAGGCCGCGTGATTAGAAGATACGGCGCAAATCAAGACATTACCGAGCGAAAACAAGCAGAAGAGGAAAAGACACAGCTCGAATCGCAGCTTCTGCAATCACGGAAGATGGAAGCCATAGGTACCCTCGCAGGAGGAATCGCACATGACTTCAATAACATACTGACCGTAATCAGCGGCTACGGCTCGCTGCTGCAAATGGATATTCCCGAGGAGAGTCCAAAAAGAACCTACATTGATCAGATCCTTGCTTCCACCGTGAAAGCGGTGCAATTAACACAAGGTCTTCTCACGTTCAGCAGGAAACAACCAATCAACCTCAGTCTGCTTGATATAAACAATTCAATAAGGGCTACCTCCAAACTCCTGAAAACACTTCTCACGGAAAACATCGAATTCAAAACAAATCTCTCTGAAGAAACACCCGTTGTCATGGCTGATACATCCCAGATGGACCAGATCCTTTTTAATCTTGCCGCTAATGCCCGTGATGCTATGCCACAGGGGGGAACTTTTCTTCTACAAACAGAGATCGTCGAACTGGATGATGACTTTATCAGGATGCACGGATACGGTGAATCCCGAAAGTATGTGCTTCTGAGTTTCTCCGATACCGGAATCGGCATGGATGAGGCAACACAATCAAAGATATTTGATCCCTTCTTCACAACCAAGCAAGTGGGGAAAGGCACCGGTCTCGGCCTCTCTACAGTGTATGGGATCGTAAAGCAACATAATGGCTATATTACTGTCTACAGCGAACCGGACCGGGGAACGACATTTCATATCTATCTGCCTATCATTAATGAGACGGGCAGAGAAGAAGCACAAACACAGCCCCCTGTCAAAGGAGGTGATGAGACTATCCTCCTCGCAGAAGATGACGACACGGTCCGGGTTCTCATAAAGACCGTGCTTGCGGAACACGGTTATTCCATCATTGAGGCAGTAGACGGGGAAAATGCAATAGAGCAGTTTATAAGAGCAGAAAAGAGGATAGACCTCCTCATCCTTGATACTATCATGCCGAAGAAAAACGGGCGGGAAGTCTATGATGC
>CAYYLU010000039.1:0-18513 GCA_964472475.1 uncultured Syntrophus sp. | reverse complement strand
GATACGCAGGTGTATCAGTCGGGCAATGAGCGGCTTAGCACTTATCGAATCCAAAGAGAACCCTCGAGAACACGTGAATTTTCGCTTGTGCAGCACAAAACGCTACGCCGAGGGCATTCAGGAGATGATCTGCTAATAGTGAACGACTATTTTCTGTTTATGATAACGTCATCAGTCAGAACATTAAACGTGGTAAAAGAATTGAATAGACTGTTATTGGCACAACCTTCGAATCCGTGTCGCCATCATCTTTCTGACATCCTGTTGCGTTCTTGATGCTGACGCAACTGTTGTCCCGGCAACTCGCGTCTCTGCTGTAATTGGCCTGTTTCATTTCGCCGCTGCAATTGCCCTGGATCGGGCGTTCGCCTAAAGTTCCCGGCCTCAGGTTTGCGTTCGAATTGTCGTGTTTCGGGTGCCTGCTCACCTTCCATACGAACCCCGGATCTCTGTCGAGACGTTTGCGGCATTGGATGCTGTCCGGCCTCAGATGGTTGACGGGATCGCCTTGATTCCCGAGGTGACTGGAGATTAGGTACCTCGGCTCCTTCACGAAAACGTCGGTTTCCGGGGTTTTGCTGAAATTGGCGAACTTCGGGTCTGTCCTGAAACCGCCTGGCTTCGGGCCCTGGTATTCGCGGAGTCCCGGGTCTCTGGTCGAACTGCCTTGCTTCCGGTCTCGAAGGAGACTGCCTTACCTCAGGCCTCTGACGATACCGCCATTCCCTCTGTTGTCCTGGGATTTGTCTGTCGCGTTCGGGTCTGGGCCGGTAGTTCTCGACACCCCATGCGTGTTCTCTATCCCAATACCGGTCGTTATACCATCTATGCCAATTTTGGCGAAGGCGCTCGTAAGGTATACGTTCATAATGCCATACATGGCCATACCAGTGGCGATCTCTGTAATATATCCTCCAATCAGGGTCTATATCATAGAAGAAGATCGGGACATACGCATAATATTCCCAACCCCAGTCATAGTAAGAAGATCTATACCATCGTCCTTCCCAGAAACGCCACCACCATCCGTTCCAGAAGAACAAGTCCAGGTCCAGGTCCGGAACGGCGTAGACATAATCTGTGTCGGGTAAAATCACGACCTCAGGGGGCACAGTAAATGCGATAGGCGGAGGCAAAGAAATATGAATGCTCACGTCGATCCCTGCCCGGGTCTGCAGAGGAACAAAAACGATTAGGGTCAGAAGCGCGGCTGCAAACACCATTTTCTTCATTTCATATCTCCCCGGTACAGATTTCTGTTTCACACAAAATCCGCCGCATAGAGTGTATAAGCAATATTGATGCCCCGCCCGCTTTCTCCCAAGCATTTGAAATTAATGATGAATAATTTACAGCACCATCTCAACTCCAACATTTATGTCGTTTTTCACCTGAATTGCCCGACAGACATGTCGAAGTTGGGCTGAGCATCGTTTCCAACTATTATGTTTGAGAGTACCCGATGCGTTTCTGCCATATGTGTTATAATGTTTCATATCGGCTGAACAATTAGTAAGGAATTTGGTAGACTGCAGGTGAACGAATTGCATTCTTTAGCAACCCGTCATGAGCAATGCAGATGAGCAATGGCGATAACGCCTGGTTGATACAAATATGAATAGACAATATTCTAGGCCATTGTTCAACACGATGATGCAAATGTTGGATGCAGGTGCCCGGCTTTATAAAGCGTGGCGCAGGCGCAGAATTGCCCGTTTTCGAAGACTTTCCCGTTGGCAAAAAGGTGCCGATATCGCACTAACCTGCGTTTGGGCAGTCATTTTCTATTTATTGCTTGTTGACCTGAATTTTCTCTGGCTTTTTGGAAAATCCCCTACCCTGCAAGGTATCTTTCATCCACCCCAGTCGCTTGCGTCTGAAATAATCAGTGCAGATGGACAGCTTATAGGCAAGTATTTCGATGAAAACAGAAAACTTGTCGAATATGAGGATATCTCCCCGGAGCTTATCAATACACTCATAAGTACGGAAGATATTCGCTTTTACAAACATACGGGTATCGATATTCAAGGACTGTTCGCTGCTCTGATCGATACCATCAGTGGTAATGCGCGTGGCGCCAGCACAATTACTCAACAGTTGGTCAAGAACATGTACAAGACCAGAAGCCAGTATTCCACGGGGCTTCTGGGATATGTGCCTGTGCTTCGCCTTATTATTCAGAAAACCAAAGAATGGACCGCTGCCACTAAAATCGAAATCTTCTATTCAAAGAAAGAGATTCTTACGATGTATCTCAATACTGTGAGTTTCGGCAGTAATGCCTACGGAATTCACACTGCTGCCCGGACATATTTCGGGTCCACCCCCGATGTTCTCAATTATGAACAATCTGCCGTTCTGGTGGGCTTATTGAAGGCAACGACAGTCTATAATCCTTTGCTCAACCCAGAACGATCGAAGGAACGTCGCAACATAGTGTTGCAGCAGCTTGCGGATAACAAATTCATAACTCAGGAGACGTCCGATTCACTGAAGCGGCTTCCGCTCATCGTAAATTACAGTGTCGAAAAAAAACGCGCAGGTACTGCCCCTTATTTCCGTGATCATCTCGCCAGATTTCTGGAAAAGTGGGGGGAAGAGAACGGTTATGATATATACGCAGACGGCCTAAAAATATATGTCACGCTCGATTCCCGTATGCAACAATATGCTGAAGAAGCAGTTCAGAAACAAATGAAACAGCTTCAAACCCTTTTTTCCCGGTACCTGCCGGTCGGGATGTTTTCACCGGAATCTGTCGAAAGATACTTGCAAAAGACAAACCTGTACAAGGATCTTCGCAATAGATTCGGAGATGACCTGGCGGCAATCAAAAAGCATCTGACGGAACCGCGTGTAATGAGGGTCTTTGATTACAGCGAGAAGGGATATAAAGAAGCTAAGATGAGCACGCTCGAGTACATTCAATATATGGACTCTTTCCTGCACTGCGGTTTTGTTGTCATGGAACCGGATACCAAGAACGTTAAAGCGTGGGTCGGAGATATCAATTACGATAGCTGGCAATACGACAAAGTAGCGCAAAGCAAACGCCAGCCCGGCTCTACTTTCAAGTTGTTTGTCTACGCAGCAGCCCTGATTGCCGGAAAATCTCCTTGTGATAAATTTGTCGATAAACCCGTTGCAATTAAGTACGACGGTGGTATCTGGAAACCAAAGAATGCTAACGGAACATACACGGGATATCCGATGACGCTTAGGAGCGCGTTTGCGCAATCTATCAACACTGTTGCCGCCCAGATAGCGCAGGAAGTTGGCATCTCTGATGTAGCGAAATGTGCCCGTTCGATGGGCATTCAATCCAGGTTGACCGAACTGCCATCGCTCAGTCTTGGGTCGTCCCCGGTTTCATTGTTGGAAATGGTCAATGCCTATAGCACAGCGGTATCAGAAGGAATGTACGGTCCCCCTGCTATCGTCAGCCGGATTGTGGATAATGCCGGCAACACGGTCTACCAGGCGCAAGTGCAACGGGAGCGGGTAATTTCGTATGAAGACTCTTTCTTAATTACAGAACTTCTGAAGGGAGGCCTTACAGAACCGGGAGGGACTTCCCGGGCTTTGTGGAATTGGGACCTATTTCGCTGGAATACGGATTTTGGCGGAAAGACAGGAACATCTTCAAACTACTCAGATGCGTGGTATATCGGCGTTACTCCTAAACTGGTCGGCGGGACGTGGGTAGGTGCGGACAGACACAGTGCCCGTTTTCGTTCGAGCAGATTGGGCCAGGGCAGCAGGGCGGCGTTGCCGGTTTTCGCCATGTTCATGGAAAAGCTACTGGCTGACGAGAGTTTTTCACAGTACCGAGCGACATTTCCAAAAGAACCAAGGGATCCGATTGACCGCCAATTCAAGTGCCCCACGTATGCGCCGCCCCATGTTGATGAGTCGGAAACCCCTGAGGAGGACATATCCGAATCACTGCCTGCGACTGAAGATGAGGCGTTACATCCCAAATGACTTCTGCGCACGTGCGTGTTCCGACAGTGAAGGTTCGATGTATACTAGAGCTATTGAGTTGTTCAACTCAGTAGGGTTTTTTCAACAGCATCAGACAGACAAAGGCAAACTCTTTGCCCGGGAATGGCTGAAAATGTGAGCTAACCACTGTTTTACAGCCTACAATGTGCTGTCACATTAACATCCATCGGCAGGATAGCGTGTCAGATTCCGGGCACCGCATTCGGTAAACATGAGTGTTGTGTGAGCTAAGATATTTCATGAAGGCGGCATAAACACAGAGAGTGATATTACGTAGCTATCTATAGTATACTAAATACACCCATTACCATGGACGAACCTTCCAGTTTTTTCTCCACCAGAAACGAACTTGTCATAATACTGGCTCTTGTCGTCATCAACGGCATTCTCGCCATGACTGAAATGGCCATGGTGTCTTCCCGTAAGAGCCGTCTTCAACAAAGTGCCGACAGCGGAGATGCAGGCGCACAAAAAGCCCTTCACGTGCTAAAGAATCCCAACAGACTTCTTTCAAGTATCCAGATCGGTATCACTCTTGTCGGTATTCTTGCAGGAGTCTTCGGAGGAGCAACAGTCGCAGAAAACCTTGGAGCATGGTTAAGCGGGTTTGCTGCATTGAGACAATACGCCGAGGCCCTTGGGATTGGGATAGTCGTGGTAGGGATAACATATCTTTCTCTTGTTTTTGGTGAACTGGTGCCCAAGCGATTAGCCCTCAACAACCCCGAAAAAATTTCTTCATTCATGGCAGCACCAATCAATCTTCTGGCCCGGCTTGCCGCCCCTCTCGTATTTCTCTTAAGCATTTCCACCAACGCGATCCTTATGATCCTCAGGGTACGGCCACAACGGGAGCTGTCTCACACTGAAGATGAAATTAAGATCATTATTGAGGAAAGCACGCAGGCGGGCGTCTTCGAGAAGACCGAGCAGGATATTGCAAACAGGGTTTTAAGCCTCGGCGATCTCAACGTCAATGATATCATGACACCACGGCCTGACATTGTTTTCATCAATATCGACAGCCGGCCCGAAGAACTCCTGGAGAGCATTACAGCGGAGGGTCATACAGAGTTTCCTGTCTACAGTCAGGACCCCGACAATATACTTGGTATAGTTTCGACAAAAGACTTATGGGCACAGTCTATGACTGAAAAAAGACAGGATTTGCAGTCGATCCTGCATAAACCCCTTTTTATACCTGAGGCCCTGCAGGCACTCAAGGTTTTGGAGCTTTTCAAACAGTCAAGGACACACGTGGCATTGGTTATCGATGAGTATGGGATTGTCCAAGGTATCGTCACACTTCACGATATCCTTGAATCCATAGTCGGAGACCTGCCTTCTGCAGAAGTAGCCGAAGACTCCGGTGCCATTCGTCGTGAAGATGGATCATGGTTGATAGATGGCCTTCTTCCGGCGGAGAAATTTAAGGAGATCTTCAATCTCGCAGAGATGCCGGAGGAAGATGCAGGCCACTATCACACAATCGCCGGTTTCGTTCTCTTTCAACTGAATCAAATGCCTACAACCGGCTCTCGTCTTGAATGGGCAAACTACACATTTGAAGTGGTGGACATGGACGGGAACCGGATCGATAAACTGCTTGTTATCCCACCGAGAAGAGAAGAAGAAGCAGACAAAGATACCGGCCTGCGCTGAAAATCAAATGTTAACCTGCAATGCTATTCGGAAATGTAACAGCCTTCGGTATCGATTGGAATACATTGATCGGTCTTCTCTTGATCATTCGGAAAAGCCGGTTCCAAGAGGTCGAATCTGCTCCAGCCTTTGATGTCCGTTTTATTTCATCCAATGCATCATGATGAGAAGGACCAAAATAGCGTCAACGTTGACAACACATGCTTTGATCCTGTTGATCTTCTTTGCAGCCCTGATGTCAATTGCAGGACTTGTGACTGTCAGGCCTCCTTTTTTAGCCAGGGTGGTTCAGGAGCGATTCTGATTTAGCTTGAAAATAGACTAAAACTGGACGAGAATCATGTGAAAGGTCACGACTGGAATACACTTCTCGAAATCTCTCTGATACCGGGCAGTCGACGATCTGATCGAAGGAGTTCCAAAGGGGAAATAGTCTCATGAAGGTGGTACAATGATGTGGGGCAGGTCATGGTATTGACGGGACACCGCCGCCTGCGAAGCACCCTACGCACAGAGAAGAACTGCAATTATCATGAATAGGGCGGCGACTCTTGTTCCTGTCATAACTTTCTCTCCTTCAGTTTACAGTTTTGATATGTCAGGGTAAGATGGTTAACAAAGGCGACACGTGTAAGCCTGAGCCGGAAAGGATTACACGCAATCTGTATCCTTTCCGGCCGTGAAAGTCTCGTGTCTACTTTGCTTTTGGCTGATCGGCTATAATAGTTCTCATGATCTCCATTGTTTTCTTTGCTCTTTCGGTTGCAAGTTTGCTGCCCTCAAATTTTGAAACAACGTTCATTTTTTGGCAATCGGCAATAAAGTCAGGGTTTTTGCTCATCTGTTCAAATGTCTTCTCGAGTGTCTGAACAATATAGTCAGGTGTCTTTGCAGGGGCATAGAGATAAACACCTACTGGAATATCGGGGAAATCTTTTCCGTAGAGTTGGTGAAGATCCGGGATCGATGCAGGAAGACCGAAATCTTTAGCAGGTTCAAAACTCATAAGGACTCGCAGTTTCCCTGCTTCAACCTGTGGTTTTGCGACAGCGGTTGCTATGTTAGCGATCGGGATATGGTGTCCGAGAAGCCGCGCCACCGACTCCGCGTCGCCACTGCTGGGAAGATTGATCATCTTGAGACCAAGCTGTCTGTTGAGATTCTCGGCCCTGTAAAATGCAACAATTCCCAGGCCCGGGTGGCCATATTTCATACCGGGATTCTTCTTCGCGTAGTCGACAAACTCCTGCCACGTTTTCCACGGGGCATCAGCCGCCACCGCCAGAACGTTGCCGTTCTGCGTAACCTGGGCAATGACGCGCAGATCGTCAAATTTAAACGTTGCAGTCCCGGATAGGATTGTCGGTGCCAGGTTTCCGGCGTTGAGCGTAGTATACCCATCCGGCTTAGCGCCCACCACGTACTGCATCCCGATTACTCCTCCTCCTCCCGGCTTGGCGAGGTTGACGACCGGAACACCCAGTATTTTATCCATGTATTTAGCCCAGGTGCGTACCGTCATTTCAGAGACGCCTCCCGGTGGAAAGGTGGTGACAATTTCAATGGGCCGGGTTGGATACTTTTCTTGAGCGCAGATTTCGCCAAAAAAACCGAAAACGATTATGCTACACGCAATCAATGTAAATGACAAATTTTTCATAACACCCTCCTTGTTTACGCTGTGTGACATCTTGTTGATAGAAAACTATGTGCTAAGACACGCATTATCACCTCCTCTTCCCCATTTTTTGCCTTGACAATAAAAGAACACTTATTCATTATCACTTCCTGTTTCCTCAACGAGTCTTGTTTTAGTCTTCCGGTAGGTTGAGAATCCTGTGGATAAAAGGAGGAGTCTCGCCATGATTAAGACCACGGCAGAAATAGGTCTCTGGAAAAAAATGGCAAGATTACCATCCGGCATGGTAAGGGAATTGCAAAAATTGCTTTCGATCATTGGACCGACTACGAGGGCCATAATGAGGGGGCTAGTTCATAGCCAAGTTTACGCAACACGTAGCCCACAACACCAAAGAAAACCATAATGATTACATCCGCGGAGTTGTTATTGGCAGCATAAGAACCGATGAGACAACAGAGAAGAATTATAGGCAAGTAGAGATCGCCCTTCCTCATGTAATTGCCCCCGGCCTAATCGTTTGTGTAATAAAACATCCCTGTCACGTATCGATACTATTAAATCTCTTCAAAAGTGAATTTGCAATAGCATTCTTCTGGATTTCTCTTGTACCGCCGTAAATTTCTCCAATCCTTGCGTCACGGTAGAACCTTTCTACTTCATATTCGAGCATATAAGCATACCCCCCGTGAAGCTGGAGCGCCTCATCAGCGACGTCAACAGCAGCAAGACCGACTATTCATCGGACGGATCAGTCGTAGAATACGGATATCTATAGTGGGTGGCCAAAGGTTGGCTTCTGGGTAGTAAAATTGGCGGTCCCGCTTGTCGAGCTCAGGGAACCGGCGGCCAGTACATTATTGTAATACCAAAAGATAAACTGGTCCTTGTTAATACGGCCTATTACCATGGGAGTATGGGAGAAAATCACATGACCAGACCTTTCAGTCAGTTCGTTAAGCATCTCCTTGCCGCAAAAATAAGGCACTGCGGAAGGAAAAACGTGGCTAAAACCATCCCCTGCTCCTGGACAAGTTTTTGAAAAGGTGGGAGAGGAAGGGCTGTATAGTAGAATCAAACATTCCTATACTTTTGGGCATGATATATGTTGCGGTGTCTCTCAGGACGAATCAGAGACAAATGTTATAACCAGATATGAGAACGCGACATTCAGGCCAGTTGTCTTATCAAAAATGGAGATAATCTTCACGGATTCCAAAGGAAACATATTCCAACGACATAAAGATAGCAAGCTCAAGGTATCTCCTGATTTACCGCCGAGCATTTGTGTTTTTTTCTCAGAAGTATTTTACGGAGTTCCTGTAAGTTATCCTGCCACCGTCAAATATCTTCTATCCGACGGTGCAGTATACACATTTATGTTTGATGCCCCGCGAGAATTGTTAGAGAAGCCTCGGAAGAGCGAACAGATGCATAAAGAAGACATGCAGGTGGACGGCGTGCCACCGCTCATTTAACGGTCTTGAAGTTCTCCCACTCTCCCCTGCCCTTCAGGACTTCACGGTACACTTCCAGCGCCTTATTCACGAGCGGCATTCCCCCATACGGCGCCAGCTGAAAAAATACCTCCGCCAGCTTTCTCGGATCACATCCCACATTGAGCGCTGCATTCACATGCAGCTTCAGTTCATCCGCTGCGCCAAGCGCCGCAAGCATTGCACACGCCGCCATTTGCCTCTCCGGCAGCGTCAGTACTGTTCTTGAATAGAGGTTTCCCGTGATAAACATCGACAGATCATTGGCCAGGTCCTTATCGAATTCTTTCCACATCAAATACGGAGGGTCCATCTTGATGCCTCCGGTCCACAACTTCTTCGCTGTTTCCTGCGTTCTCTTCTTTACATCGTCATCCATGTCCATCCTCCTGATTATTGTTCATTCTTATCACGCTGATTTCCATCCGGTCAAGCAAGAAAACAGTTATGTGCGGCAGTCTTACATTCCAATGCTTATGCTAATCAAAATGAAGGGGCAGGCTCCTTTCTTTTAAAATTGAAAGATGATATTATGGTAATTTATTACCAACGAAGAGGAGGAACTCATGAAACGGCTGTTAATGCTTCTGGTTCTGTGTGTTGCGGTAACAACCCTGTCGGGCTGTGGTTACAACACGATTCAGAGAAATGAAGAAGCGGTGAAGGCAGCATGGGGAAACGTAGAAGCCGCGTATCAGAGAAGAAATGATTTGATCCCCAATCTTGTTGAAACGGTGAAAGCATATGCCAAGTATGAAGGCGATACATTTCGAGCCGTCACAGAAGCCCGTGCCCGGGCAGGAAGCGTGCAGGTTACCCCTGAAATGGTTGGGAATCCACAGGCAATGGCACAGTTCCAGCAGGCGCAGGCGGGTTTGAGCAGCGCTCTGTCACGCCTGATGGTCGTTGTGGAAAAGTATCCTGATCTGAAGGCTAATCAAAACTTTCTCGACCTTCAGAATCAGCTTGAGGGTACCGAGAACAGGATTAACGTCGAACGAACGAGGTACAACGCCGCGGTCCAGACATTCAATACATCTATCAGGACCTTTCCGAACAATTTGACGAACAAGTTCCTGTTGCACCTCCAGTCAAAAGAACCGTTCAAAGCAGAAGCCGGCGCTGAAAAAGCACCACAGGTGAAGTTTTAGAGGCGTTAGGAGTGCTCAGTTCGGAGTCATTGCTGAATCGGAAGAATTTTAAAGCTTTTGGAGTTGTTCGTTCGGAGTCAGCGCTGATTCAAGAATTTCTAAGGCGGTCGGAGTAATTGGTTCGGGTGAGGAACATTGGAAACACGAGAAGACAAATTTGATTTCGAGAATTTGGTCGTGTATGAAAGAGCATTGGACTACGTGAATTTCGTATATCAATTAACAAACAAGTTCCCAAAATCCGAAACCTTTGCCCTTGCAGATCAATTTAAAAGAGCATCTACATCTATCTGTTTGAATGTTGCCGAAGGTAGCGGAGGAAGTAAACAGGAGTTTGGTCAATTTCTCAAAATAGCACGCAGATCGGTCAGAGAGTGCGTTTCCATTACCGAAATCGCTTTTATGCAAGGCTTTATCGACCCGCAAATGAAATCGAAATCAAGGGATTATTGTTTTCAGATATCAAAGATGATTAACAGTCTTCTCAAGTCTCTAAAAAGGGTACCATGAAAAGAAGTGTGCACACAACAAAGGTCTTACTGTTCTTAGTCACCTTCACAATCGTTAGCACCTTCAGTTTTTATTCGCACCTAATAACTCCGAACTCCGAACTCCGAACTGGTTTGCTCTCTTCCGCTCTCGCGTTGGACGTTCCTGCGCTTCGCGGTTATGTCAATGACTACGGAAATATGATATCGCCGCAGGCGCGTGAGCAGCTGGAGAATGAATTACGCGCGTTCGAGCAGAACGATTCGACACAGATTGTCATCCTGACTATACCTTCTTTAGAGGGAGAAACAATTGAGCAATTCTCGATAAAGGTAGCCGAAGCATGGGGGATAGGACAGAAAGGCAAAGATAACGGAGCTATACTTCTTGTATCCAACCAGGACAGGAAGATGCGAATAGAAGTTGGGCGCGGGCTTGAAGGAAAGCTTACGGACCTCATGTCCGGCCGCATCATTCAATACATAATCAAACCACGCTTTCAGCGCGGTGATTTCGATGGCGGATTCATTGCGGCAACGCAAGGCATCATAGACGTGGTCAGGGGCGAATTCAAGGCGGACGAAAGAGGAACCGGTACCGGAACAAAGAAAAGCTCTCCTCTTCCGGTGCTGTTTATCTTTGGCGGCATAGCGCTTCTCACATTAGGAAGGATTTCAAAAGTACTCGGCGGGGCCGCCGGGGCGATAGGTTTTCCCATTCTTGGCTTAATCATGGGTCTCCCTCTCATAGCACTCATCTTCATGGGTATCGTGGGATTAGGCATGGGTATACTACTGCCGCTTTTCTTCGGTGGGTTTGGAAGGCACGGCGGTGGACTCGGAGGGTTTGGCGGGTTTGGTGGCGGTGGATTCGGAGGAGGCGGTGGTTTCGGAGGTTTCGGCGGGGGTGGCGGAAGTTTTGGAGGCGGGGGTGCCTCGGGAGACTGGTAATGCTGAAACATTCACGGGCTAAACATTTCTTTACTGAATCGGAGAAGAGAAAGATCGAAGAAGCCACTGCACTCGGGGAATCATGCACTACCGGAGAGATAGCGGTCATGATCGTTGATGAGAGCAGCCATTATCGGGAGGCAGAAATCATTGGTGGTGTAAGCCTCGGAAGCCTCGCGGCCCTTGTGCTGACTATTCTTCTCTTTCACGAATCGATCTGGTGGTATATCCCGCTGTCATTTATCCTGTATTTTCCCGCCTGGTTTCTATTCAAATACTCGCATCGGCTGAAAATACTCTGTGTTGGAAACGCACGGGAACAACTCGCGGTGAAAGAGAGAGCTATTAGGGCTTTTTACGAGAAAGGACTCTACCGGACTAAGGACAACACCGGAGTTCTTTTCTTTATTTCTCTCCTGGAGCATAAGGTCTGGGTACTTGCAGACAAGGGCATTCATGAGAAGATCAAACAGCCGGTATTGAACAAGTTGGCTCAAGAAATAGCACAGGGGATCAAAGAAGGCCGTGCCGCCGAGGCCCTCATCAACGCTGTAAAAGAAGCAGGCCGGCTATTAACCCAACATTACCCCTGTGGTCCTGACGATATTAATGAGCTTTCGAATCAACTGCTATTTGAGAACAGGAACACGCAGGAAAACCTCTAAGCAAACTCATCCACGCATAGTCTTCTTTCCATCAACAGTGCTCCAAAAAAAGATAGTGATTTTCTGCACAAACCGTGTTACTCTGAAACTAATAATTACAAAACGGGATAAAACGCAACTGTAGATAACCAAATAGAACATAAGGAGGCGCTGATGGAAGTTACCATTAACGGAAAAATTTGTGAAGCATTCGGCGGCCAGACTATTCTTGAGGTCGCCCGGGCGAACGATATCTTTATACCGACGTTGTGCTATATGGCAGATCTGAGTCCTATAGGGGCCTGCCGCATATGCCTGGTCGAGGTAGAGGGAATGAGATCGCTTGCCGCCTCGTGCACAACCCCCGTCACTGACGGAATGAAGATAAGAACAGACTCGCCCCAGGTGCTTGATGCACGTAAGTTTATTGTTGAACTGTTGGTATCATGTCATCCACTTGATTGCATGACCTGCGAAAAAACCGGTGACTGTACACTCCAAAACCTTGCGTATGAGCTCGGCGTCACAGGCACACGGCTGGATGGCGAAAAACATGAATATCCGGTGGATACCTCCAATCCCTTCATCACCAGAGACTACAACAAATGCATTTTGTGCCAGAAATGCGTGCGGGTTTGCGATCAGGTTCAGAGCATTCAGGCAATAAAGACCATAAATCGCGGTTTTGATACCAAAATTGCAACCGCCTATGACACCCCATTACAGGAAAGCAATTGCGTCTTTTGCGGGCAGTGCGTGCAGGTATGCCCGGTGGGTGCGCTAACTGAGACCAAGGCCAGAGGCAAGGGGCGGCCGTGGGAAATTACGAAGGTGCGGACCACGTGTCCTTACTGCGGTGTTGGCTGCCAGCTCAACCTCCACATGAAGGGTGAACAGATCACCAGAGTCACAGCTGTTGAAGATGGTTTACCGAACAAGGGGCGGCTCTGCGTAAAGGGAAGATTCGGCTACGATTTCATATATTCAAAAGACAGATTGACAACTCCACTCATCAAAAAAGACAGCGGCGAATTCAGAGAGGCTTCCTGGGATGAAGCGCTGGATCTTGTCGCGACAAAATTCAAGCAAATTATTAAGGAGAGCGGGCCCGATGCCATTGCCGGTGTCAGTTGCGCCCGCAGTATTAACGAAGATTCCTACCAGATGCAGAAACTCTTTCGCGCGGTGATCGGGACGAACAACATCGACCACTGCGCGCGTACCTGACACGCCCCCACTGTCGCCGGTCTGGCGCAGGCTTTTGGTTCGGGGGCAATGACGAATTCATTTAGTGAATTTGCGAAGGCAAAGATGTTTCTTTGTATTGGCACAAACATGACCGAAGCACATCCGGTGGCCGCGACATTCCTTAAGAATGCTGTTCGAAACGGGGCTAAACTTATTGTTGTTGATCCCAGGCGCCAGCCGCTCGTTGACTTCGCTGACGTCCACTGCCAAATCAAGGTAGGAACTGATATCGCTTTTCTCAATGGCTTGATGAACGTACTCATTTCAGAAAACCTGTACGACAAGGATTTTGTGGAGAAGAGATGTGAGAACTTCGATGCCCTGAAAACAAAAGTCTCCGAGTATACTCCGGAGAGGGCAGCGGAAATCACGGGAGTAGCAGCCGACGAGATACGCCGAGTCGCGCGGATGCTTGCATCCATTAAGCCTTCAATGCTCTGCTACACTTTGGGTATTACAGAGCATACAACCGGCAAAGGCAATGTCATGAGTACTGCCAACCTGCAATTGCTCCTTGGTAACATGGGAGTCCCGTCTGCCGGTGTGAATCCATTACGCGGTCAGAACAATGTGCAGGGCGCCTGTGATATGGGGGCACTCCCGAATGTGTATCCGGGCTATCAAAAAGTAATTGATCCCGCGATGACTGAAAAATTCGCAAAGGCATGGAACGTTGAGACTCTGCCTGCTAAGAACGGTCTTATGATGCCGCAGATGATGGAGGCCTTGCCAGAAAAGAAAATCAGGGCATTCTATGTTTTTGGCGAAAACCTTGCAAATACTGAACCTGATATCCACAAGACCGAACATGAGTTGTCTTCCGCAGAATTCCTCGTCTGTCAGGATATCTTTCCCACCGAAACAACGAGATTCGCCCACGTAGTCCTCCCCGCCGCCGCATGGAGCGAGGATGACGGAACATTCAGCAGCAGCGAACGCCGTGTCAACCGCGTCCGCAAAGTAAAAACTCCCCCGGGCAATGCCAAACCGAACTGGTGGATCTTCAGAGAGATCGCCAAACGTATGGGGCACGAGTGGGCTTCCAACAGCTCACAGGAAATATGGGACAATGAAGTCTCCGTGCTTGCCCCGGCACTTGGCGGCATTAAGTACAACCGTATCGATCAAGACGGGCTGCAATGGCCGTGTCCTACCGTGGAACATCCGGGAACACAATTCCTTCACAGAGACGGTATGTTCACCCATGGCAAAGGCATTTTTAATCCTGTAGATTGGGCGCCTCCCGCAGAGGTTCAGGACAGGGAGTATCCTTTTGTGTTGAGCACCGGCAGGAGGCTTTTTCATTATCACACCCGCACACAGACCGGCCGTTCAGGCATGGACCAGCTCGTATCGGAAGAAACTGCCGATATCTCAAAAATCGACGCCCAGAAGCTGGGATTTGAAAACGGCGAGTATATTAAAGTCAGGTCCCGGCGCGGTGAGGTGAAGGTCAAGGCACGCATAACAAAAGAAGTACCTCCGGGCATGGTCTGGATGGCATTTCACTTCAGAGAGGGGTGCGCAAACTGGCTTACAAACGCGGCATATGATCCGGATACGAAAACCGCCGAATACAAAGCCTGCGCCGTAACCCTGGAGAAGATATAATGTCTTTACCGAGTCTCAAGAGTACAGATTCCGACCGCGTATACATTCTGGGGTATACGTATGAAGAGTACCTCAGTATCGTAAGACAGTTTCACGGCAGTGAAGCACCCGGTGTTATCATCGGGGGCTTCATGGTCGACCTTGCTTCCCGTCGTTTGCCTGCAGATATTCTGTATGATGCTATCTGCGAGACAAAGACATGTCTGCCTGATGCCATTCAACTGCTCACGCCATGTACCATCGGTAACGGGTGGCTTAAGATTATCCATTCAGGACGTTTTGCGTTAACCCTTTACAATAAAGAAACCAGACAGGGTGTGCGCGTGTTCCTGGATGCACAGAAGCTGAAGATATGGCCTGCAATAGAGGCATGGTTTTTGAAACTTAAGACGCGTGAAGAACAAGACCGTCAGAAAATAGCGGATGAAATAAGGACAGCCGGAGATAGTATCCTGAGCTTTCGATCTGTCGCCGTTCGATCGGACGTCGCAGAAAAAAAGCATAAGGGGGCGATAGGAATCTGCTCCGTCTGCGGCGAAGCGTTTCCGGTTGACGACCGAAACACGTGTCTTGCATGCAATGATAATTGTTTGTACCTGTGAGACTACGTGGACATGGATCACGGCAGTACTATGGAATTGCAGAAAATTAAGAAGATTATCACTGATCGATTGATCCGGGCAGCCGGATATGTCAGGTGTTCCTTCCCGCCCATCCTGAGAGGCGCTGAGGCGGTATCCGCAGTCATCACACAACCGGATTACCTCATCGTGATGTTTCTCGGGCACGAAGGAACACTGCGTAACATCCTCACAGATGAAACGGATCCATTACCAGGTCTGATTACAACAGGAAAAGAAAGAGCAGCATGTAGAATTAACGATGCAATGTATGTAACAGTAAGGAGTTGTTCTGTTAGCAACTCCTTTACTTTTTCCCTTGGAACCGATTCCACTATCCTCCTGGAGGATCATCATCAGGTTTTCGAGACGGACGCAGGGCCAATCTGCTATACGATACCGCTCGCTTACATTGTCAGTTATGGGAATAACATTACCCCGTTCAACGCATATCGTTACCTGGACGGACTTATTCAGTATTCCATCAATCTCTGGACGGAGAGCACGTTACCCGCTATGATGCAGTCGGATTTCTTCGTCAGCTCACCTGAATCTCAGCGAACATTCAATTGAAGTGCTATAATATAATAAGATGAGGGATGTTCAAGGCGTTAGAACAGTTATTTTTGACTTCGGAGGAGTTCTCGCCGAAGAAGGGTTTAAGCAGGGACTCTTCGCGATAGCGAAGAAGCACAACTTGAATGAGGCTGACTTTTTCACGTTTGCCCATGATCTCATGTATTCAAGCGGTTACGTCATCGGCAGGGCGAGTGAACAATCGTACTGGCAGCAAGTCCGTACGAGCACGGGGATTCACGACACGGATGAGGCTCTGCGCAATGAAATTCTGTCCCGGTTCGCCGTTCGAAAATGGATGCTTCGGATTGTAGACGACCTTAAAACAAAGGGAAACCCCTCCGTTATTCTTAGCGATCAGACAAATTGGCTTGATGAACTGAATACCCGTGACAATTTTTTCCCGCATTTTGATGTCGTTTTTAACAGCTATTACCTTGGCAAAAGCAAGGAGGACATTTCACTGTTTTCGGATATCGCTGCGAAATTGAGCATTCCTCCCCACGAACTACTGCTTGTCGATGATAACGAAGGCCATTGTCGGAGAGCACGAGAGACAGGGATGAAGGTTATTCATTTTACAGATCAAGAGTACTTTCTAAAAAAGATTGAATATGTGATATATCGATGAAGAAGGGGAGTGATAAACCGGAAGTTGATGACCGCATTAACCGCAACAAGCTCCTTTTTTCGCGATCATCTGATTAATAATTGCCGCCGCACATCCAACACCTGCTCTGACAGTCACAGCGCCCTGAGGACAGTTGCGCTGACAGGCTCCACATTCAATGCACGAATCACGTTCGCCGATCTCTATCTTTCCATTTGAGCGCCGCAGCACTGCCCGGGGGCAGACAGAAAGACAGACTCCACAGCCATTGCACTTTTCCGGTTTGTGGTCGAGCGTAACAACATCCTTGAGATACATCATGGGCTGCATATTTTCTCTAACCTCCTACGACAGCAATGACCCACAAAACAACACTGGCTGTGGCGCCAATGATCTGAAGAGGAAGGGCGAATCGCATCTCTTTTCTTACACCCGATAGCGATGTGAATGTTGAGGAGCCGGTAAAATTCATTGCCAGGTACGCGGATAACACTGGGACTGAAAGAAGGAGGAAGATATTCACCAGTACGCTCGTATTATGCATGAGGAAAGCCGTCACAAGGGCACACACAAGCCCCATTATGAATCCTTTTGCGGAAAAAGCCCTTCCCGGTAGCCACGGCAGGAGCAACGGAGTAAACACTGCACCAGCCAGTATGGAAACGCCGATCGCAATTGCCGGACTCAAAGCCCAGGCAAATGCCTTGGCCACTGAGAATCCGGATAATATGAACGAGTAGACAAACAACCCTGCAAGGATGTAGATCCCTACTTTCACAGCCGGAACAACTTCCATAGGTACGAGCACCAGCCTTTCCATAAGCTCGAACTCTTTTGTTCTCATCCGCTTGTTCGTCTTGAGTCCTTGTCGAAGAAATTCAGGTATATCATCTGCTTTAATCGGACCGTACATGACCTGAAAACCGGAACGCCTCTTTACCTCATGTGCGGCAACACCGGGAGCCCCGAGCTGCGGGAGTATCAGTTTTCTGTGTGACACGATGTTTCCAAGATTTGTTGCGGCTATGCGCTCAACGAGTTCGTCCGTTCCGAAGGTGCCCTTCCCTGCGGCACACCAGACGTTAATACCAAGAGTATCAAGCACGAGAATCCATGCATCCATGGAAGAGATTGCCCTTCGCAAAAGATCGAACGTCAATTTGTAATTTGCCGTTATAAAGACCGGAGATTCTGCAGTTGGATTTCCGATTGCATATAATCCAGCATCGACCTTATAGTTCATTCGTCCGATTCCCCAGCGTGCCTTGAAAGCGCCGAGGCGATCCGCACGGCTGAACACTTGAGAAACTCTCGGCACAGGACCGACGGAGGTCTCTATTGTACCCGTAACAAAGGGCTGATCGAGACGTGGAGGCCTGACCGGACCCCGCTTCTCTGATGGGCCTCAGCAGGGTACAGAATCTATCTTGGCCGGCAAAACATTCAGTGTTTCCATATTGAATATCATAAAACGTCCTAGTGGCAGTTGTCAAGACTATTAAATCAAAAGTAGTTGAATTGAATGATCATGACATGCTTGTAATTAACAGGCTCATCGTATTTCTATATAAATAATATTTTATATGACCAAAGAGTATAGTACCAGACACTCTTGTCCAAAATAGATTTTAATGGGATACCCCAATCGAATTGACCTCCGATCTAAAAAACCAGAAACGTATAGAGATCTCAAGAGAAACGGTTTGTTAGGGGTTGTAAGGCATCCTATGCATATGGCTCTGGCCGCGTACCTGTGGCGTCAGACCTCCGGATGTTGTAGTGAATACTGTTCTCACGTTCTACATCATC
>CAYYLU010000038.1:15753-21098 GCA_964472475.1 uncultured Syntrophus sp. | reverse complement strand
CCGACATACATGCTGTAAACCATCAGGCATATGTTACATATGCCGCTGACGAGCACCATCCTGAACAATGCAGGGTCATTTGCCAGATATGGTTTCAACATATCCGATACCGTCATCAGACTGATAAATATGGTTGCGGGATCAAGTATGGCCAGGCAGACGCAAAGAAGCAGCAGCCAACCCTTCACTCCACAGTAGTCTTTTTCCAAGCGATTCACCATCAGGTCATCTGGCGTTTCAAGCCTCTTTTCTTCTCATCTCAGAAATGGTCTGCCCGCCGACTCCCCAATTATCAGTCTCAACCTCTTCGATTACAACATAGGTCGTCTGAGGCTTCTTGCCGAGTACATCCCAAAGCAATTGTGTAACACCTTTAATAAGCTCTTCCTTCTGTCCCGGGGTCACCCCTTCTTTTGTTACCTTAATATTGACGTACGGCATCTCAACCTCCGCGCTGGTTTTCATTTACTCATACCATCTTTGACTTTCTTTCACAACAGCAGGCCAATTTGTTTGTAGGAAGGCAGGAAAAAGGTATAGAATGATGTGAGCTCACGTGAAGAAAGGAATACAGCGATGGACGACAATAGAATAGAAACGGAGCGCCTTATTTTGTGCGGAAAAAAGTCAAACGACGAAATGCGCCTGGCCAATATGTTGGGCAACCAGACCGTAATGAAATGGTTATTCGGGGTTGGCCCAATGGACAACGATGAAGCTACGCGCTTCATTCGAGAATATTTCACGTTTGGTAAGTCACAGTCGGGTCTCGGCGTACTGCGCGTCAAAGAATCGAATGATTTCGCTGGTTTTGCTGGCCTGCTGCCCTGCCGTTATCTCTATGAAGATGATTACGAATTGGGATTTGCACTTGTACCGGAACATTGGGGTAAAGGATATGCGACAGAAATCGGCAAGGCGCAGATATCGTACGGCTTTGGCACATTTGATGTGAGACGTCTGCTCGGGCTTGCTCATCCGCAAAATGCTGCTTCATTGAAAGCCCTGGAAAAAATAGGGATGAAACCACTCAAGATGATAAACACCGATCAGCGTGGACCCCGGTGCGTGTACGCCCTGTATGACAGAATGGGTGAATCGGAGAGCCGGTGAGTCGGCGATCAACAGCAGTTCGGAGTTCGGAGCCGGATATCGAAACGGCGAATCGGAAGAAATGCAAGACTCCATAACCTGAAACAAAAAGTGCTACATCGAATATCTTCTGAGTAACGTAACCCGTTTATGATGAAACCAGTGCTATTGTCATGCTGGACCCTGCCCAGTCTGTCCTCGCTGAGCGGGTGCCTGCACCTGTACCCCGAGATACAAACGCATACGCCAAATATCAAACACCCTCTTGACTCAACGACTGTTCTTTAACAGTTACACCCTACACCCCGATACCCTACACCCGTTTTCTGACTCAATGACTTAATGGATCCAATCTTCCTCCTTCCAAACCACTGGCAAAAACATGAGGTTTATGGTATAGAAAAGCGGACTTAAACATGTATTTTCAAGACTTGATCCTTTCATTGCAACAGTTCTGGGCCGAAAAGGGATGTATTGTTCAGCAGCCGTATGATCTGGAAGTGGGAGCAGGTACATTCCATCCGGCGACTTTTTTGAGGTGTCTTGGTCCCGAACCATGGAATGCCGCGTACGTTCAGCCCTCCAGAAGACCTGCGGACGGACGGTATGGAGAGAACCCAAACCGCCTCCAGCATTACTACCAGTTCCAGGTCATAATGAAACCCTCCCCGAAGAACATCCAGAACATCTATATTGAAAGCCTGAAGAGTTTCGGCATTGACACCGCATACCACGACATCAGGTTTGTTGAGGATGATTGGGAATCACCAACGCTTGGAGCATGGGGTCTGGGGTGGGAGGTGTGGCTTGACGGAATGGAGATCACCCAGTTCACGTATTTCCAGCAGGCCGGTGGAATCAATCTCTCGCCAGTCACAGTAGAAATTACCTACGGTACTGAACGGATAGCTATGTACCTGCAGGATATTGATAATGTTTATAATATAAAGTGGAATAAAGATGTGCTCTATGGCGATGTATTCCTCGCATCGGAGCGTGAATTTTCAATCTACAATTTTGAAGAGTCTGATGCGTCGATGCTCCGCGGTCTTTTTGATACATATGAATCAGAAGGAAAGAAACTCCTGGAAGACAGAGGCCTTATTTATCCATCATACGATTACTGCCTGAAATGTTCCCATGTCTTTAATCTGCTTGATGCAAGAGGCGCGATAAGCGTGACTGAACGCGCCAACTACATCGGGAGGGTCCGCAATCTTGCCAAAGGATGTGCGGAACTCTATGTCAAAAAAAGAGAAGAACTGGGTTTTCCCCTTCTGAAAAAGTAAATCTGACAGAGGTTCATATTGAAGACACTATTGTTCGAGATCGGAACCGAAGAAATTCCGGCACGTTTTCTTGGACCAGCCAAAGACGGACTGACAAGGCTGCTTGAGGATTGTTTCAACCAGTCAAGAATCCCGTTTGAATCTATCGCGATTCAGGCTACCCCCCGCCGCATGGCTACGTATGTAAAAAATGTTGCCGAAAAACAGGAAGAGACAACAATCATCAAATTTGGCCCTCCCTTCAATCGTGCTTTTGATGCAGACGGACAACCGACAAAGGCAGCGCTTGGTTTCGCGAAATCACAGGGTGTCGGAGCGGAGGACTTGAAGAAGGGCATCAAAGACGGTGTCGAATTCGTTACAATTGAGAAACATGAAAAAGGCGAAGCGACAGAGCGGGTACTTGCGGCGTCCCTGCCTGGAGTAATTTCGAAAATACCTTTTCAGAAAAAAATGCGATGGGGCGCGGAGACATTTGAATACGCCAGACCTGTTCAATGGATCGTATGTCTTTTCGGGGACAATCTCGTAGAGTTTCCCGTTGCGGATGTGGTGAGCGGCAATACAACGTGGTGCCACCGCTTTTTGTCACCCGGGCCCATTACGGTGAAATCTCCGGAGGATTATGCCGGCCTGCTTAAAGAACATTACATCGTTGTCGACGAATCGGAAAGACTTAACACGGTGCAGGCCGGGATCGCGCGTATTGAAAAGGAAACGGACGGGCAAGCGATCAGAGATGAAGAATTGATACGCGAGATTATTTACATAACGGAATATCCATACCCGCTGCGCGGGATGTTTGACGATATGTTTCTCGAGCTTCCCAAAGAAGTTCTTGTAAATGTCATGAAGACTCATCAGCGATACATCCCCGTAGAGGGGAAAGACGGGAAGCTGATGCCCTGTTTCATTTTTTTCGCTAATACTATACCAAAGGACGATCGCAACGTAATTCGCGGAAACGAGAAGGTTTTGAGGGCACGGCTCGCAGACGCACGATTCTTTTTCGAGGAAGATAGAAAAACGAAACTTGCAGACCGATATGAGAAGCTGTCCTCGATTGTTTTTCATGTGAAGCTCGGGACATTGAAAGAAAAAACAGAAAGAAGCAGCGCGGTCGCCGGGTATCTGGCATCCAGGCTTTCACCTGAATTATCAGAAGTTGTCGAACATGCAGCGCGTCTCATGAAGACCGACCTCTTGACTCACATGGTGGGCGAATTTGCCGAGCTTCAGGGTACCATGGGAAGAATATATGCGAATATTGAAGGCGAGAAGAGCGAGATTGCGGAGGCAATAGAAGAGCATTACAAACCTATCAGCGGCACAGGCACCCTTCCGGCTTCTCCCTTAGGGGCTATCCTCAGCATCGCTGACAAAATAGACTCCATTACCTCTTTCTTCTCAGTGGGGCTTGTACCGACAGGAAATCTCGATCCGTACGCACTGAGACGGCAATCTCTGGGCATCATACGTATAATTCTCGACAGGAAATACAGTGTATCGCTGGGAGAACTTGTTCGTATTGCTTACGAGAATGGGCAGAAGATCAAGAATAGAATTTCGCTGGAAGAGACTACGGCAAAAGTGACGGAATTCATTTCAACACGTTTCAAATTCTCAATGCTTGATGAAGGCCATAATCAGGATTACGTTGAAAGCGTAATTCCGTTTGTGATTCAGGATGTCCTTGATGGGTATGAGAGACTTTTGACGCTTGAGTCCCAGCAGGACAGAGAACGATTCGACCGTCTTATGGTTGGTTTCAGGCGGGTTTACAATATAACGAAGCAGATTACCGAAAATTTGCCGGTGACTGCATCATTATTTTCTATGGATGAGGAAAAAGAATTGTACAGGCTATATGAATCATCCCGGGACAGCTTCTTTTCCACAATGAAAGAACATAGATATGCAGATGCGCTCAACCTCCTGGTAACATTCAAAGAGCCCATAGACAGGTACTTCGAGAAGGTTTTTGTAATGGACAACGATGAGGCGATCAGAAATAACAGGCTGGCAGCTTTGAAGAACATAAAGGACATGTTCCTGATATTTGCGGATTTCTCAAAAATCAGAATTGAGTGAGGAGGTTTGTTCTATGGCCAAAAAGGAAAAGTACGTTTATTTCTTCGGCGGAAAGAAGGCTGAAGGCGGAATTCGATTAAAGAACCTGCTTGGTGGAAAAGGAGCCGGGCTCGCGGATATGGTGAACCTCGGTATACCGGTCCCTCCCGGATTCACAATCACCACTGAAGTGTGCACACTCTTCTATCGCAAAGGGATGAAGTTGCCTCCCGGTCTGAAAGAGGAAGTGCTGGCGAACGTAAAAAAAGTCGAGAAGGTAATGGGCTCCATTTTCGGCAGTACCGAAAACCCTCTCCTGTTTTCCGTGCGCTCGGGTGCGCGTGTGAGCATGCCCGGTATGATGGACACCGTATTGAACCTGGGGCTCAACGATAAAACCGTGACAGGACTGGCGCGGCTCACGGGCAACGAAAGATTCGCGTATGATTGTTATCGCCGTTTTGTACAAATGTACGGTGATGTTGTGCTTGGTCTCAAACCGCAGAGCAAAGAAGAACATGATCCGTTCGAAATAATAATAGATGCCAAAAAGAAGGCCCGAGGCATCACATCAGATTCCGATTTGTCAGTAGATGATTTGAAAGACCTCGTACAAAGTTTTAAAGATGCTATACGAGAAAGACTCAATACCAGTTTCCCGGAGAATCCTCTCGAACAACTCTGGGGCGCAATCGGAGCTGTTTTCAAGTCATGGAATACGGACCGGGCAATTGCCTACCGTGAACTCAATGGTATTCCGGGTGACTGGGGGACTGCCGTAAACGTGCAGTGTATGGTCTTTGGAAATATGGGCGAAGACTGCGGAACGGGTGTGGCCTTTACACGCAATCCATCAAACGGCGAGAATGCGTTCTACGGAGAATATCTGGTCAA
>CAYYLU010000038.1:0-15653 GCA_964472475.1 uncultured Syntrophus sp. | reverse complement strand
ATGCGGGTTGAACCCGATCAGCTCAATCAGCTCCTGAGGCCTATCTTTGATCCAAAAGAAAAGCAACGGGCCTTAAGCGAAGGCAATATGGTCGCAAAGGCGCTGAATGCAGGTCCCGGCGCTGCAGCGGGAAAGGTTGTTTTTAATGCCGAGGATGCTGAAGCGTGGGCAGCACGCGGAGAGCAGGTCATACTCGTCAGAATAGACACTTCGCCCGAAGACATTCGCGGAATGAATGCGGCACAGGGCATCCTGACATCCCGTGGCGGCATGACAAGCCATGCGGCTCTTGTGGCACGTCAGATGGGTAAAGTGTGCGTCGCCGGTTGCGGCGTCCTGGATATCAGCTATGCCGAGAAGGTTATCCGGGTAAACGGCAAGGAAATCAGAGAGGGCGAGTACGTCTCTATCGACGGGACAACAGGTGAAGTCTTTGCCGGGCAGATCAAGACGATACCCTCGGAAATACTGCGCGTTCTGGTTGATAAAACATTGAAGGCCTCCCAGTCGAAAATATACCAGGATTTCGCATTGCTTATGAAATGGGCTGATGAAGTCCGGAGGCTGGGCATCAGGACCAATGCAGACCAGCCGGATCAGGCCGCTGTGGCGGTAGCATTTGGAGCGGAAGGCATCGGATTGTGCCGGACCGAACACATGTTTTTTGAAGGCGACAGGATAGACGCGGTAAGAGAGATGATTCTTGCGGATGACAAAGAGGGCAGGGTTGCTGCTCTTGAAAAACTCCTCCCTATGCAGCAACAGGATTTTGCCGGACTCTTCACGGTGATGAAAGGTCTGCCTGTCACGATCAGGACTCTTGACCCCCCATTACACGAGTTTCTGCCGCACTCTGACAGGGAGATAACAGATCTGGCGGAGAAGATCGGTGTAACAGCAGAAAAGATTCAGGCCAAGATAGCAGCCCTTCACGAGGCAAATCCTATGCTTGGTCACAGAGGGTGCAGGCTGGGTATTGTCTTTCCGGAAATTACAGAAATGCAGGCACGAGCAATTTTTGAAGCCGCGTGTGAGGTGAAGAGGAAACGCATAGATGTTAAACCGGAGGTCATGATACCTCTCGTTGGAAATGTAAATGAACTGAAGCTGCAAAAAGAGGTTGTGGTAAGGGTTGCAGACGAGGTGTTCAGGAAGAATAAGACAAAATTGAATTATCTCGTTGGTACAATGATCGAAATACCAAGGGCTGCAATAACAGCCGACGAGATAGCGCAGGAAGCGGAATTCTTCTCATTCGGAACCAATGATCTTACCCAGACAACGCTGGGCATGAGCAGGGATGACGCAGGCAAATTCCTGACAGCGTACGTTGAAAAAGAGATTTATGCGTTCGATCCTTTCCAGAGGCTTGATACAGACGGTGTCGGTAAGCTGATGAAGATTGGTGTCGATCTTGGCAGAAACACCCGTAAAGATCTGAAATGCGGTATCTGCGGAGAACACGGTGGCGAACCCAAATCAGTTGAGTTTTGCCACAGGATCGGTCTGAATTATGTGAGCTGCTCGCCATATCGGGTGACAATTGCGAAGTTGGCAGCTGCCCGTGCGGCGATTGAAGAAAAGAATGCTGCAAAAACTGACAAAAACAAAAAGGCTTCGAAAAAGAAATAAAGCGCGGACGTACATCGACACGAAAAAGGGGGGGCGTCGGGACGCTCCCCCTTTTGTTCGTTTCTCATCCCGTCACTTGTAGACACCGCATGAGATATAGAAGTTGTCTATGCGGTGAATGTAGTAAAGCTTCTGTTGTATCAGATTTGTGGTGAAATTCAGATGGGCGCATTCGTATTCCCCGCCTCCCTTGGTTTTAGCGAGGTCGATCATGTCCTTTACGAAATAGGTGCCGTTTGGGTCTTTTGCATTAATAAGATTTGTGCCCACTCTTGAATGATCAGCACCGTTCAAGAGCAGCGTACCGTTGAAATCCTGAGCGATAATGTAGAGGCCATCTTTCATGAATTCTCCCTCAGGATTACTGAATTCGCTAAATGCTTTCTCCCGCCCGTGTTGCTTAAGGTATGCGACTGCTTTTTCGAGCAGATGTTTCGCGTCTTCGGTTGACGCCATTTTGAACTGTGTGACTATCCTCTGTGTGTCCAGCGAAATCTTTGCTACCTTCGATATCCTTTCGGTATTCAAACGGAGGACTTTCGATACCTGTTGCACGAGCTCCGAAATAGACTGAATATTGTGAGCCAGTTCATCCGTAGTGGCTGTCTGTTGTTCCGATGCCGTGGCGATTTGACTCACTTCAGAACCTACCACACTGATTTGATGGAGAATATCCTTCATAGCGACGTCAGATTTTTCTGCTTCGCGTGAACCCAGTTCGACTGCTTTGACACCTTCTTCCATGGATATGACTGCCTGTTGGGTTTCAGATTGCATCGCCTTTATGGTGTCTCCGATGTGTTTCGTGGCTTCTGTAGTTTTTTCGGCAAGCTTCCGCACCTCATCTGCGACGACCGCAAAACCCCTGCCATGTTCGCCTGCCCGGGCCGCCTCTATTGCGGCATTCAATGCAAGCAGGTTCGTCTGGTCGGCAATGTCATTGATAAGGTTGATTACTCCGCCGATCTCATTTGACCGCTCACCCAGACCGCGGATGGTCGCTGCCGATCCCTTCACGTTTTGGTCGATCCGCTTCATAACGGACAACGTGTCATCCGCAATAGTATGCCCGGCAGCGGCTGAAACATTGGCACGGTCAGAACTTTTCGCAGCTGACACGCAATTACGCGATATTTCAGCGGAAGTAGTAGACATCTCCTCCCCGGCAGCGGCGACTGAATTTATTTGTGTGACAGCCTGATCTGTACCGGCAGCCATCTCCCTGGACGAAACGTCTACATCGTACGCACTTGAGGACACAATGTAACTCATATTTGTGAACTGAGTGACAGTCTTGTGAAGCCTTTCGATTGCCGCGTTGAACTGTGTGGCCATTTCAACGATTTCTGTCGTCCCGTTTACATGCAGGCGTTTTGTAAGATTACCCCGTGCCACATCCTCAAGCGCAGTATTCACCGATGCTATGGAGGAAAACGTGATCTTCGCAACGTAGAACCCGAATATGAGCGGTATAACAATTCCGCACACGAGCACGGCCATAGACAAATATTTCATACCCAGCATGGAAAAGACAAAGAGCAGAGCAAGAAAAATGCATGAAACGATCGTCGCCAATAAGATTCGTTTTGTAAACCCAATTGATTGCAAAAAAGATTTCATATCCATACCCCATTGTGTTGTAAGACGATACTATAATTCTGTTATCGCTTTCGGTTTAGAAAGCTTAACCATAACGATCTGTTGCTGTTGCTTGACTGTGTAGCCTCTTTCAGGTAGGTTAAAGGCCATGCCGGTCGATCGGATTGACCTCGGAATATTGAAAACAATGGATACTGAAGGGCTCAGGGACTATCTTGAGTTCCTGCTCTGGCACTACAGGGTTGTTGATGGTTTCTGGTTTCTTTCCGTGGAAAAGAAGTTTGACAGGTCATCAGCTGAACATCTGGACGAGGTGGTGTGGGGTAGGGTTGCCGGCATGTCTTCAATCGATATTGTGCAAAGATTCAAGATAAAAGAAAAGGGGCTCAGAGGATTTGCAAGGGCGATGCAGTTTTGTCCCTGGACCATGATCGTTGGCTACGTTATCGAAGAGAAGCCGGATGAAGTAATCATTAAGGCTCCTGTTTGTGTAACTCAGGCAGCCCGCGTGCGGCATGGATTACCTGAATTCCATTGCCGCGATATGCATCAGGCGGAATTTGAGTCATTTGCCCATGGTATAGATGAGAACATAAAGGTTGAATGCATTTTCGCGCCACCGGACCACCCGGGTGATTGTTTCTGCAAATGGCGTTTTACAGTGGATAATGAGAAATGATGTTCGGAGTTCTGCTGATGCAAAATGTAAGACTTTTTTTGTAGGGGTTTGCTTCATGCCAGGCGACTTTTCTTCATACGGAATGAATGGATAATCGCGCTCATTGGAAATATGTGTTAAATTCTAATATGCTGACAATATATAACTATAGAAAAGGAGGACCGCATGAAATTACCTGAATATATTACAAAAGAAGAAGTGGCGAGAGTATGCAAGGCTTTGAAGCTAAAAGACTGGTCAAAAATGAAAGAGGCGAAAGTAACAGCCCTGGAGGCGAAAATACTTCTGAAAGAAGTCAATTCGTCGAAGATGAAGATAGATCCTGAAGAATTCCGGAGGGGCCTCGAAGTGGAGTTGGAGCATGGCATCAGGTTCAAAGACGCCAATGTTACCAACAACCACCCTGTAATCACCGGAATGATCGTGCTGGCGCATATGAAGGAGACACTGGACTATTACAGGCTGCTTGATGTGGCCGAGCTTGAAGGTGACCTTTTTAAAGCAATCGCCGCGGGTGACATGCCGAAGGTGAAGAAAGAGTATAAGAAGCTCGCCGCCGCAAAGATCGTACTCGCGAAGGCAGAAGCGGCACAGATAAAGTAGTGCCGGAAACCGGAATCCGAAATTCGGAAACTGCGACAAGGACATTGGAGTAAAACGAAGACGCTACACCGGCCATGAGGCCATGTTTTTCGAGTTTGAATGATTCCGGATTAGATTCACGAGAAGAAATGATCCAACAACTAAGAAGATCGGGGTTGAAGATTACCCCTCAACGGCTTGCTATTATCGAAGTGCTGATTGAAAATGGCAGTAAGCATCCGGGGGCCGGTTTTATCGACAAAGAGGCAAAAAGAAGAAAGAAAAGCCTCAGCTTGAGCACGACGTGCTCGATCCTGGATGAATTCTCGCGATTGGGAATTCTTAAGAAACTGCAATTTGACAGGATGGAAAACCGGTATGAGAAAAATCCGGCGGAGCATGTCAACCTTATATGCGAAAGCTGCGGGTATTGCCGGGAGTGTCTGGGAAACAGCACACAATAGTGTGGCGTATCTGCCGCCGGAAAGGGTGCCGGCCCGTTACGCTGAATCTAATATAGGGAGGCAGCAATGACAGACGAGAAAAAGAAACTGACGAACAGGGCAGGAGCGCCGGTTGTTGATAATCAGAATGTTACTACAGCGGGAAAGCGGGGACCGCAACTTCTTCAAGATGTCTGGTTCCTGGAAAAACTTGCTCATTTTGACCGGGAGGTTATCCCTGAGCGGCGCATGCACGCAAAAGGCTCGGGAGCCTATGGAACCTTTACCGTTACCCATGACATCACCGGGTACACCAAGGCCAGGATATTCTCTGACGTAGGAAAAAAGACCGAATGTTTTCTTCGTTTTTCCACCGTTGCGGGAGAGCGTGGTGCTGCTGATGCAGAGCGTGACATCAGGGGCTTTGCGATGAAGTTCTACACCGAGGAGGGCAACTGGGACCTCGTCGGCAATAACACGCCCGTATTCTTTCTTCGTGATCCTCTCAAGTTCCCCGATCTGAACCACGCGGTAAAAAGAGATCCGCGAACAAACCTGCGCAGCGCTCTGAATAATTGGGATTTCTGGACCTCTTTACCGGAAGCTCTTCACCAGGTCACGGTTGTCATGAGCGACCGGGGCATTCCAGCAACGTATCGTCATATGCACGGGTTCGGGAGCCACACGTTCAGTTTCATTAACGCCAAACAACAAAGATTCTGGGTCAAATTCCACCTGCGGACACAGCAGGGCATCAAAAATCTCACCGACGCTGAAGCCGAAGCAATCGTGGGCAAAGATCGCGAAAGTCATCAGCGTGATCTTTACGACAGCATCGAACGAGGTGACTTCCCTCGATGGACGTTCTATGTGCAAATCATGCCTGAAGCGGATGCAGAGACCTGTCCCTACCATCCATTTGATCTTACCAAGGTGTGGTATCATGGAGATTACCCGCTTATCGAAGTGGGAGTCCTCGAATTGAACAGGAACCCCGAGAATTATTATGCCGAGGTGGAGCAGTCTGCTTTTAATCCCGCAAGTGTGGTTCCCGGTATCGGTTTTTCACCCGATCGGATGCTGCAGGGCCGTCTCTTTTCCTATGGCGATGCTCAGCGGTACCGTCTTGGCGTAAACCACCTACAGATTCCGGTCAATGCACCAAGATGCCCGTATCACAGCTACCATCGTGACGGGGCCATGCGAGTCGACGGCAACTACGGCAGCACTCTCGGGTATGAACCTAACAGCTTCGGCGAGTGGCAGGAACAGCCCGATTTTTCCGAGCCGCCGTTAAAAATCAGCGGCGATGCGTATCACTGGAACTTCAGGGAAGACGACGATGATTATTACACGCAACCCGGAAAGCTTTTCAGACTTATGAATTCTGAACAGCAACAAGCCCTTTTCGGCAACACGGCCCGAGCTATTGCTGATGCGCCCGAATTTGTCAAGATCCGGCACATCGGAAACTGTATGAAAGCGGATCCTGCGTACGGCAAAGGTGTGGCTGACGCCTGCGGCATCACGCTGCAGCAATTACGTAAATAGCAACGCAGTTCAGCCGGGTACCGCTCGAGGTGCCCGGCTGAACTGAATTCGGATCAACAAACAGGATTGCAACCTTCCAGTTCATTTCTCCTCGCATGATTGGGTGGGACTCGGTTTTTTGAAGCTGTTGTTGCGCTCTTCGGGTTCGATCTCTCCGCGTCTATTTCCTCAAGAGATCCTTTATGACATTCAGCGCTTCCTTACTGTCAGAATCCAGTGAAAGCGCCTTTTCGGCCGTCTCAATTGCTCTGAGAAGCTCACCGTTCTTCCAAAGGGCCCGTGCAAGGCCTATGTAGGCAGTTATGTTCTCAGGGTTGACCCTTATCGCCTCACCATATTCTTGTATCGCGTCTCTCGCCTTTCCGCTCCGGTACAACTCCCACGCGACGGCGGAAATCACATTCGAAATGTCTTCCCTAACCTTTCTTGCTTCCGGCCGGGACTCAAGAATTTCACGTATTGATTGCATGCTAGCTTGAATATTGCCCTGTTTTAGTTCATAGGATGCCTGACCGAGGAGTGCATCTATCACAAGATCAACAGTTTCTTTTTGAAATTCCCGAGGGGAGACACGAAACGCCTTTTTCAATGCGGGAACTGCACTCTTGTAGTCATGTAGATTAAGGTATGATCTTCCGAGATACAGGTGGGCCTCATAGAGTCCCCTATCGATTCGTACCGCTTCTTCAAAATAAGGGACCGCTTCTGAAAACCTGCCCTGACTAAAAAGGACAAGTCCTTGTTCGTATGTGCTCTGAGCCTTGCTGATCGTGAACAGGCCTGCACACGAAGAACACATCAAGGAAGCGAAAACGAGCAGCGCAACGAGAGGCTTTTTGATCGGCTTATCTCCTTCGAGCATCACTCAATCCGGATCACCTTTTCTTTTCCCATTGACCGTTATCGGTTTGTATCCACCATCCGGACTGTGCGGCATCGCGCCAGCTTTTCGCAAATATTTTCTGAATCTTCGGCAGAGAATCATCCGAAAGCTTGTTCGCCTTGACTATCTCATTGTAGAGTGAAAGACGGTTCTTGTTTTCCTGATCCGACACGCGCTTCAAATCCGCCTTTTCCTTTAGATTAAGCGCGCCCTGGTCTCTGATCTCAACGAGTCCGTTATTATTTTCGCCAACGGCACCCTTTTCATAAAAAGGTTTCAGAGCAGGAAAACCATCCTTGAGCGCCTGGCGTAAATTTCTGATTGCAGGCGTCGAAACATCTATATTAATCTGTGCGTTTGCATCTTTCACTCCCACATCAAGGCATTGAAGCATCTCCATCAGTTTGCTCTGATCACCGCTATTTGGCGTTTTCTTCTCCTGGCTACCGTCGTTACTGCGCACATCGCTCACGATTTCATCAGCCGCTTTCTGTATGGCCGCTGCAGGAAAATAGATATTCACGGTAACACATGCAGCAACAAAAACAGCCAAAAACAAACTACAATGTCTTATTCTTCTGATCATATGAGATCTCCTTTCGTTTATCCTCAATTCACCACAATGTTTTTTGCTTCTTCATCCTGTTTTTCCCTGAAGACTCTGCTGATTCTCTCCTGCATGTCTTTAAAACTTACCATATTTTCAGGGTCCTTGTTAACTACGTCAATTCCGCGCAAGAAGCCTCTTCGTATGAGATATTCCTGGTTGTTTTCATGGATAGTGCCGCGAATACTAAAAACATCATTTTCAAGACTGCATCGTATACCGATACGGCTGTAAGGATACTCCTTGAAAAACCTGTTCACGCCGCTCTTCAAAATGGCGCTTATCCCACCTGAACCCGTCCCAAGGATCGATATATTTTCAATTGCATCGACGCTTACCTTCTGTGCAACATTGCCGGCGTCGTCTGATTCTATTTCAAATGTGAACTGAGAAGGTTGACCATACTCTATCAGGAGATTGTCAATAGAGCCTTGCACAACCCCCGTTATTTTTCCGACCTTCACAGTATCCGTTATCTTCCCCAGGTCGATATCATAGAACCGGATATCGCTCCCTATCTTCATCTCGCGCGAAAGCATGTTCTCACCGTGTATTCTGGATGCGACGATCCGGCCGCCAAACACATTCAGCGTGGTCGGGCCTTCTGTTTCGAACGCACCACCATTGTAATGAATCGGCGGGAAATCTGCTTCTATGGGTTCCGGAAGGGTAATACCGGTAATCGTATTCAATAAAGGATTGAAATTGACACCGTCAACCCTGACCGAGAACGAAAGCCTTCTCGAATTGCTCAGAACATTATCGATCAGACCATCGGTGATGTACACCTGCCCGCCATAAAAGGGGAGAGAAATCTGATCTGGAAAAGCAATATTGCTGCCCGAGAGGGTGATTGGAACGGTTATCCCGGAGAGCTGCAACAGTGGACTTGTAAGAGTTCCGATGCGTATGGTTCCTGTCTTCGACTCCGGCTCGCCGCGTATATGTGTATCAGTTACCGGTTTCCTGTTCGTGAGTTGCAGAGGCAAAACCGCGTCCAGATTCTTTACCTGAAATGATCGTCCGGGTATTTCAAAATTCGCGTCTTTCAGCCTAAAAGAACCCTCCAGACTGATGTCATTCCCCGACAGGGTTGCTTCTAAAGATGTATCAAGCCTGCCGTCTGCATCCATCTCTTTGAAAGAGGCGTCTATACCTGTAAGGTAATCCTGCAGAAGGACTAGCATGAGCCTTTTGACAGACACTTCACGGGCATCGAGCCGTATGCTCGATTGTTGATGTGATGTGTGAATTGCGTAATCATACAGGCCGGTGTTGAAGATATCCAGCGTACCCGAAATGCGGTTGTCCCCTTCTCCATCTGTTACGACGTCGACACTTGCACTCAGACCTGATGTCTGTGTCTTTGCATCCAGGTAATACTTGTCCCAGAGATATTCTCCGCCGGACAGCTGAGAGGTCACAGCCGCTCCTGCTTTCTTCCCGCCCGAAGGGAGGCCAAATCGCACAGTTACGGACCCGTTGATATCCTGACCGGCCTTCGAGCCATCTTCCGAACTGAAACCACCATTCTGAAATTTCAATGCGGCCCTGCCGTTCAGCGCCGGCTGTTCCGCGAACGAACCTTCCACGTCGGCGGTCAACCTGCCCTGACCCTGAAAGGACCACTTCTTAAGGTCTTGTCCGGAAATGAAACCTTGCAGTACGTTATAAAGGTTTGAAAAATCGACCTGCGATGCCTCTACATGAGCGTCGAACAACCTTGAACCGGTCAGCGTTGCTGAGCCGGAAATTGTGAATTCCGCAAGACTCTGTATTTGTCCCGAAAGGTGTTCTATTGACAGTATCCGTGAGTCGATACCGTATGCCATGCGGGTTCTGGCCGCCGCTCTTTTTATTCCGGAACTGTCTTGATTCAGAATATTCACCGATGCCGCAGAAATATCCGCCCCCGGGGTGCGCATTCGATTCTTCTCAAAAGATATCGGCATGTCCAAAACAGTCTTACTGAATATCAGGTTCTTCACGCGTGCTTCGGCAAGATCCGCATGAATGGACCCTTTGCCGAGAGGTCTGGGTATGATTGATGATAAGTTGAGCTCGCCTTGAATGAGGCCGTGTGCATTCATCGCAGTCTTCGCATCATCTCCGACATCCAAACCTGCTTTAAGCTTAAGGCTGCCGCCCCTTTCGGGGGAGAAATTCTTTACCGTCAAATCAATGTCCTTCAAAACAATTTCCTGCATCGATTCGGTGAATAACAATGTGACCTGACCCTTTTCAATCACAAGCAGATCAACAGGTGGGATTTTTTTGATGAACGATAGATCTGTTTCCGTATCTTTCCTGTTACCGATCCGGATGCGCAGCTTCGGTTGCTGCAGGACTATGCGTTCGATTTCCCCTGATAACGCTTTTGCGGGACGGCTATGGATACTCGCTGTTGCGCTAGAGAATTGGAAGCTGCCTTTTGCGGCATCATCTACGGCGAGATTCGTGATCTCTGCGGCAATGCCTTGTGAAAGAGAGACACTGGTTGCATGCACGTTTAGCCCGAATATGCCCCTGGCGACAATATTCACAATCGGCATGAGCATTGAGGAATTCAATACAAGAACGCTGCCAAATACAATGAGGCAGAAAGATGTTGCAATTACCAGAAGAAGTCGTTTTCGCTTCACGGTGACCTATTATAACACAATCCACACAGGTGGTTGGACTCCGTACCCCTTACCTGAAGTAACACCTTAGAATCGCCAACGCAACTTCGATAGCACGAAATTTGTTGTTGAAATATGTATGACCCTCTTCGAAGGTTAACATCAGAGATTTGATGTTGGTATCGTGTCAGTTCTCCAATGATAAAGATGTTGCAAAGGTTGGTCTATTACGCGAGCAAAAAGTATTTTATCCGGTTTTGATTTTTGAGGGAATTCCGGATTCGCAGGGCACCCTGGTCTGGCAGAGGCCGCACACGTTGACGTCAATGTTATAGTGTTCTTTCGAATGATCGACGCACACACCGTCCACGTGCGCCCTGCATTTTTCCTTATCATGTCCTTTTTCCGTTATCGCTCCGACGGGGCAGCGTCTCATACATGCTCCGCAGATGCCTTGAGAAAGAAACAGACAATACTCAGTGTGCGTGCTGTAAGGTCTCGTGGTTGGTACGACCTGTATTTCTGCTATGATAGAGCCGCACCGCATTGCCTTACCCGCCTCCGTAATCAGACCGTCGCACAATCCGAATGTACCCAGTCCTGCTGCGTAGGCCGCATGTCTTTCAGACCAGGTAGAAGAACGGCCGAATTTTTCCGACATCTGCTCGGACCAGAGAGCAGGAGAGCAGGGAGCCACGGCCCTGTAATCCTTCTCTCCCAGTTTTTCTATCAGGTATTTTTGCAATTTCACGTTGACCAGCACACCAAACTTCTTTCCACGCGCCCAGCGTTCCGAGGGTCTGTCCTTCTCATTTCTATTATCTGATTTTGTCTGCTCCATGTGAGGAAGTATCCACGCGACGATTGTCAATTCTTCCGGTCTGATTGTAGTACCCGGGAAAGACTTTCTGAATACCTCCGCAGGTGTCAGATAGAAATCACCGATGTCCCTCTTAAACTGCTCAAAGAGAGGATCATCTCCGGCCGCGAAGCCCACAAGTGGTGTTCCAAACGCCCTGTCGTTTGACGTATTCCCGAGCGTATTCTCGGGAGAGGCTATGAATTCATCCACGAGCCCGGCAATCCACACCGCTCCGCCCTTTTGTTCGTCTGTCACGCTTCGTCTCCGGGAATTAAACACTCAAATATCATAGCATAAAGGATTGCATTAATGATACTTCGTTCAGGCCTTCGACTATCACAGCGCCTGTGAACATAAGTACTTCCGCCGACCGCCTGGATACCGTTCAAGGATTGACACCACAAGGGTTACGGTCTTCTTACATAACCTTCTAGGGTAACGTCAAGTATTTTGTGTCATCCTTCTCAAATTGGGTTTCCAGACTAATGAAAATATGTTAGATTCTGTCGCGCCCACGAAGAGGAAAAACAGAATACTTAAGGTGTGCTATTGAAGTGATTCAATTGCAATGATTACCGTATTATTATCAGCTGGATAATCAAACTTTTCCTCTCCAAAACGCAGCGATGCAAGTGGATAAGATGACTACGATTAAAATGCATTGCGGCTTGCAGTGAGAAGGTTTATCTACAATGATCGACTACAACCAAGGTTCCGCAAAGTCTGATGAAAAACAGTTAGTCACTGAGCTTAATGAAGGTAATTTGGATGATGCCCGCAGAGCAGACAAAAAGACATTCGCGTGCGATCATGCATTGCGGCTCGAAGACATGAAAGTCGCAGGCGAGCGCACGGCGTATCATTTCGGTACCACGAATATTGATGTCTATATTCGTGACCCGGACACGGCGCGATGGCTCATGGAATTCGTCTCTCCGTGGTTTAACGGCGGAGAACCGACGGGGACCGGACCATGCATCGAAATAGTGCATTCCTCTAAGCGGTTTTCCGATCTGGTGCATAGAGAGAAGAAGATACATCTGCAGGATCTTCCATGCTTTGCCCTGGATAGCAAGCTGGTTTCACGGCCGGGATGGACGGAGCCGGACGGCACAACACTCATATCGGACAAAGATTGTCAGTGTTACTATCGGCTCCGGCATAATCATGTGGAAATAATTTCGCTTCCTCCGGACACACGGCCGCGTACTGCCTTGATGCGTATTTTGCGTGAATTGATGACTTCTGGAGCTGCGGCACAGACTGTAATGCTCGATCTCCACGCAGCCGCTTTCGTATTTAATGGCTGTGCGATCTTACTTGCAGGCGATAAGAGATGCGGTAAAACGACGCTCTTGACACATGTGTTAACATCGCCCGACACTGCCCTGATAGCTAACGACCGTGTAATGGTAGACAATAGTGGATTTCAAGCGCACGGAATACCCACTATTACAAAGATGCGAGAAGGAACGGAAAAGATGTTCCCTCAGATTGCCGATATTTCGCCCAGGCGCGCTTATATTTATCACGAGGGAGAACTGACCTCGGCACGTTACTCCGAAGATGGTGCAGGGAGACCTCTCTTACTTTCTCTGGCCCAGTTTGCGCGACAGATGAATTCGATTACCAAACCAACTGCACCCATCGGTGCAATAATATTTCCTCACATTTCCTCTTCTATCTCCGAATTTTCGATGGACCGATTGAGCCCCTCCGAGGCTGCGACAAATCTTCGCCGGAGCATATATGGCATGCGTTCATCCGAACACACCGCCACTATTTTCCAGGATATGACAGGAGTGCCTCTGAAAAGAGGTCCAATGGTAGATCAGCTAGCGAATGCTGTGCCGGCGTTCCGCTGTGTGCTTGGCTCAAAGGCATACGAAGAAAACCCCGATATCTTGCTGGAGACTTTGGTAGCTAAAGGAATGATTGATAAATGAATGAAGTAGAAACAGAAGTCATGACAGTTTTGGAATCAGCTGGCATTCGGGTCAAATCAATAACGCAAATCTCACAACTCCGTCTGTCTGAAAAAAGGCGTGCAACGTATCGTGTTGATCATGAAGACGGAACGGTGAAAGCGCGCGTCATGCAGGATGAACAAGCGGCACAAAAACTGGTTTCATACCAACGTGAATTGGGGGACGCATTTGCGCCTGTCATCGGCAGGCAAGGCAGGGTTCTGATAGAAGAATGGATTGACGGCACTGTTCTACCGGATATCCCGTATCGTGTACATCTGGAGGAAGCAGGCGCCATTCTGGCTGAGATGCACGCCGCATCTACATTGTCCTGCTCCGGCTCGCCAGGGGTGCGAACTACAACAGAGCACCTCGTTCTTACCGATGCACGAATTCGTATTCTTGTAAAAGCCGGAGCGCTGGAACAAGAGATTGCTGCAAGAGTTCGGGAAGTCCTGCAGAGATTAGAACCTCTACAGACCACCTATGCTCTTACACATCTTGACTTTTGCGGGGAAAACATGGTGATTGACCGCAAAGGCAGGCTGCGGGTGATAGATAACGAGCACATCCGTGTGGACGCAATCGGATACGATCTTGGACGGACGTGGTATCGCTGGGCACTTCCGGCACGGGAATGGGATTACTTTTGCACTGCCTATGCCGACCGAGCAACTTTACCAGATTCGCAGGAAGACCTACATTTCTGGAAGATAATCGCGGCAGTCACATCCGCGGAATTGCGGATTCGCGCTTTCCCTGAAAAGGCCAGTGTACCTCTTGAGTGTTTGAAAAAACTGGCTGAGGAGGCATTGTGAAGCCTGGTGATTCGGTCGTTGTTTTCTGCATGGACCAGAGAGGCCACACCCAAAGGTTGATACCTGTCATATCCGCGCTGAACATTGCAGGTATTCACGTGCACGTGTTCACTTCGCAACGCTTTAGCAAAGACATTGTCGAAGCGGGAGGGCTCCACATAGACCTCTACGAAGGACGTCTACTTGATGAAGCCGATCCCTCATCAACTCCGAACCCGTGCCGGTATGTCAGTTTTGCCGGATACTATGCAGAACAGATTGTTTCCAGGGCAGCGGCGTTGAAACCGTCACTCGTGCTGCATGACGGATTTGCGGTCATTGGTCAAGTGGTTGCCCAGGCTCTGGGTATACCGAGGGTAAATATCTGTGCCGGCCATAATCGTGAGCCCGAGGCCGCATTGAAGGCGCTGATCGATGATCCGATTGTAAACATATCGGAGAACTGCCGGAACGCAGTGAAAACTCTGCGCGATAAGTACGGAATCAAGAATGCATCTCCATTCTCGTACGTAACCTCCTTAAGTGATGATCTGAATTTGTATTGTGAGCCGCCCCGGTATTTATCCGAAGAACAACGTAAACCGTTTGAACCGATAGCCTTTTTCGGCTCATTATCCGAGAACACTATTAATCGTGCACCTTCAGGCCCATCTCTCTATCCTAAACATGCAGGCGTGACACAGAGAATTTATGTCTCAATGGGAACCTTGATTTGGCGCTACTACGAGACCGCAGCGAGAAATCTTCTGGAGACAATCCGGGAAGCAACCGGGGATTTGCCTGAATATTCTGTATTGGTCAGCCTGGGAGGCGCGACTGCGGGCGAGTGGGTCCGTTGTCTGGACGCATCCAACTTCCGCGTCGAACTATACGTTGATCAATGGAGCGTGCTGAGTGAATCAACCGTATTCATTACTCATCACGGTCTTAACTCAACACACGAAGCGGTCTTCCATAGAGTTCCCATGATCTCTTATCCCTTCTTAGCTGATCAACCCGGGATGGCAAAGTGTTGTCAGGATATGGGTTTTGCCATTCCACTTACACACGAAGTGCTCGGCACGGTCTCAGCCGATGATGTCCGCTCAGCCTTGTTGAAGATTGAAGAACAGCAGAGCCTCATGCTTGAACGCTTGTCTGAAGCACGCCAGTGGGAACTGGACGTCATAGCAAGGCGCGGTGAGGTTATTCGCCGCATAATGGATCTGGTTCCATGATATATATCGTGAAAAGGAAAACTCTGGAGTTGCTTTTACGGGCAGTTCCGAAAGTTGCCCCCCTGCCGATTGAATGCCTGCGCAGAATTACTATAGAGGAAACGAATGAATCGGGGTGATTCTATCGTTGTGTTCGGCTCTCCATTCATCGGTCACACAAATCGTCTTCTGCCCATAATTTCAATGCTAACG
>CAYYLU010000037.1:0-21169 GCA_964472475.1 uncultured Syntrophus sp. | reverse complement strand
GCAGCACCAGCCAAGGCACCAGCAAAAAAGTAGATCATCTCAACTGAAATAGTCGGGGGCCTTCAGGTCCCCGACGTTTATACGGAGGAGGCATGAAAGCATTTGTTACAGCTTTAAAGAAATGCTTTACTTGGATGAATTCCGTCGCGGAAATTGCCCTCTTTATTATGATGATGCTTACCGTCATAGACGTTATATTGCGCCGGTTTTTTGGAAGCCCGATAGTGGGGACATATGACCTGGTAGCAATGATGGGAGCAATTGTCGTGGGGTTTGCTGTCCCGAAGACATCGTGGGATCGGGGGCATGTTTTCGTCGACGTACTACTGGAGAACAGAAGCAAGGCTGTAAAGAGCGTTTTCTTTGTAATCACGAGAGCGGTTGGGATTGTACTGTTTGCTTATCTGACCTATCACCTGGTCAAAAAGGGTCTCTTCCTTCAGCAGAGCGGTGAGACTTCAATGACTCTTCGTGTCCCGACGTATCCGGTCGCGTTTGCTCTGGCATTCTGTTTCTTCGCGCAGTGTTTTTCATTGTTAACTGATATTTTCAGATCCTTTGAGATTGGAGACCCCATATGAGCGACATAGCCCTTGGTATTTATGGAATAATAGTTCTGTTGGCCTTGTTTCTCACGGGCATGGAAATGGCTGTTGCCATGGGAATCATTGGTCTAATCGGATATGCTCTTGTTGTGTCACCGGATGCAGCCACTACGATGCTGGCGAATGATTTTTTCGATCAGCTTCAGAGTTATTCATTGACAGTCGTACCGCTTTTTGTGTTGATGGGACAGCTTGCATTCAATGCCGGCATTGCAAGGCGTCTTTACGACAGTGCGCACAAGTTTCTGGGCCATATACCTGCCGGCTTGGCACTCGCGACTGTTGTAGGTGCTACAGTTTTTAAGGCAATATGCGGTTCCATCGTTGCCACTAGCGCTACCTTCGCCAGCGTTGCAGTGCCTGAAATGGATAGGTTCGGTTACGCGAAGAAACTGTCAACCGGTATAGTTGCGACTGTAGGAACGCTCGGCGTTCTGATTCCTCCCAGCGTTGTGCTCATAGTGCTTGGCATTATTACCCAGCAATCTATAGGAAGGCTGTTCCTGGCCGGTATTATCCCCGGGTTGATGTTGGCCGCCTCTTTCATAGGGGTTATTTTGGGATGGGGCCAGTTAAATCCAGCGATCGGTCCAGCCTGCGAAAAGTTTTCATGGAAGGAAAGAATCACGACTCTCCCGGCCGTTATATGGCCGATCGTTATCTTTCTAGTGGTAATCGGTGGACTGATGTATGGTTTCTTTACACCCACTGAGGCTGGCAGCGTTGGCACTTTTGCGGTGCTTCTGCTGTGCGTTCTGAAGAGAGACATTAACTATCAGGGTATTCGAAAATCCCTACAGGAAGCCCTGAGGACGTCATGTATGGTGCTCATACTTGTCGCGGCTTCCGCCGTGTTGGGGCATTTCATAACCGTCACTGATATTCCGAATAATGTGGCAAAATGGGTAGGGGCATTGCCTCTGCATAGGCACGTTATTATGTCCATTATATTTCTCATTTACCTTTTTGGTGGCTCAGTCATCGACGATCTTGCGTTCATGATTCTTGCAACGCCCATCTTCTTCCCGGCTATCACACAACTGGGGTATGACCCGATCTGGGCATGCATCATGGTTTCAATGACTGTGTGCGTCGGTTCTGTTATTCCGCCCGTTGCAATGCCCGTGTTTATTGTGAAGAACATTACCAAGGTGCCGCTGGGAGTCATTTATAGCGGCGTATACCCGTTCCTCATCGGACTTGTCATCTGTATCGTATTGATGTTTATGTTCCCGTCACTCATTACGTATCTTCCATCTGTGCTGATGAAATAAGTCCTGCTGTTCTCTTCCTGTCCTGTCCTCACATCCGGCATCTACGACACACATTACGAGGACAGGACAGGAATCGCGAACATCCAGTTGCCTGCTTTCAGTAACGGCGTACAGAGAACCATTGCACTGTTCATACAATGATGCTCAAAACAGGCCTATGTGCTCAAAGGTAGCAGGTGTGTCATATTGATACGTTTTTTTTGAGTGACAAGGTTAACGCAAACAGTCAGAAGCGTCGTTATTCTTTTGAATTACGATATTCGCTGTTGTTGGTACACAAATTGCTATAGAGAATTGTCATTCGGGGCAGCTATATTAATGTTGATGTGTCTTGAAACAGCGGGGAAATTTAATTGATTTAAGGAGGAACACAATATGCCACTGTTCGAAGAGAATAAGGAGTACACCGATTTCAGGAAGGTTGTACGGAAGTTTGTGGCAAAGGAAATAACACCGCACAGAGAAGAATGGGATAACGCCGGAATTGTCCCCAGAGAACTTTTCATAAAAATGGGCAATCAAGGATTCCTTTGCCCGTGGGTGCCTGAAGAATATGGTGGTATGGGTGTTGACGCGAGATACTCTTTACTTATCGTTAATGAGGAGTTGGCGTGGGGAGACGGCTTCAGCGTGGGTGCTCCCTTGCACAGTGATGTCGCGGCACCGTATATAGCGTCATATGGCACCGAGGAATTGAAGAAGAGGGTGCTTCCGAAGGCGGTTTCCGGTGAGGCAATTCTCGCTATCGGATTAACAGAACCTGATGCCGGTTCCGATCTTGCCTCTATACGCACAAAAGCTATCAAGGATGGCGACCACTACATTATTAACGGGCAGAAGACGTTCATTACAAACGGCATCAACTCTGATGTAATAATTACAGCGTGCAAAATTGAATCGGCGACCGGACAGAAAGGTATTAGTATGATAGTCGTCGACGGTGATACGCCGGGGCTTACCAGACGCAAACTTCATAAACTAGGCCAGGCAGCGCAGGACACTGCTGAGCTTGCGTATGAAGATTGCCGTGTTCCCGCCAGCAACCTGCTTGGCGAAGAAGGGCAGGGTTTCAAGTACATGATGGAGAAACTTGCAAGAGAAAGACTCGAGGTCTGCGTAAAATGCCAGGCAATGGCAGAACTGGCCTTCAAAGAGGGCCTTGAATACTCGAAAGTAAGAGAAGCGTTCAAGAGGCCAATAGGCGATTTCCAGCACAACGCTTTTAAACTGGCCGAGATGGCAACCGACGTAGAGGTTGGACGCACATTCCTTGAAACACTAGTTGCCGAGTATATACGGGGCGAAAACATCGATCCGAAGAGGATATCGATGGCGAAGGCATACCTCGGTGAAATGGTAAACCGTGTTGCTTATCACGCCTTACAGTTGCATGGTGGGTACGGATACATGGATGAATATAAGATAAGCAGGATTTACAGAGACGTTCGCGCGCTTTCAATTCTAGCAGGCACGACCGAAATCATGAAGCTTATTATAGCACGCAATCTCGGCCTTAACCCCTGACGAACAGATAACCAAGTTAAATGGCTGTCAGAGTATTAACATTCTCTGACAGCCATAATTGGAACGTTTGAGGAGACTGGCACTGTTTTGATCCTGCCTCCTATGATCCTGGAAGCGAGCATATGTTTTCTATATTGTTTTAAGATTTGTTCTATTCACGTATTTTTCGGAATCATGGTGGCGCCTGCCGCATACATAGGACCTTTAGTTTCTTCGCTCACAGTCTGTGTCGTTGCAAAAAATAGTGCCGGAGTGTTAATTATTGATGTTATTCATTGTTTTGCGCACTCTTCCCTGATAGCACTCATCCCGACTGCTGCTTTCGCGTTTACGTTTTCGGGATCGTTCTATTCGTACCGCCCATCAATGACCGATGATTGGTATTCAATGTTATATTGTCCGTTCGATTGCTCTTTGTAACCGGAGAATTACGGCATTAATGAACAGGCGGTTATGGAGGTTGAATATGACAGTAGGTGAGATGTTAGCAAGAAGCGCTCGTAAGTTTCCGTCGAAGACTGCTCTGGTGTCGGAAGATGTTTCCCTGGATTTCAGGACTTTGCATGAACGGGTGAATCGGCTTGCGAACGCTCTTATTGAAAGAGGTTTGAAGAAAGGCGATCGAATGGGGGTGCTTGTTCATAACTGCTATCAATTTGTTGAGATTTATTTTGCTGCCGCCAGGACAGGAGGTATCTTTTGTCCCTACAATAATCATCTGAAGCAATTCGAAATGAAAGATATCCTTACCTACTCGACCCCCAAATTTCTTTTTTTGGACCGTGACTATGGTAGTATGGTGGGTTCTCTAAAGCCTGAATTGAACTTCACAGAAACGTTTATATGCCTTCAGAAGCCGGAACAAACGTTCATGGAAGAATATGACGTGTTTCTAAACAGGGGTGGTACTGGTGAGCCGCTGGCCGTGATTCTGGAAGACGATGTTCAGAGTATAATCTTTACCGCAGGGACCACCGGAAAACCTAAAGGAGCCATGAGGACACACCGACATCTGATATCAGACGCGGTGGCATCGGCGATCGATCTTAAAGTTGATTATGATGAGAAGGTTCTCATAACCTTCCCCATGTATCACGTTGCCTGTGAAGACAACATCGTGCGTCATTCGTTCCTGCCGAATACGATTCACATCAAGAAGGAAGGTGGGTTTAATCCGGAGGAGGTGCTTGAATACATTTCGAGGGAACGGATATCTAGATGCCAGTTTGTTCCAACAATGATCCACAGTCTTATTCAGGTGCCCAATATAGGGAAATATGATTTATCAAGTTTGAAGCTTATTTTGTACGCTGGATCCTCCATGCCTGTAGAGGTGCTCAAGAAGGCATTAATGATTTTCCCCTGCGGTTTTGCCCAGATGTATGGTCAGACGGAGACGGGACCCTTCACAACATTTCTGGGACCTGAAGACCACATGCTGGACGGAAGCGAGAAGAGAGTGGCGCGTCTGTCATCATCCGGAAAGCCGGCTCTAAACTATGAAATACGGATTGTGGATGAAAATGACGAGGACGTTACTGTCGGAGAAGTAGGCGAGATTATCGGGAAAAGTGAAGCCATGACGATCGGTTACTGGCAGATGCCCGAAGCAACGGCAGAAAAACTGAGAAACGGATGGATTCACACGGGAGACCTGGGAAGGTTTGATGAAGATGGATATGTTTATATTGTGGAGAGAAAGAACGATATGATAATCTCAGGTGGCGTGAATATCTATCCTCGCGAAATCGAGGAAGTGCTGTACAGACACCCTGCCATTTCTGAGGCTTCGGTTATAGGGTTACCGGATGAACACTGGGGTGAAGTTGTGAAGGCGGTGATCGTACTAAAGAAAGGTGAGTTAGTCACAGAAGTCGAGGTTATCGACTTTTGCGGCAGGCATCTTGCCGGTTTCAAGAAACCGAAATCTGTTGATTTCTGGAAACAACTTCCAAAAAGCTCAACCGGCAAGTTACTGAAGAAGGACATACGTGAGCATTACAATAAGCAGTGATAAGAAACAGTGGCTAATTAATGCCTTTGTGATGGACGTTTGGTCAATTTGATACACACCGGTCGAATAACCGGATGAAGATATAGGCTGGTAATGAGTATAAATGAGATAAAGGAGAAACAGGATGTTTGATTTGACTTCGGAACAGATGGATGTGAGAAGGGCTGCCCGCGAGTTTGCGGAGAAAGAGTTCGCCGATGTTGCCAGGGAATTGGATAATGCGGAAGAGTTTGATGATCGTCTCTGGAAGAAAGCCGCAGAGTTGGGCTTCCTTGGCATGTTTATAGATGAAGAGTACGGCGGAGCCGGTATGGGGCACCTTGAGCAATGTATCGTTATAGAAGAGTTCGCACGCGTCGACACCGGTATTGCACAATGCATGGTAGCTTCATATTTCGGAACGCAACTGGTAAAGCTGTTCGGGACCGAAGAACAGAAGAGGAAATACCTTCCACCCATATGTGGTGGAGAGTGGCGATGCGGCATGGCTTCTACTGAGCCGGATGCCGGGAGCGATGTGGTCTCGATAACTACCACGGCGGTAAAGGATGGTAACGATTACGTAATCTCAGGCAATAAAATGTTTATCACAAACGGAACGAAAGCTGATTACCTGGTGGTTTTGTGCGTTACAAATCCGGATGCCAAGAGAAAACATGACAGATTAAGTACCATAATTGTCGAAACTGATCGTGAAGGGTACGAGGCGAACAGACTGCATGGAAAATTATCTATCCGGTGTTCGGATACGTGTGAGGTTGCGTTCAAAGATGTACGGGTGCCACAAAGCAACCTCTTAGGTAAAGAAGGGAAAGGTTTCTACCAACTGATGGAATTCTTCAATCGCGCCCGGCTTGAAGGTGGCGCCGGACTCGCTATAGGTACAGCTCAGGGAGCATTAGAGAAGGCAATTGCGCATGTAAAAGGAAGGAAAGCATTTGGCGGGACTCTCGCATCAATGGCGGTGGTGCAGACAAAGATTGCGGAAATGGCCACGTTGCTCGAGGCCGGAAGAAGTCTCCTCTACCGGGCTGCTGCGAACGTGGATGCCGGCAAGGTCGATCACACGCTGGTTGCCATGGCAAAATGGTTTACATGTGAAATGGCAGTCAAGGTTGCCGATGAAGCTATTCAGTTACATGGTGGGTATGGGATACTTGAGGAATACAATGTTGCTCACTACTGGCGTGACGCAAAGGTGCTCGAGATATTTGAAGGCACAAAAGAGGTAGAGAAAATACTCATCGGGAAGAATCTTCTGGGATAGCTGTTAATGCTTGTCTCTGGCAACCATACCATACAGCATGATATCACGATAGGTCCTGGCCATATTGGGCCCGTCTATACTAGCCCTGTTAAGATACCACTGCAGCAGTATACCGCTGTGAATTGCTATGATGAGGTGTGCGTTTAAGGTTACATCGTAGGTATTGTGAAAGACATGCTCATCCTTTCCTTCCTGCAGGAGGGATGTTACAAACTTGTGATATCTCGTTAAAACATTCTTCATCTTTCTCTCGGCCGGAGTCGCACTTCCGGTGGTCTCTGCGGCGAGGCTGACAAAAAAAAGAAAAGAAAAGTCCCCATTGTCACGCGCATATTCATTGATGTATTTGTGGTACTCCTTGAACCTCTCGATGAAATTACCCTTAAAGGCCTTCATGTACACATATAGTTGTTTCAAAAACTCGGATTCGTACTTCTCTATTATGGTTTCAAGGAGCTCGTTTTTGCTCTTGAAATGCCAGTAGAAAGCCCCTTTTGTAATGCCAAGCGCATCAGTGATCTGCTGAATGCTGGTGCCTTTGTAGCTCGTGCGGAGGAAAAGTTGAATGCTCTCATGAATGATCTTTTCTCTTGTCGTATCGTCGGAAGCAGTCTTCAACATGTCCTCTACTGAATCATCAATATACTAATCGTTTAGTATAGCACATGATTTGGTGTAGGTGTACAACAAATTAGTGAGGAACATTTTTCAGCCATTCATTCACATTTGTGTTGACAGGCTATAGCGCATCAGATAAACTAAACGGTTAGTTAGGTGCCAAAATAGCGAGGGTTCTATGGACGCAATGCAAACACGAGTATTAGCCTGTATGCAATGTGGTAAATGCACAGGAGGTTGTCCCGAATCCGGAAAGACTCCTTTTAACGTCCGCATGATCATGCGAAAGAAACAATTTAAAAGTCCTATCAGTGAGGCCATCCCATGGTATTGCACGTCGTGCGGCGCATGCACGATCCGCTGCCCCCGTGACGTGAAACCATCGGAAGTAATAATAGAATTGAGATCGGCATTCGTTGAAGAGGGAGATGTCCCGGCATCTATTCAGAAAGCCCTGGAGAATACGGATGTTCAGAAGAATCCATGGGGAAAGTCACGCGCAAGAAGGGGTGCATGGTCAGAGACGATCGAGCCGGCTTTGCCGCACGTGAGTGAGACGGCTGCAAAAAGTCTTTTGTTTGCCTGCTGCATACAGGCATATGACCCCCGGTGCATGGTGATTCCTGTGAATGTGTCCGAAATTTTGCGAAAAGGCGGTCATGAGTTTGGGGTGCTCGGTGAAGAAGAGGCGTGCTGCGGAAACGAGATACGAAGGATGGGGGAAATAGGGCTATTTGAAGTACTGCAGGAAGAAAACACGGAAGTCTTTAATCAATACGCCGTTATGGAGATTATCGCTCTTTCACCGCATTGTATGAACACTCTAAAAAAGGAGTACGGCGATCACAAGATAAAGGTGGTCCATTACACGCAAGTGCTTTCCGAAATGATTACAAAAGGGAAGCTGAAAGCGGAACATCCATATCCCAAAAAAGTTATCTATCACGATCCGTGCTTCCTCGGGAAACAGAACGGCATTTTTGATGAACCGAGAGATATTTTGAGGTCTATTGACGGACTTGAACTGCTTGAATTTGACAGGAATCGTGAAACATCTCTCTGCTGTGAGGGCGGAGGCGGGCGGATGTTTTATGAGTCGGAAACATTGTACAAGAGAAACAGCGAAGTCCGGATTGAAGAGGCACTGGAGAAGGGTGCGGATCTCATCGTAACGGCTTGCCCGTTCTGTCTCATGACGCTTGAGGATCCGGCAAAAGAAAGGAATCTGCCGGTCAAAGAGTTATCAGAAATACTCATGGAGGTCTTGTAGAATGAATCTCATAGTATTTACAAAAAGAGTAGCTGCTGCGCAGGAAGAAGAACTGCGCATTACAGATGAAGGAAGACGAATCGACCTTTCGAAGGTCCCGTTCAAAGTGAACGATTGGGATAACTATGCCGTCGAAGAGGCTGTGAGAATTGCCGAAAAAACGTCAGGAACGGTCACCGCAATTTCGGTTGGCGATGCTGACGCTGATGAAGTGCTCCGCCGGGCGATAGCGATGGGGGGAAAGGATGGCTATCTAATTAAGACGGGAGTGACACGCAATGATCCCAACGCAAGGGCAACTCTGGCGTCCAATTTTCTGCGAAAAGAGAATCCTCCGTTTGATGTGATATTTACGGGGGTGCAGTCCGAAGACGATCAGTTTATGGCTTTTGGCGGAATCGTTGCAGCAAAGATGGGACTCCCGTATGTCTCTATGGTAATCGGTATCGATCAGATTGAAAAGGATCACATGATAGTAAGGCGCGAGCTTGAGGGCGGTCTTCAGGAGCGCGTGAAGGTGATACTGCCTGCAGTATTATCGATACAGAGCGGCATAAATGAACCGCGTTATGTGTCTATCATGGGTATTCGCAAGGCGTCGAAAGTAGAAAGAAGGATTTTTGATGCGGGTGATTACGAGCAAGATATCTCAGAAATGATCGAAGTCAATAAATGGACGTACCCGCCTAAGAAAGCCGGCGCAACAATATTTTCCGGTGATCTGGATGAGAGTTGTAAAGAGCTTCTGAAAGTCCTGAAGGAAAAGGGGGTTTGTCAATGAGCTATACGTTAATAATTTCTGAAGTACGAAGAGGACAGTTCGAGGAACGAAACCTCGATTGTATCGGACTAAGTAATCTTTTGGGCAAAGAATCGGTTATGGTGCTTCCGGACTGCGACTGTGCCTTGAACGATAAACTGACAAATGTTTGCATCAGAACAAATCTGGAAGAGACGGTTTTCATGAATCCTTTGACAATGGTCAACACAGTCCGGAAGGTTATCGACGGCAAGGGTAAACCGGATACAATTCTCTTCACATCATCATCTTCAGGGAATGAGAACGCCGCGTATGTCGCAGGTTGTTTCAATTTACCCCTCATCTCGGATGTAAGCCGTTATGACGGAGAGAAAGGTATCTTCTACAAGAGCTACTATTCCGATAAAGTTTTTGGAGAATTTAAACCGCTGGTCCAAGAGCCACTGGTCCTCACTGTCAGAAGCGGAAGTTTCAAGAACGAGGCTACGGAGAAGAACGTAGCGTCAGCCGTTGAGTCGATGGATGTGGATCCTTCTACAGATAAGCGTAGTTTCATGGGCTATGTAGAAGAGGAAAAGACGGATGTAGACATCGCGAAAGCCGATTTTCTCCTGTCTGTCGGCAGGGGGATTGGAAATCCGGACGAAATACCCGCTTACGAGGAGTTGGCCTCTCTATTAACTGCGGTTGTTTCCGGTTCACGACCCGTAATCGACAAGCAATGGCTTCCGAAATTCAGACAGGTGGGCACTTCAGGCAAGACCGTAAAGCCAAAAGTATATCTGGCCATGGGTATCAGCGGAGCTTTTCAGCACATAGCAGGCATGAAGGACTCTGAATGTATCATAGCAGTCAACAAAGATGCTGAAGCACCAATATTCCAGTATGCCCACTATGGAATCGTGGGCGATGTGCACAAAGTGCGCGACAAGTTAAAGGCAATCGTGAAGGGCGGGTAACCGGAAGGTGGAATCGTAATTCGTAAGCCGGAAATCGGAAATTGTAAGCTTGATTCAGATTAGGCGATTTTCGAATTCCGAACCTCAAAGGGGTTAGTACAGTTTGAAAGAGCGTAGCGTGCTAGTAGTCGGAGGCGGTATCGGCGGTATTACTGCCGCGCTTGAGCTTGCAGCTTGCGGTGTGAATGTGACGATGCTCGAAGAAGGGCCATCAATAGGTGGGCGGATGATCCAGCTTGATAAAACCTTTCCGACATTGGACTGTTCCACCTGCACGCTTTCACCAAAAATGGTAGAGGTAGCTCTCCAGAAGAAGATTGATCTCCTGTCATGGGCGAAGCCGGTGTCAGTTCAAAAAGAGGGTAAAGGTTTCAAGGTTACCATCCTGCAGAAAACACGATATGTGGACATGAAGAAGTGCACCGCCTGCGGTTCCTGTTCACCCGGTTGTCCCGTGGTCATGAAGAGTGAGTTCAATATGAACATCGCCCCACGCAAGGCGATCTACATTCCTTTCCCTCAGGCTATTCCTAATAAGGCGAGCATTGATAAACGCGAGCAGCGCCCCTGTAAGGCAGCATGCGTGGATGCCTGCCCGGTCCACACGAATGTTCTGGGTTACCTGAAAGATATCAGCGAAGGCCGGTTTCAGGATGCCTATATGTTGATCAGAGAGACAAACCCCTTTCCCTCTGTTTGCGGCAGGGTTTGCTACGCTCCGTGCGAGGAAGTGTGCAACAGGGGACAGATAGATGATGCTCTTGCGATACGCGATCTCAAAAGGTTTGCTGTCGATCAGTTCGACATAGAGACTCTTGAAGTTCCACAGGTAACAAAGACAGAAAAGAAGATTGCAGTGATCGGAGCGGGGCCGGCAGGACTTTCCTGTGCGCACGACCTTGCCCGTGAAGGTCACGACGTAACCGTTTTTGAATCACTTCCTCAACCGGGTGGTATGTTGATGTATGCGATACCGGAATACCGGCTCCCGAAGTCAGAGTTGAGAAAAGAAATCGGCTATATAGAGAAACTCGGAGTTGTCATTCAGTGCGGAAGTGAAGTCGGGAAAAGTCTTTCGCTTGACTCGATACGGAATGATTTTGACGCAGTATTTATCGGTATAGGTGCACCGAAGGGTCTTACACTGGGTGTTGATGGGGAGAGTGTTTCCGGTGTTATGGATGGTATTCAGTTTCTGGCCTCGGTGAACAGCGGACAGGCATTGACTATGGGAAAACTGGTAGCAGTCATCGGTGGAGGTAATACCGCGATCGACTGCGCGAGAACAGCAAGACGGCTTGGCGGGGAGAAGGTGATGCTCATATATCGGAGAACTCGTGATGAAATGTCTGCGGCCTGTGAGGAGGTAGAGGCACTTATTCACGAGGGTATAGAAATACATTTCCTGACCACTCCGGTTGGTTTCCATGGCAAGGATACCAGGTTATCAGAAATGGAATGCGTCCGTATGGAACTCGGTGAGCCTGATGCAAGCGGGCGTAGGCGGCCGGTGCCTGTAAAGGGTTCTGAGTTTTCAATACGTGTTGACTCTGTTATTACAGCCCTGGGCCAGGAAGTTCAAACCGGTTTTACTGAGAAGATTGGGTTGGCACTCGGTAAAAACGGAACGATTGCAATTGATCCTACAACGGGGGCGACAAATCTTGAAGGTGTATTTGCCGGTGGTGATGTTTCGACGGGACCTGCGTATGTTATTGATGCGATCGCTGCCGGCAAGAGGGCAGCAAAATCGATTACGCGATATCTGAAGGGTGAGGTATTGGCTGTCCTTGACATGAAGAAGACTCCGGAGAGACTTTCCGATGAAGAGGTGACGACGCTGACGGAGAGATACCCCTCTCTTAAACGTATCTCTATGCCCGAAACTGATGCTGAAGAAAGAATATCTAATTTTGAGGAAGTGGCAATGGGTTACGCGGCTGAAGAGGCTGTGGCGGAGGCATCACGGTGTTTTGCAGGACGGATTGAAGGATGCATTCAGTGCGGTGAATGTGAGAGACGTTGTGAAGCGGGTGCTATCGATCACAGCCTGAATGATGAGATACTGGAAAGGACTTTTGACAGTATCGTACTTGCTCCCGGTTTCGACGTCTACGATCCGACGGAAAAGAAGGAATACGGCTATGGTGCTCTGGACGGGGTTATCATGGGGATGGAGTTTGAGCGGATAAGTTCGGTTACCGGTCCTACCGGCGGTGACATCCTGTTCAAGGGAAAAGTCCCGAAGCGGTTTTTTTTCATTCAGTGTGTTGGGTCAAGAGATCGCCAGAGCGGGGCGAGGTACTGTTCGCGGGTATGCTGCATGTACACGGCAAAGCACGTGAACATAATTATGGACAGGATAAAGGAGCCTGAAATCTATGTTTCGTATATAGACGTTCGGGCATATGGGAAAGGCTACGAGGAGTTTTACAAGAATACGCAGGAACGAGGTGCGCTTTACATACGTGGCATTCCGGGAGAGATCACAAAAACAGAAAACGGACTGCTCGTAAGAGTGGAAGATATGTTGAGCGGTGAGGTGCGCGAAGTCGAAGTTGATCTTGTTATTCTCGCCACAGGGGTGCGGCCAAGAAAACAGACAGAAGAACTGTGCAGAATCATGTCCGTCGAAAGAGACGAATATGGTTTCATCACTGTGGACTCGATCCATCCCTCTCAGACAAACGTTGAAGGTGTTTTCGTTTGCGGCATGGCCTCGGGACCTAAGGACGTTCCCGATACAGTTGCCTCCGGAGGGGAAGCGGCGTCTCGGTGCATGGAATACATAGAAACCGTAAATCACGAATCGGAAACTGTGCGTGGAGAATGCACATGAAAGATCAGGTTCTGCGACGATTTACGATTTACGGGTGTTGAGACATGAAGATAGGGATTTTCATCTGTCATTGCGGGCACAACATAAAACATACAGTCGATGTGAAGAAACTCAGTCGATATTTCAAACAATTCCCTAACGTGTTCGTTTCCGAAGACTATCCATTTGTTTGTTCTGAGCCTGGACAGGATATGATCACGGAAAGCATCCACAAAGAAGGGCTTGACCGTATTCTTATTGCCTCGTGCACTCCTTCGCTCCATCAGGAAATGTTTCGGGGAGTATTGAGAAAGGCCGATCTTAATCCCTTTCTTTTGAGACAGGTCAGCATCAGAGAACACTGTTCATGGGTAGGAGATGATCTTGAAGTAAATACAGAAAAGGCGCGAAGGCTCATTCTTGCAGGTCTTTACTCCGGCGCTCATCATGTCGCCCTGGAAGAGAAAGTGGTAGATGTTAACAAATCGGCAGTAGTCGTTGGGGGTGGGGTATCCGGATTGAGTGCAGCGTCGTTTCTCTCGAAAATGGGCATGCAAGTCTACCTTGTTGAAAAAGAGGCGGAACTTGGAGGACATGTTCGGAAACTCAGGAATGTATGGCCTTTAGGAAAAGACGGGAAGGATATAGTCAACGAAATGATCGAGGAGCTGAGACAGAGAAAGAACGTAGAAATTTTCACATCAGGCAGGATAACTGCGTTTGAGGGGTTTTTCGGAAACTATAAGGTATCGCTGGATACCACCGCAGGTCAAAAAGAGATACTGGCGGGAGGAGCGGTCATTGCGCTTGGTTTTTCGCCTTTTGATCCCGCAAGCAAACCCGAGCTGAATTACGGCAGAGATCCGAGAATCGTTACAACCCTTGAATTTGAAGAGAATGCCGGCACCCTCGATCTGCCAGAAAATCCGAGAGTAGCCATACTCCATTGTGTCGGCTCCCGTGATGAACAGATCGGAAAACCTTACTGCTCGAGAATATGCTGCGTGAATGCGCTGCGCGTTGGTCAGGCGGTAAAAAACAAATACAAAGATTCCTACGTCGAATCCTTCTACATGGATGTCAGGGCACATCCTCGAGGAGGAGAAGAGTTCTATGAGGACACACAGGATAAAGGGGTTCTTTTCACGAGAGGAAACATCGCCGAACTGATTCCCGGTCCGAACGGAATTCTGGTAAGGGGCGAGGACACGCTTTTCTGTGAGCTTTTCGAACGTGAATTTGATCTTGTCGTTCTTTCAATCGGGATGTCTTCTCCTGTCGATAGCAAGCAGATTGCGTCGCTTTTCAAGATTACGCTTGATAAAGACAAGTTCTTTCTTGAAGCCCATATTAAACTGAGACCGTTTGATACGGCGGTCAAGGGTATCTTTATTGCCGGCGCCTGTTCCGGTCCGAAGGATGTTGAGGAATCCATCAACCACGGCAGGGCCTCCGCATTGAAGCTCTTTGGATTTCTTAATCTCGGCTATGCGTTCGTAGACCCTTTTATCTCCTTTGTTAATCCGAAACGGTGCAGCGGTTGCAGGATGTGTGAGAGGGCCTGCTTTTCAAAGGCAATAAAATATGATGAAGATCAAAAGGTTGTCCACGTGGAAGAGGCCGCCTGTATGGGCTGCGGGCTTTGCAATAGCACCTGTCCTTCATCGGCCATAAGCCTGAGAGGATATGCAGACGTGATGATAGATGATGAGGTGGGAGCGCTGACAGAAGCGATGTAAATCAGCCCGCACGGCGGGTGAGAAGAGGAGACTCCACGAGCTTTGCTTGTGGAGGGGGCGACGTGAGCCCCAGTAATTGATGAGGTGGGAGCGCTGACAGAAGCGATGTAAGGAGCAGTGTTCAGTGGAATGCAAAGCAGATAAAGGATAAAAGGCAAAAAATGAACAGTAAAAGCAACAACGTCTATGACCTGATTCTAAACACTAAGGACCAAACACTAGACACCCGGTATGAATCACTAAACACCGGTTTTTTGAGCGAGGCATAAATGAGTGATAATAACAAAGACGTCCAGATTGTCGGCTTTGCCTGTTCATACTGTACATTTAAAGCATCCGAGATGGCAGGAAGTCTCAGGATGAAATATCCGGAAGGGGTAAAACTCATACAAGTACCCTGTTCAAGCAGATTCGACCCGGCTTTCGCAATCAAGGCGATTTTGGAAGGTGCCGATGGTGTTTTTGTTGCCGGATGTCATCCCGGAGACTGCCACTTCATAAAAGGCAATTACTATACCCGGAGAAAGATGGCGGCGCTGAAGGACATGTTCGATGCCTTCTCAATGAAAGATAAATTAAAACTTTTCTGGGTAAGCGCGGCCGAGGCCCGGCGTTTCATTGAGAAAGTGACGGGTATGTATAACGAGATAAAGGAAAAGAAAGATGCAGGGAAAACGAATTAAGCAAGAAGCTATTGAGAACGCTCTGAATCAGTTTTTAGGGGATGAGCACCATCTGGTCCTGGGGTTTGAAAAGGGTGATAACGGGATACAACATAAGGTATTCCAGAAGGGCCTCGGATATTTATCCCTCTTTAATCCTACTTTTGGCGCTAATGGGGCTCTCTACCTGCGACGTCTGTTTTCGAAGGTATCTCAGATCGTAATGCTGCTGAGGCCCTGCGAAATAAGGGCCTACATGGAGTTAACGAAATTGACCCAGATTGAGCGTGAGGCCGTAACGGCCGTTTCAGTTGATTGTTTCGGGGCCGTCTCTTTGAAAGAACAAGTCGACGGGATACCGTCGGACCTTGAGGGCCTGAGAGAGTATTTCAGGGATACGGGCAAGATGCGCTGGGCCTGTCGGGTTTGCAGGGAAAGAAGAGGGGTCGTCGGTGACGCAGGCATAAGGATAGATACAAAGGGCGATCTCTGGGTACTGCCGTATACAGAGAAGGGTGAATCGCTTGTTTTACTCTTAGAAAGTAATCTCGAAGAAATTCCCGAAAATATGCTCATCGGCGAGAGCGCAAAAACGGAAAAATTCCAGACCGACATGGAAAACTTCGGCAAGGATTTTTCAAAATGCATTATGTGCAAGAACTGCAGGGACATGTGCCCGGTTTGCTACTGTATTGATTGCGTCTTCAATGGTGATGAATATCTGCCTAAAGGGGATGCGCTGCTGAATAAGATCTATCGTACAGGTTCCGGAGAGATGCCGCAGGGAAAAGAGATGTTCCACCTTATCAGGATGTACCATGTTTCGCAGACCTGTGTGGGCTGCGGCGCCTGTGAGGAGGCCTGTCCTCAGGGTATTCCCCTGACGAAGTACTTCAAGGGTATTTCAGAACGTCTCCAGGGTGTTTTCTCCTATATGTCGGGCAGAAGCTTCGATGAAGAAATACCCTATCTGACTTTTGTGGAAGACGAACTGAAAGAGTGGGAAGATTAAGAGACCGTGAGATGCAGGACGAGTGAAACAGCTCATAGATCATAGGGAATAGGAAGGGCGCAAGGTTAAAGGTAGAAGGTAAACGTCTTCATTAAGGAAAGAACAAAGTGAGTCGTAGAGTCCTGGAGTGTAAGGATAACAAACAGGAAAAAACGGAAGAAAAGAAACTATGAACAACAAACATCAGGAAGCGGGTTGGTCGGACAAAATAGTGAAATTGGCAGGGCACAAGAGGGAAGATATTTCCGTGTGCCTGGGCTGCAAAATCTGTGCTTCCGTTTGCACCGTGAACGACCTGGAACAAAATGTCAATCCGCAAGCCCTTTTATCGGATTTGTTTTTGGGGAGGGAAATCACAAACGACCATCCACTGGTATGTTACTGCACAAGCTGCTACCGCTGTAGCCAGGCCTGCCCATGGCAGATCAGGATCCCCGAAATCATACGCGCAGTCAAGGAATCGTTGGGCGTTGAAGCACGGTTTGAAAAGGCTTTTAAGAAATGCATTGATATCTGGGGAAGGGTGTACGAACCTTTCGTAATCCTGATGGCTGCACCCGATCTAATTAGAGGAGGGTATTTGAAATACCTGCCCAGGTGGATGGAATATGCAGGCTTTCATCTACCGCACAAAGTTACAGGGTTACATGTCAAAGGATACAGGCCCGCTGGGGCGAACAGAGGCGATTCAAAATCTGACCGTGATTTGGACCAGTCAGCAAAGGGTGGGGCGTGATGGAGCTCGCGTATTATCCTGGCTGCTCCCTCACGGGGTCGGCAAAGAGGCTCGATCGTGGTGTAAGAGAGGTCTGCAGGAGGTTGGGGCACACTCTCAAAGAGATACCGGACTGGAATTGCTGTGGGGCCGTGGAGTACGGGGACCGGAATGAGTTGCTCAGCATATCCGGGCAGAACCTGACAAAGGCCCGGAACATAGCCAGTGAAATAGTGGTGCCCTGTCCCGCATGCTACAAGAATTTGAAGGATGCCAATTCGGAAAACGCATTCAACATTCTGAGTCCTCTGGAATTGCTGGACCGTGAGTCCTTATCGAAATTAGAGCCGCAACGAAGTCTCAAAGGCCAGGTGTTTTTCCCTTATTACGGGTGTTTACTCATGCGGCCTGAAGGAAACGCAATAAAGAACAAGAACATCATGGAAGATGTCATAAGCATGTTTGGTGGTGATATTGAAGGTGAGAAGATGAAGGACCACTGTTGCGGCGGCAATCAGCTTTTCGCGAATAAATGGGTGACCGAGAAATTATCACGTCTCATCCTCAGTAAATCCCGGGGGACGATTGTGGTTTTCTGCCCTTTCTGCCACATGGCTATGAAGACCTTTGCCGAAGGCAGAAAAGTAATATATCTGACGGACCTTTTGCTCTCTGTGACAGGAGAAAAGAAGTTTTTATGAACATACTAATTATCGGCGGCGGCATAAGCGGGATATCTGCGGCGAAGGTGGCACTGCAGGAGAATAACACTGTCACTATTCTCGAATCTTCCCCTGATCTTGGCGGGACAATGGCGCGCATTGCAAACTGCAGAGTGGGTTTCAAGACATTTCTTGACGAGATTATCGGCAACCCGCGCCTGAACATTATCAGAGAGGGCATTATTCGAACAGTCAACAAGGACTACGATGGGTCTTTCATCGTAGTCCTTGAAGACGGCAGCTCCATACCGGCTGATCGTATCATTATCTCGACCGGCCTTGAACCTTTTGATCCAGTTGAGTATAAAGGCAAGCGGGTCCTCACAAGTCTTGAATACGATGCAATGATCGATCAGCGCCAGGGAGAATTACCCGAGGATTTTGAAAAGGTTGCCTTTGTACTGTGCGTTGGATCACGTTCAAAGAAGTACCCTCTCTGCTCATCGGTGTGCTGTTCATACACATTGCGGGAAGTGAAATGGACGTTTCAAAGAGCTAAGCCTGAGTTGACGGTTTTCTACAATGATTTGAGGTTTTTCGGCCAGGAATTTTACCTCGAACAATTATACCGTGATGCAGGTGTTCGTTTCATACGCGCCAATTCCCGATATTTCGATGAAGACGAATCGGGAGTCACTGTCCGGTATTTCGCAGATGAGCAACTGAGAGGGGAAAGGTTCAATTACGTTGTCCTCGCTATAGGTTTACGTCCCGGTCTACAACTGGAGCGTCTGAGCGGGATTCTTGGGTTCAGACTTAACGAGTATGGCTTTGTGAGCGAACGGGCACCGCTGACAACGACGGTAGAGGGAGTCTATGTATCCGGGGGGGCGCTCGAACCTATGAACATAAAGGATTCGATCCTGACAGGTTTTGGAGCGGGGATGCTCGCTATCCGCGGGAATGATTTTCCATCCGACATTCTGCGAATGCATGATTCGCTGATAAAAGAAGATGCACCCGTGATAGGTGAACCGGAAGGAGAGTATACGTCTTGTTTGTTCTATCTCGGAAGTGACAATCCTGCCGACAGATTGTTCTATGAATTTGTGTCCGAAGCATTTATAGATATTGCCCGGCGAATGAAACGGTCGGGAAAAGCGGTCTATATACTGACGCGCAATATGGTCATGCCGTCATACGCAGAATTGAAGTATGAGGAGGCAAGAAGGGAAGGTGTTATATTTTTGCATCTTGAAGAAGCGGATCAGATACGGTTCGGTGAACGTGTCGTCATAAACCGCCCAAATCGGGAAATCGTTCTTGACGTAGACAAGATCGTCCGTTACGACGACTATATCCGTCTATTCAGAGACAAGGAGTTTCTTTCTCTCTATCGCTCTGAGCCGCAGCTCAGGTGGTCACCTACAAAGTGGAGCAGAAACAGATATCATGTAGGCTTCATCAGACATCCGCGGGAGGAGAGATGGGAACCCAGAGAGATACTTGGTGCGCTCGGTGAGATGCTTCTCGACACGGCAGCAGATAGGGAGCTTCCGGAAGTGAATGAAGAGCGCTGTAGCGGCTGCGGCTCGTGCAAGGACGCCTGTCCTCACAATGCAATCGAGATAGTAATTAGGGAGAGCCCACTTGCGATATTTGGACCTCAGACAGTCAGCGCCGTTCCGATAGCGCATGTAAAAACGGATACTTGTGTAGGCTGCGGTCTATGTGCATCGACGTGTCCGTCAGACTCTATTGCATATCCCGAAAAGTGACCACAGATACGTCCGCGGATGATCTTTACAACTCGACGCTGAAAGTCTGTCCAAAATAGCGCTGGAAACATTGGTGTGCAAGGCAGCAGACTAATTGAAGGGGCCGTAAATCACTGCTTCTTAACCGAAACTTGCTCAAGACACAGGGCTGGACATTTGATTCACCGCTTTCAGCATACTGTCTCTCCTCTTTTTTCTGACGTAGAATTGAAAATAGCACAGGTTGATGAGACATATGAGGGCAAGGCAAAGAAACATGATGCGATAGCCTGTCAATGGTATGATCATCCCCATGACCACAGGACCAAGACCGATTCCTAAATCATAGATGGCCCTGTAGGTCCCCACAGCTGCACCGTCTGACGAGCCGGAATATTCCAGAGAATACGCCATAGCTATAGGAACAAAAAAGGCAACACCGGCTCCCCAGATTGCTCCAACTAAAACGAACATCGGAAGCGTCTTCGAAAGAGAGAGTGTTACCATAGTCAGCATCATGACAGGAAGAAAGATGACAATGAACACTTCCTTGTTGCAGTTATCCATAACCTTACCTCCAAGAAGCCTGCCGGCGACCATCATTACGGCCATAGCAGAAAAGAAAAGGCCCGGGTTTTTGACACCGCACTGAACAGCATATAAAGGAAAGAAGGCTGAGAGTGCACCCCAGACTAACAGATGCAGGAACGCCGTCATAGCAGGGGTAATGATTTTCACATTTAACATAGATCCTGATGGATCCGCAGAGCCGGTTGAAGAAACGGGCACCTCTCTTCCCGTAAGTCTCCAGTACATGATGAAAGCACACAAAGCAAGAAGAGCGCATGAAAGGAACAGAGCTGCGAAGCTGTAGTGATTAGTGACAAACACCCCTGCAGGAGCAGCCACAGCCATAGCGAGGCTGGGTGCAAGCATGAGATAGCCAAGAGCACGGGTGCGGTAGACCGCCGGTGTAACACCTATTATAAACGCGAGAGCCGCTGTATCCATGCACGCAAACGCAACACCCTGAAGAGACCTGACGATGAGGAATGGTAAAAAAGGACGAAATATAATAAACGCGAGGTAAACAACAGCCGTTATAAGAGCCCCCACCATCATAACGTGTTTTTCCTGATATCTAAGGAGGGCGCCGCCCACAAAGAGCCTTGAAGCCAGTGCCGCGACGGCAAACACCCCGATGAGTGTCCCGATTTCTCTTTCGCTCGAGCCAAGCCCTGTAAGATAGAGGGGCAGGGTGGGGGTGAGGGCATGAAACGCTGTGCATATAGCAAAGAACGCGAACACCAGGAGAATAAAATCATGGGTGAATAGACTCTTTGTTTTGCATGCGGAAGCCTGTTCAGGAGCAGCCATCGTGGCTTAATGTCACATACAAAGGTTGAAAAAGTCAACCTTTCCGATCGAAGCCATTTTGCCGGATGACATAAACCCTTAAACATCTACCGTTGTCACGGTGACCAACACAGAGACGCACGTGCTACTTACTAGT
>CAYYLU010000036.1:0-21293 GCA_964472475.1 uncultured Syntrophus sp. | reverse complement strand
CACACATAACAGGCTAAGGGCTTCCCAGTCATTAACCTATTCTGCTCTGATATCGGTTGCTTTTCAAGCTAAATTTCACAACCGGGATTCGCGATTACCGGCTGAAATATTACACAAACATGATAAGTATCAAACTGAGGAGGAAGTACTCAATCTACCCAACCGCATACATTTTTTCCCGTCGGGAATCAGACGATTGGAAACCCACGCCTCATTCAGAACCATCAATGAGAATCGGACGGAGTGTACACCATTGCATCTTGCAACGGAAAACAAGAAACTATCTTTGTTCCTTTATCCCCTTTGTCGGCTGGGATAAGACAGCAAGACGGAGAGGCACGGGCTGAAGAAACTGATAAAGCATCTTTGATTTAGAACTGGTATTAGTCGATGTACGCACCCTTATCAGCGCTGACCGCGTGTTTCGCAAAGGTCGCCAAATATCCCTTCTTCACCTTCTGCTCCCGCGGCTTCCACCACTTTAGTCTTTCTTTTATCTCTTCATCGCTCAGGTCCACCGTCAGCGATCTTCGCGGTATATCGATCCTCACAATATCCCCATCCTTCAGTACCGCGATCGGCCCACCGACCTGAGCCTCGGGCACAATGTGTCCCACACACGGACCACCTGAGGTACCCGAGAATCTACCGTCTGTTATTATCGCAACTGACTTGTCCAACCCCAGATCGACCAGCATCCAGGTGGCCATCACCATTTCTCTCATACCGGGCCCACCCTTAGGACCCTCATAGCGAATGACAAGCACTTCTCCCTCTTTTACCTTTCCATTCAGCAGCGCCTCTACACAGTCCTCTTCCTGCTCGAAGACATGTGCAGGCCCTACATGTGTATGCATTTCTTTTCTCACTGCGGTTTGCTTCACAACAGCAACACCCAGATTCCCGTTGAGTACGGCTATGCCACCATTCGGACCTTTTGGATTTGACGGCGAACGAATTATTTCAGAATTCTTGATTTCGACACCTTCAAGATTCTTAGCAAGAGACTTCCCGGTCACCGTCATAACGGAGGTGTCGAGCAGGCTCGACATAGACTTCATGACTGATTGTAGACCCCCTGCACGTTCGAAATCCTCCATCAGGTATTGTGGATCTGATGGCTTGATCTCCATAATTGACGGGGTATTACGGCTGATGTTCTCGAAATCATCCAGTGTAAAGGGGTAATCGAGTTCGTGTGCAATCGCCGGAAAGTGCAAAGTCAGGTTCGTCGAACCGCTCGTGGCACAGCAGACCTTTACTGCATTCGTGAAAGCGGATTGCGTCATGATATCACGTGCGCGGACATTCTTCCAAACAAGATCCATGACCTTTCGTCCGGCTTCTTCGGCTAATTCCTCCAGAGCAAAATCGATTGCACAGAGGCTCGAATTTCCGGGCAACGAAAGCCCGAAGGCTTCTGCGGCAATACACATGCTGTTCGCCGTCCCCATGAGACAACATGCGCCGGGACCCGGGCAGGCTTTCCCTTCGACTTCTGTCAGTTCTTCCCTCGTGATCTTCCCCTGTCTGTACATAACGAAATACTTTCCGACGGATGAGCAGTCAAGCCGTTCACCCTTGTGCCTGCCGGAAGGCATGTAACCACCAGTCACCAGCACCGTTGGAATATTACAGCGCGCGGCGGCCATGATTAATCCGGGAACTATCTTGTCGCACGTACCGACCATAACCGCAGCATCGTAGCTCGCGTGTTCTATCATCATCTCGACCGAAGCAGCGATCAAGTCCCGGCTCGGCAAAATGTACTTAAAACCTTCATTACCGCTCCCCTGACCATCGCAAGGGGCCAGTACATTGAAGATCGTTGCCATTCCACCGGCTTTTTGTATACCGCGCTTCACTGCCGCGCCTATGCGATCAAGATGATATGAACCGGGCAGTATCTCGTTCCACGTGTTTGCTATGGCGACAAGGGGTTTCTCAAGATCTTCTTCCGTTGCGCCGACCGTCTTCAGAAATACCCGGCGCATGTAGTATTGCGGGACATCAGGTGTTAATGCCTTGCTTCTCAGTTTCACCATAACAACCCCCTTCTTTGGATAGGTGTTCCAGTAGAACGGGAATACCATACATTTTGCATAGGGTCAATGTAAAAAGGCAGGGAATAGTGTGTAAAGGCAAGGGGGTGCAGGGTTCAAGGGCAAAGATTAGGATGATGAAGACTGTGGACTCGCACGAAACAAATCAGGCCTCCCGACGGTGGCCTGTAGTTTGACAAATGCAATTCGTGCGTGACTATTATTCCTGAAAACTTTCGAGTCTTCTTCTTCTGATGGGCTGCTGCAGCTTTCGTAGCGCCTTCGCTTCAATTTGACGAATTCTCTCACGGGTAAGACCGAACACGTCGCCTACCTCTTCAAGAGTGAAATCAGTCTTCTCACCAATACCGAGACGCATTCTGATAACCTTTTCTTCTCTCGGCGTCAGAGTGGCCAGTACCTTGTCAATTTCTTCCTTCAGCGAAATATCGACAAATTCGGCAAAAGGTGAGGCGGCCTTGGGATCTGCTATGAAATCGCCCAATCTGGATTCATCATCACCAACAGGGGTTTCAATGGAAACAGCGCCGCTCGAAACTTTCATTATCTTACGAACTTTCTCGAGTGGGAGACCAGCCTTCATCGCGATTTCTTCCATCTTCGGTTCTTTCCCGAGTTCCTGAAAAAGTGATACCGTGGCCTTACTAATCTTGTTCTTCGTTTCAAGTATGTGCACCGGAATTCTGACAGTTCGTGCGCAATCCGCTATTGCACGTGTAATCGCCTGTCTGATCCACCACGTGGAGTACGTAGAAAACTTATATCCTTTCTGGTAATCATATTTCTCTGCGGCTTTCATCAGCCCCATATTTCCTTCCTGAATGAGATCAAGGAACGACAAGCCCCTATTCAGATATTTCTTTGCAATGTTTATAACAAGCCTCAGATTCGCCTGAACAAGTCTGTTTCTCACCGTTTTTAGCCCATTTTCGAGTTCGCCGAGTTCGATCAGTTTCTTCCTGACAACCGCTGCTTCTCTCGAATTCATCGATTTCATCTGCTGAGCTATTTTGCGGATGATTTCGACCAGTACCTTTTTGTTGAGTCTGAGCTCAAGAAGGATATTCTCTGTCCTCTCTTCCGCCTTTTTCAACTCAATGTGCAGCGCCTTTCTGGTTTCTTTGTCTGCTGTCCGGATCGATCTCCTGCACGTAGCCTTTTTCTCGTGCAGGTTTTTGATTGAATGTATGGAGGAAATTGTTTTCTTTTTGTACTGTTCCTCATCCTGCTTAGTACAGTTCATCTCATCGATATTGTTGATGACGTCAAGAATATTGACTGTGTCTTCTTTCAACTGTTTTCCTATCTCGGACAACTCTATTATTGCCCTCGGGAGATCGAACAGTATAATCTTGGCTTTTCTTTCTGTTTCTTCGATCTTCTGAGCAATGTGGTATTCCTCTTCAGATGTGAGCAATGAAACATGCCCCATATCTTTAAGGTATGCCCAGATTATGTTATCCGTGGTTTCGGACGCAATTTTTTCCGAACCAGGGCCTTCAGTAGCCTCCTCCCGACGAGACGAACCCTTTTCCTGAATCATCTCAACGATATCCATGTCCGACTCTGAGAGATATTCGAATGCATCCTCGCTGTTCTCAGAGGAGAAATTCTCACGCGGAATAAAATCGTTAATGTCCTCCGGTTCGAGAAAGGTCTTTACTTCTCCTTCATCCACTACTTCTTTTATATTGGTAGAATTGTTTATGGCCATTCTGTACTCCCTGCAATTAAAAATGCCCTTTTGCAGCAAAGGGCATTTTTTGCATTATTTTCCCAAAATATTGAAAAGATTATACATCTTTTTCAAATTCACGTCAAGAGTGTTTTCTGTATTTGCTGTATTTCTCATTGACACCCCTGCGCATTGTTGCTATACTGCTAAACAAAACAAGGGTTTATCAAAGAGAGTCTAACTCTGGTGACGTACTGCTTCTGTGACGATACTCTCAATTTTTAGAAAGATATTCCCCATTTCAGGTTCCGATAACCCACCGTCTTGATGGAGGAATATTTTAGCATATATGTACATTAATGCAGCCTCTCATTACCTTCCTAAAATAAGTATTCCTAATTCTTACTATACCAAGCTCATTGGACTGAGTGACGAATGGATATATAAGAGATCGGGTATCCGCAGTCGTTCACGAGCGGCAGACGACGAAAATACAAATACAATGTCGGTTCAGGCCGTTGAATCAGCGATAGATAATCTTCCATATCCGCTGAAAGAGGTCGATCTCATTGTCGGCGCAACTTATACGCCGTATGACACTATCGGAACTCTCGCGCACGCAGTGCAAAGCCGCTTTGATATAGACAAGGCGAGGGTAGTCTCAGTTTCCTCGGCATGCTCGTCCGTTCTCAACGCAATTGAAATAATTGAGGGATATTTCGCAACAGGCAAGTCACAAAAGGCTATCCTTGTAGCCTCTGAACATAATACATCTTACAGCAATGAGAGTGATGAACAGTCAGGTCATCTGTGGGGTGACGGCGCCGGAGCCCTGTTCATATCTAAAACCAAATGCTCGGATGCTGATTTAAGAGTGGTAGGCCTGAATACAACAGGTCTTGCGAACGTCGGAAAGGGGCTTGACGGGGTTTATCTCAGGCCGAGAAACGGTGGTCTTAGAATGCCGCATGGAAGAGATGTATTCGTTAACGCGAGCAAGTACATGATAGCAGAAACCAAAGATATATTGCATAAGTACAACTTGGGACTGAAGGATATCAACTACGTCATTCCCCATCAGGCAAACTCCCGTATTATCAAAAGCATTGCAGAAAACCTGGGACTGCGAAATGGCGAAATGATCACAAATATGGAGCAAACGGGTAATACAGGATGTGCCAGCACAATCATTGCTCTTTCCGAAAATTGGGAACGTTTCCTTCCTGAACAGCATATCGTCGTCACAGTTTTCGGGGGCGGTTACTCGACTGGGGCGATGCTTCTCAAGAAACTGCGCGGGAAACCTCACGCTTCCTGATATAAGAACGGTTCTCTAGAAGGAATACCCCGCAAGGGGGATAGCATGCCGCACCACAAAGGCTGTGCTGCTTTTAGGGATTTGGGGGGACAATAGGAACCTTCTTAGTGGTGTGCCATGCAGGAAAGGCACTAAGAATGTGTTTCATGTAACCCGTCCTGTTCCTGCAGCAAGTCAAATATCAACGGGGCAAGATCTCCATGGAGGCGGTCCCTGACAGCATATGCTCACGCGCCTGCTCTGGCGTCAGAATAACTACGGCTGCGTCCGGACTGCCGGTTCGGATACGTGACGTTGTTTGCATTCCATCCAGCCCGGGGAGATAAATACCCATAAGAACAAGATCAGGTAAGCTGTCAGCCCAATGATAAAAAGCCGTGTTGGCACGAGGTGCAGCTAAATGCTTGTTGCGGTCGAGCTATATCAGATAGCCAGTAATCGTTCCCTTAACAGAGTATATCGCTGTTGTTGCTTGTTGTTCCGTACGGCTATGCTCAGCGCTTTTACCGTGCCTATCAATACCACCAGTTTTTTACCGCGTGTTATGCCCGTGTAGAGTAGGTTTCTCTGAAGGAGCAGATAGTGCTGCGTCAATAGGGGCATTATCACCACCGGGTATTCACTTCCCTGAGACTTGTGAACGGATATGGCATAGGCCAACACAAGCTCGTCCAACTCAGGAAAGGTATACTTTACCGTTCGACCTTCGAAATCGCACAACATCTCCTGCGATTCCCGATCAAGAACTCTTACACGGCCTATGTCGCCGTTGTACACGTCTTTATCATAATTGTTGCGTGTCTGAAGCACCTTGTCTCCCACTCGATAGGCTTTCCCGTTCCGTATTATTTCATCGGCAGAATCATTCAGGCTACCCTGCAAAACAACATTGAGGTTGGCAATCCCAACTGTACCCTTGTACATAGGTGCGATCACCTGGATATCACGGTATGCATCGAGCGCATAGGTGTTCGGTATCTCATCCTTACAGAGAGAAACGATCTTCTTGAGTACTTCTTCCGGTTCTTCAATGGATAGAAATTTGAAATCACCCCGGGATCCTGCGCTTTCCCCTTCGGGCATATGACCATTTCTTATTCTGTGCGCGTTTACTATGATTGTACTTGCTTTGGACTGTCTGAAGATCTGGTCTAAACGCACAACGGGTATCATCCCGGAGCCGATCAGGTCCTTGAGAACGTTTCCCGGGCCGACCGAAGGCAGCTGATCGGTATCGCCGACCAGAATGAGAGTTGACTTTGCGGGTACCGCTTTGAGGAAGTGATACATGAGCACCGTATCGACCATCGAGACCTCGTCAACTATGATGGTATCTGCATCCAGAGGATTGAGTTCGTTACGTTTGAACAGTATGCCTGCCTGTCCGGATAAAGGCGCATACTCGAGAATGCGATGAATAGTCTTTGCTTCATGGCCGGTTGCCTCTGCCATTCTCTTGGCTGCCCTTCCGGTAGGAGCTGCCAGAATTACCTTTTGCGACATTTTTTGTGCGACGGAAAGAATCGCCCGTATGATCGTCGTTTTCCCGGTGCCCGGTCCTCCCGTTATTACCATAATCTTGTTGAGAATAGAGGCCTTAACCGCTTCAAGCTGTCTTTCCGAAAACTCGATCTGCAATTCATTCTTCACCGAAGCCATGAGATCATCGACACTTATCAATTCGGATTGTCTCGGAGTATGAATCAGCATCCTGAGCCTTTCCACAATCCCTTTCTCAGATACATAGAAAGCGGCTTGATAGACGGCAGCATCCTCCGAGACTGTTCGGGGTTCGGAGTGCTGAGTTCCGTGGTTTTCAACAAAAATCTTCTTTTCTTCGATAAGACAGTCGAAAGCTTCCGGCATGATCGACTCGTCCACTGATAATATTTCGCTGCACTTCTTAACGAGAAGCCGGTAGGGATAATAGACATTTCCCTCTTCTGCGAGCTGATTCAACACGTACAGGATCCCTGCTTGCAGTCTCGTGAGGGCTTTCTTCTCGACACCCATTCTTTCGGCTATAGTGTCAGCCGTAATGAAACCAATACCGAAAACCTCAGTTGCAAGCCTATACGGATTCTCACTGAGGACTCTCACCGAATCCTTGCCGTATTGTCTGTAGATTTTCATTGAATAGATAGGGCTTACTCCGTTACCCTGGAGAAACATCATGATGTCCCGGATGCTCCTTTGTTCCTCCCAGGCCGCGGCAATCATCTCTATTCTTTTGTCCCCTATTCCGGGAACTTCATGCAGCCTTCCGCAATTATTCTCTATAATCGAGAGCGTCTCTTCCTTGAACTGCGAAACGAGCCTTTTTGCCATGACAGGACCAATACCCTTAATCATGCCGGAACCAAGATAGCGCTCAATTCCCTTCACCGTTACCGGCAGTATAGTCTCACAGCTCTCTATTTTGAATTGTTCGCCGTACTTTTGATGCCGGACCCACTGGCCGGTAAACCTGAGCATCTCGCCCGGATTCGTAGAAAAAATCGTACCGACAACAGTCACGAGGCCCCCGCCCTCCAGGCGCACCTTGGCGATTGTATAATTACTTTCTTCATTGAAAAAGGTAATCCTCTCCAGCTGCCCCTTAATCTGTTCCCGTACATTATTCATTTATTTCTAAATAGTATCGGAATTACGCCGATAATGGAAGCATAACCTTGCCGGGCAACAGCATCTCAACACATGCAAGGGAAGCAGGCTATCGCAGATGCAGAATCCGCTCCTGGTCACATTAAGAATACTGATTTCAAAGAATATCACGAAAAACAAAGTCATGATTGTATCCGAAGCCGAATACATGACCGGCTTCATGCGATTGCTCATGAAACCAAGAAACACACATAGCCTGTGGACCGCAGAAGAGAGAAAATTGCTTCGTGCACACCTGCTTCACCTGTCCTGGTATATCCCTGTATTAATCATTTTCTGTCTTCCGGGTGGTTCACTATTGCTTCCGGTACTCGCCGAACTTCTCGACAGAAGAAGAAGTGCTCGTTGACGCCCCACTGGTCAATGTGTTCGATGTTCGGTGTTGCGCGTTTGGAATATCCTGAAACGTGGCAACCCCAGCGGTACAAAATGAATAACCGGCTGACAAAATCGATAATCCTGAATTCGCAGATCGTTTTAAAACGGCCACAGCAGCTGCTGCCATATTGTGATTTTCTATTCCTTGGAGTATTATAATAAGAGAAATAGCGCCGCATGGTACGGTTCAATGACATTGTTGACGAAGTGCAAAAGTATAATCCTCAGGCCGATGTCGCGCTGCTTCAGCAGGCATATATCTTTTCAGCGAAGGCTCACAAAGGTCAGATAAGACTTTCCGGTGAACCTTATCTTATCCATCCACTCGAAGTGGCATACACGCTTACGAAAATGAATCTCGATGTTCCGAGCATCGTTTCCGGGCTCCTGCACGACACAATCGAAGATTCATACGTTGAAAAAAAGGCAATTGAAGAGTTTTTCGGAAAAGAGATAGCTGAGCTTGTAGACGGAGTAACCAAGATCAGCAAGATTCCGCTCAAAACCTCGGAAGAATCACGAGGCGAAAGCTTCAGAAAAATGATTCTTGCAATGAGCAAAGACATACGGGTCATACTTATAAAGCTTGCGGACCGTTATCATAATATGCAGACATTAAATTTCCTTCCGCCGCAGAAACAGATAGAAATTGCCATGGAAACGCTGGAGATCTATGCCCCTCTGGCACACAGACTGGGGATTGACTGGCTGAAGGCGGAGTTGGAAGACACATCGTTCCGATATCTGAAGCCGAATGAATATAAATTAATTGTCGATAGCATAAAGGGAAAGAAGAAAGAACGGGAAGTCTATATTCGTGAGGTCATCACGTTATTGCAGAAGCGATTTGATCATTTTCACCTGCAGGCGGAGATCTCAGGACGCGCAAAACAACTATACAGCATTTACCGAAAGATGGTACAGGAAGGATTGAACATAGACGATATCTATGATCTTACTGCATTCAGGGTCATTGTTCCCGATGTAAAGGAATGTTATGAGGCTCTTGGTCTCATTCATTCATTCTTCAAACCGATACCGGGCAAGTTCAGCGACTATATCGCGTTGCCCAAAGGAAATATGTACCAGTCACTGCACACAAAAGTTATCGGGCCTCACGGAGAAAAGATCGAAATACAAATCCGCACGTATGAGATGCACAAGATTGCGGAAGAAGGCATAGCAGCTCACTGGAAGTACAAGGAAGGAACGGTTTTCAACGCGAAAGAAGATAAGGTGTTCGCATGGCTGAGGAGAATCATAGAATGGCAGCACGAATTGAAAGACAACAAGGAATTCATGGAGATCTTCAAGATTGATCTCTTCCCTGATGAAGTATATGTCTTCACCCCTAAGGGCGATGTTCGGGAACTGCCGAAAGGTGCCACGCCAGTCGACCTCGCGTATGCTATCCATTCCGAACTGGGAAATCTGTGTGTCGGCGCCAAGGTCAACGGGAAAATCGTCCCGCTCCGCTACATTCTGAAAAGCGGTGACACGGTAGAGATACTAACCAATCCATCTCACAAGCCCAGCAAAGACTGGCTGAGTTTCGTTACCACTTCCAAAGCGAAAACCAAGATACGTCAGTGGATTAAGACTCAGCAGAGGGAAAGCAGTATCGAACTCGGGAAAACACTGGTTGAGAAAGAACTCGCAAAACACAACATGGGGTTCAACAAATTCCTCAAATCGTCCGAACTCCAAACCATTGCGAAGGATTTCGGATTCGACGGAATAGATGACCTTTTCGCGAGCATCGGATATGGCCTGTACACACCGCTTCAGGTATTAAGCAAGGTAATACCGGAACAGGAAAAACCCGGGGGTAAGCTCAAGAACATCATCAGTTCTATTAAGGGCACAAGAGATAACGCTATCAAGATTCAGGGAATAGACGGGCTTGTCGTCAGATACGGAAAGTGTTGTAATCCGATTCCAGGTGATTCCGTTATCGGTTTCATTACACGCGGGAGGGGACTGACAGTTCACACGGCAGATTGTCCGAACACCCACACGTATGATGAACAGCGAAAGGTAGAGGTATCTTGGCAACTGAACAAAGACCTTACATATCCGATTAAACTGAAAGTAATCGGGAGTGATAGAAAGGGTCTTCTTTCAGATATCAGCACGACCATAGCCTCAAACAAGGTCAACATCATCAGTGCTCAGGCTGCCACTCACCCCGACAAGAGCGCTGCCGGTCTATATGAAATTGAGATAAAGGATATGTCACAGCTTCAGAAAGTAATCAAATCTATACAGAAGATCAGGGGAGTACGTTCCGTTGAACGTGTCCGGAGCGGGACGTCGCAGTAAATTATCGCTTTAGACAACCACAGGAGATGAGGCGCTGGTTACATTTTGGGCAACGTTCCATGTAACACCCTTCGTGATGAATTCCGCCGGAACGGACATGGCAAACCGGGCATTTTTCGCTGTCAACGGCGTCGTACGAGACCCTCGGCAGGTACTCGCCGTCCGGATAGGCAATCAAATCCTTCGAACATGTAACGGTGCCCGGATCATCCAAATCTCTTCCACATCTTCGACAGTCAGCCATGTTTACAGATTCAATTCCTTTGGTTCAAAACACGCAAAGGCGCATCATAGACGCGCAACAGTATATCAGAGAATCACGCTAAGAAAAGTGGGGATGGATATGTGTTAAAGAGCCTTCTGAAAATTTCCTTTCTTAATGCACTTCGCGCAGAGTTTTGCTTTTGTGGTACTCCCATCTTTGGTTATCTTAACCGTTTGCAGATTCGGCAGCCATTGTTTCTTTGTCTTATTATTTGCGTGGCTTACATTATAGCCTATCTGTTTTCCTTTTCCGCATATATCACAAACCCTTGCCATGTTGCCTCCTGCTCCTGATACACAAATTAACTCGTGTTTATTAAGACATGAATTTTAACCGCTTACGCTCCATAAGTCAATAGGTTTCGGCGAATTTGACCGGTTTCAAATACGGTCTTCAACACTATTTAAGAAACCGTTTTGAATGACCGATTCTTCACCATTCACGGACCCAGTATAACCAAGGGTCCTCGGGGCACTCAAAAGTGTGATGCTGTAAGTGGATAAAAATACTGATGATAAAAACTTGCGAATCCGTTCTCCTTTTTCCATGAATGGGACTGCTCGGTATTGTATTAGTCCTGTAAAATCAAATACTTACAAATTGATTTCCCGCTATACAAAAGCGGTAGAATACTCTATAACTTCCATTACTTATGCAGCGCTTTCTACAGGATTTCAACAGGATTTACACATTTTTTGTGGAAAACTGTTTGCCGCAAACTTACTCATATTCCAGGTCGTGAAAGCGGGCAGGTCCATAGGGAATAGTCATCGAAAGCGTAATTGAGGATGTGCAGCAATCACTTCTTCTTTGAAATGAGCATCCTTGTTCCGGCATCAATACGGCATTTCTTTAGGGCACCGGCATTCACCTCAAGAACGTACCTGACGGGATGCACAGACGATATAGGCGTTTCATCAAACGGCACGGCGCTGTAATGAACGTGTTTAACTTCACCACCGGTGTTGATAAACACAAGGTCCAAAGGTATATAGGTATTTTTCATCCAGAAAAAGCGCATTGCGTCTTCGTTGTTGACAAAAAGCATTCCAGAGAGCGCGTCCAATCGCTTCCTGAACATCAATCCACGTGATTGTTCTTCCTGAGTGGCCGCGAGTTCCACGCTAAAGCGGCACAATTCCTGGCCGGATCGACTAGAAAATATGACCGTGCTTTCCTTGTCAGTTCCTGCATGGCACACGGTTATGATCGGTATTACGAAAAGCAATAACAGAATGCAAGAAAGTTTTGAATACATGCCCTTTAATAAGCGCGACGAATCTATGAAATGCAAAAAAAGATAATGTTTCATTGTCTCGTCAGGGCAAGCCTGATTGCAAGGGCTGCGAAAACTATCCCGGCCGATCTGTTGAGGATCTTCTCCGCACTTTTCGATTTCATAAACCATGTTCCGATCATCGCCGCAAGATATGCTATTGATGAAAATACGACGAGTGCGCTTACCATGAACATCCCGCCGAGCAGCATCAACTGAAGAGTGATACGACCCTTTGCCGGATCTGCAAACTGTGGAAGAAAAGCGAGGAAGAATATTGATACCTTAGGGTTCGTTATGTTCATGATTATCCCTCTTCGGTAGAGATACCAGTAGGAAGCGGTGCTGACCTTCTGGAGGTCTACTTTACCCCCATCGCCGGCACAAAACGCCTTCCATGCGAGATACAACAGATAGGCCGCACCGGCGAGTTTCAAGATCGTAAATGCTACTATCGAAGTCCGGAAGAGAACGGCGACCCCCAAAGCAACTGCCATTGTATGGACGATAAGACCCGTGCCCAGACCAAGCGTAATGAGAAGGCCCGCCATCTTACCCTTTACCATCGATTGTGACATCACATAGAGATTGTCCGGTCCAGGGGCCAGGGCAAGCAGTACAGAGGCAGTAAAAAACATTACAATTGTATTTACATCGAACAAGCAGACTCCTTTCGGAGTTATTATAAACTTTTCGATTCCCATTCACAAAAGGTTTACGCTCAGTACATTATGTGGCATATTAACCTCGTGAGCTTTCGTCAAATACACGATACAGTCTATCAGGTATCAGGGCCTGATATCTCAAACGAACGTGACTGTGCGTCATACCTGATAGATTTTGAGGAACCGGTACTGATAGATTGCGGGTCCGGATTTGCACACAATAGGGTTGTTGCAAACATCAGAGAGTGCGGTTACAATCCGGCAGAGATCAGGACTATGGTTCTTACGCACTGTCACGTTGACCACATCGGTGGTGCCCATCTGTTTAAATCACAATTCGGCACATCATTTATGATGCATGCACTTGACGCTGCCATCGTGCAGAGGGCCGATCAGCTACTTACCGCGGCTTTCTGCTTCAATATTGTCTTTCAGCCGCTGGCAATCAATACCGTTCTTACTCAAGATCCGCAGACTCTCCGTTTCGGCAATCACGAGCTTATCGCTGTCCATACGCCCGGCCATACGCCCGGATCTATTTCATTGTATATGGATCTTGGTGGCACCAGAATTGTTTTCGTGCAGGATATCGCGGCGCCCTTGCTGAAGGATTTTCATTGCGATCCCGCCGCGTGGACAAAATCGATCGATAAACTGATAACGCTCGAAGCGGATATCCTCTGTGATGGCCATACGGGAGCTTTTCAACCAAAACGTAATGTCAGGCGGTATCTTGAGACATGCGTCCGGGCTCAGGCCCAACAGGGATATCTGAAGTGAGGTGAATCGAAACCCCGGTATTTCCGATGCCCAAGAAGACACCGCCCGAGATGTCCTGCCCCATCCCGGGACGAACGAAATCGACCGGGAAGATTTAAACAAATGCGTAAAAGTGGTGATCGTAGGACTATCGGAGTCGATTGTCCTACGATCAGAAAGAAATCCTAAAGAGCTATTTCTCCTTTTTCGCCTGTGCGTATCCGTATGACCTCATCTACCGTTGATATGAATATCTTGCCGTCACCAATTTCTCCTGTCCTGGCCTTCTCGATAAGAGTCTGCGTCAGCGCCGGAACTTCCGAATCCTTCACAACAATTTCCACTTTCGTTTTCTGAATAAGATCAACTTTGTATTTTTCGCCGCGCCATTGCTGCACGACGCCTTTCTGTTTTCCATGACCCTGTATCTCCGAGATCATTATTCCCGAGTATCCCACTTTTTCCAGTGCTCGTCTCACTGAATCTACTTTTTCCGGCCGTACTATTGCTGTTATCTTTTTCATGAGTGTACCCTCCTATGCCATCACGATTTCTTTCTTGCGTCTTCGCTATTTTCGCCGTTTCCCAGGTAAGAGTATGCCGGTTTTTGAATAAGGAATTCCGGATAGGCGTTGTTGCCGTGTTCGCCGATGTCGAGACCTTCAATTTCCTCTTGCAGCGAAACCCTGATACCCATCACAGCTTTGAGAATTAGCCATACAATAAGCGCCATGGCGAAGACAAAAATGGCTGTAGCAGCTGCCCCTATGAATTGAGAGCCCAGCAGCCCGAACCCTCCGCCAAAGAAAAGACCGTTGCCGGTCGCAGTCCCCGTTAATTTGTCCTGTGCGAAAAGACCAACTGCCAGGGTACCGAAAATACCATTGACCAGGTGCACTGACAGAGCGCCAACAGGATCATCGATTTTTGCCCTGTCGAAAAATATGACGGCGAGTACCACAAGTATACCTGCTACAGCACCTATGACAAGAGAGCTACCGACACTTACGAATGCGCACGGAGCGGTTATGGCTACAAGCCCGGCAAGACAGCCGTTCAATGTCATGCCAAGGTCCGGCTTGCCTAACATAATCCAAGCCAGGACAGTTGAGCTTAGCGTCGCCGCAATGGCCGCCGTATTGGTGGTCATTACAACGTGTGAAATAGCACCCGGATCGGCTGCCATCGTTGAACCGGGATTGAACCCAAACCAGCCGAGCCATAATACAAATACACCTATTGTTGCTATACTGAGATTGTGGCCGGGAATAGGGTGAATCTTTCCGTCATCACCGTATTTTCCGAAGCGCGGGCCGAGGACGAGAATGCCGGCCAGTGCCGCCCAACCACCGACGGAATGGACCACGGTAGAGCCTGCAAAGTCAAACATTCCCAGTTTGGCTAACCAACCTCCACCCCAGATCCAGTGGCCTATTACAGGATAAATGAAAATAGCCATGGCAAAAGTGAAGGCTATAAAAGCTTTATATTTGATCCGCTCTGCCACCGCTCCGGAGACTATGGTTGCCGCAGTCCCACAGAAAACGAGTTGAAAAAAGAATTTTGCGAGAAGGGGTACACCCGTCCAGTTGAGTGCTGAATAAACTCCCTTATATGCATCGCCCATTGCCGGTGAATTATCGGCACCGGAAAGAAAGAAGAGCCCTTGCGAGCCGATAAAAGAGTTCCCATCTCCAAACATCAATCCCCATCCAAGCAAGAGGAAGCCAAGTGATGACGCGGCGAACACGATGAAATTCTTTGACAAAATATTCACGCAGTTTTTCGCACGGGCAAAACCCGATTCTACCATAGCGAAGCCAAGGTTCATGAAGAACACCAGCATCGCTGTTATTAGTACCCACAGGGTATCAAGAACTATTTTTGCATCCATTGTATGCCTCCTTTTAAGATTAGCTGCGTATCTCTACCTGACCGATCAGGCTTTTACCGCTGCAGTGCGGGGCCAGTGAAGTAACCGACCTAACCGGCCAGGGTTCTCATCATCCGCATCCATGCGGAGTCAGAGCAACAGATGTTCCTAGAAGCTGTACGTAAGTCCGACTCCGTAGACAAAATTCCTTTTCACCGGACCGTTAGGGTTATACGAATCGTCTGTATCGGTTCCGTTCGCATACTCTTTCTTTACTTTTGATGAAAGAGGAAACCAGTATTGGACAACAGGCTGTATGACGAGTGACTTTGTCACAGGAACAGTGAGGCCGGCTTTGACCATTCCGTCGTGCAGACCTTTGTACTTTCCTCCGGTATAGGCGCCGGTGCTGGTCTCATACGTTTTCCAGTAATTTTCTGCACCTATGAAGTAGCCGAATGAAGCGCCAAGATCGAGAGTCATTTCCTTTACCAGAGGAAATGAGTGAGCAAACGCAAGGTTCAGATAGGTACCCGGATAGTTTGCGATATCACGGTAGATCGAGAGAGACGGCTTGCCGATAACATCAAGAGAGGCCGTAGCAAATACCTCTTCTGTCTCAAGAGCATATTTCGTATTATAGTAGATATATCCGCCAGTGAGAGACAGCTTGCCAATCGGGTACGTGTAGCTCAGGGTAAGATCGGTCTCGTTCCACCCTTTCTTGTGATCGGCACTTTCAGACGAAAAATCCGCCGTTTTCGTACTTCTCTGATTGGTGTCTATGTTTCCCCAGAAGCTTGCTGAGAAGCCTTTATAGGACCCTGTCAAGGACGGCTGCATGACCAATCCGCTCTTGCCAATCTCATACCCGCGGAATACGTATCGATTATATACGCCTAAAGCCCCGCTGCCCGTGACCTTCGCCTCTTCAGCCTTCTGTGACTCTTCGCTGAAAACGCTCAGCATCGGTAAACATACAAAGATGAGGGCCAATAATAGTGTTTTAAGAATTTTCATATCCTGCCTCCTAAGATTTATTTTGCCGCCGCGATCGGTGCCTGATAACTGCACATCATCACCTCCTCTGTAGACGAAAGGCGTCCTAAAACCTCCTGCGGCCTTAAGACGCCTCTGTCTTAATTGGTGAACAGCAGTGTTAAAGCAATAGACGTGCCATTGCCGGATAGCTCTCTGTTACTCTTATCTGTGGTGACCTTTTTCTTAACAACATCGCACCTTTGTCCTCTTTGCGTCCTTGCAACGTGGTAGTTTGAGAAAAAACCAAGCTATGAAGGGAAAACAAGAAGCTACGTAAACGTAGCAACTTACGCGTTGGTTCCTACGAAAATGTATGGTTTATGAATTCCCATCAGTGCGGCTGAGAGAGGTGTTGTTCTTGTAGCGTGTGGGATCGATCTTAAGTCTGCCGACGCGGAGCCCGATCATTCTTTCCGTCACACCGAGCACGCGTGCGGCCCTGGCCATATTACCGTTGCATCGTTTCAACTCATCGATGATGATCCTTCTTTCAGTATCGGCCATGATATCTCTGAGTCGGCCCGCCGATGTTTCAATGGTATACGTGACATCGGCACTTCGAAGATTGGGAGGCAGGTGATCGCTATGGATGACTCCGTCTGTCGAAAGGATAATTGCGCGTTCAATGTAATTTTCGAGTTCCCGAATATTACCCGGCCAATTGTAGCGCATGAGCATGTCCGTTGCCTTAGGAGAGATACTGACAATCTTCTTTTCATGCTCATTGCTGTACTTTTCTACAAAATGATTTGCGAGCAGCATGATGTCCGTTGTATGATCTCTCAGGGGCGGCACCACGATAGGAAAGACATTCAGGCGATAGTACAGATCCTCTCTGAACTTACCCTCACTCATCAGGGCCTGCACATCTTTGTTGGTTGCTGCAATGATCCGTACATCAGCTTTGATCGTCTTATTCCCTCCGATACGCTGAAATGTCTTTTCCTGAAGCACACGCAGAAGCTTTGTCTGCACGGTAACAGGCACATCACCTATTTCATCCAGAAAGATGGTACCTCTTTCTGCCGCTTCAAAACGGCCCTTTCGCGGCATCGTTGCACCGGTGAATGCCCCCTTTTCGTGTCCGAAGAGTTCACTTTCAATCAGAGATTCCGGAAGTGCGGCACAGTTTACCGCAACGAAGGGCCCTTCGGCACGGTTCGAGGAATAATGGATTGCATGTGCGACCCGTTCCTTTCCGACACCGCTCTCACCGAGTATGAGAACGGTCGCATTCGTGGCACTGACCTGCTCGATAAGATTGTACAGATTGCGCATAACCTTTGAGTTGCCGACAATTGAATCGGGGTTGTATCTGTTCCTGAGTTCGTCATGAAGACGTCTGTTTTCAGCCAGTACACTGTCCAGTTCCTCCTGGGCAGACTGCCGCAACCTGACTGCTTGAGAAATATTTGATGCAATAATGGTCAGGAGCCGCGCATCTTCCTCGAGGGTTCTCATGCTGCTTGTTGAGCGATCCGCGGACAGTGCACCAATGACCTCGCTGCCGGACTTAATAGGCACGCAGACGAATGCGATGTCGCTCTTATTGAGGTGTCTTCTTGAACCGGTCTTGTCGAGAAAATCCGGCTCGTCCGCAATTCTCGGTATTAGCGCAGGTTCGCCGGTGATGATTACTCTCCCCGTAATGCCTTCCCCCATCCGGTATTTGCCCTTGGCCCGTTCTTCCGGTCGCAGCCCATACGCCTCCTCAAGAACGATTTCTCCGTTGCGTCTGTTGAGGATTGTAAGCATACCCCTTTCAATGTCCATGTGGCTCGCAGTCATTTCCAGGATGGGTTTCAAAACAGTCTTCAGGTCAAGGCTTTCACTGAGTTTCCTGCTGATTTCAAGCAACAACGCCAGTTCCTTCAGATCACGTGATTTCTTTGCTTCCATAATTCATCTCCCAAAGACATCAACCCATCAGCACTCTGCCAAAGACTCAGCCCGACGTTAACATATGGTCTGCGGCAGCAAACAATAAAAAAGGGTGTCCAACTTGCCGTCGGGACACCCTTGTCTCTAACAATCAGGTATTAACATCTGAATACCTGAGTATATAATACCCCATTTTCCCGCTCAGGTAAAGAATTGTCCCGGCAAGTCACAAACGTTAGAGATCTGCTTCAGTCACTACGTCCTCAGTTGCAATCACAGGGAACACGATGTTTAGTTGTTCATCAGGTCTGTTCAGGAATCGCAAATCCTGGTATAATAGAAAATGAAGGAGGAAGGAGAATATGCTCTTGCGAGTTCAATATCCTGATTCAGGATATGATTACGTTGATTCAACAGCTCTCAGTAGACTCATTGCTTCCAATAGCGTAAAGAAATTTCTTCGGCCCTGCGAGAACGTGTGGGTCGATGTTGACGAAGGACCCACGAGAGAAAAAACAGTAAATATGCCCGAACAATATTTGGGGCCCGAGAGAAGGAAATACCTCCTGCCGGCCTCATGATCGCGGCATTATGTGCATATGCTGCATTTCCCGCGGTACTGTTCTGCTCCGCCCTGTAATCCGGCCCGCATGTGTTATTTTTTGTTGCATTACGTGAGTATATATCATAGCCTTTTTATAAATGGACTTCCATCAACTTGAGACATTTATCAAAGTGGTAGAACTGAAGAGTTTTACCAAAGCTGCGGAGGCAGTCTGTCTGACACAGCCAACAGTCAGCAAACAGATCGTAGAATTAGAAAGGTTTCTTGATGTAAAACTGATAGACAGGACCAAACGCTCTGTCGTCCTCACGAGGGCGGGAGAAATTTTCTTCTCCTACGCCAGGAGTTTCATTAATCTCAGGAAAGAAGCGTTAGATACCATAGCGGCTTTCAAAGGTGTTAAGACCGGGAGACTGCTCATTGGGGCAAGCACTATCCCCGGAATTTACGTGCTGCCGAAGGTTCTCAGCAGCTTCAAGAAACAGTACGACGGTATAGACGTCAGACTTACTATTTCAGACACGAAAGGCATCGTACAAAAGATGCACGATGAGGAGATTGATATCGGATTTGTCGGCGCAATGAGCAATGATTCGCAGATTGATTACAGAAAATTTATTGATGATACCATTGTTTTTATAGCGCCTCCTTCATACGCAAGCGTCATTGACCGGGAGGACCTGAAGACTTATCCCCTGATAGCAAGAGAGCCGGGATCCGGAACACGAAACAATTTTGAAGCGGCGCTCACAAAAGTACGTAATCTGAGTCTTTCTGATTTCAACGTATCTGTTGAACTTACCGACACGCAGGCCATTAAAGAAGCGGTAAAGAATGGGATGGGGATATCATATATATCCAGGATGGCAATCATGGATGAACTTGCCTCCCGGAAACTCAAACTCGTTTCTATTGACGGGATACCCGAAATCCGCCGCTCTTTCTATATAATCACACGCAAGAGAAGGACGATGCCGCCTCAAGTGAAAGCATTACTCAAAATTATAGAGATATGGAGAAAAAATGAACAGATGTAAGATAAGTGCAATTTTGATCACACTTTTTTTGTTGCTTTGTTGTGCATTAACATCGGAGGCACGGGTCTATCTTGACGTTTACGGTACAAGTTTTAAGAAAATCACAATAGCGGCACCGGCTTTCAAGACTGAAAAGAATGAAAACATAGCAAGGGACATGAACGATTTGCTGAACAAAGATCTCGAGACGTCCGGCTTCTTCATTCCGGCGCCCGCGTCTCTCATAGACAAGGAATTATTGAATGAGGGTCTTGATAGAAATGCGATCAATTTCGGCAACTGGCGATCGATCGGAATTGAACTCGTCTGCAAAGGAAAGCTATCAACGCAGGGCGAAGAAGTGGTACTCGAACCGTATCTCTACGACACAATCGACGGTTCACTCTTGATGCTGAAACGCTATCGTGGATCTCAAAAAGAATGGCGAAGACTGGTGCATAACCTCGCCGATGACATTCTATTTGCGGTGACGGGTGAAAAAGGGATTATGAGTTCCAGGATTTTGTTTGTGGCAGGAGCGAGAAGTCTTAAAGAAGTATACACTGCCGATTTTGACGGACAGGCAGTCCGCAAAGAAACAAACTTCCGAAGTATAACACTGTCAGCATCCATTTCGCCGGGTGGAAAATACATGGCATACACCTCTTTCAAAGATGGTCGCCCCAATCTCTATGTAGTAGACACCACAAAAAAGAACGAGGTATATTCGGACCGGTCCGAAGGAATGAAGTTAGGAACAAGTTGGCTGAACAAATCGACTATAGTCTATTCCCACACTTCCGGCAAGACTTCTTCTATTATCTCTTACGATGTGGAAAAACATAGCAAGAAAACGCTTATCCAGAGGGAAGGGATTCTTACATCTCCTTCCGTATCGCCCGATGGGAGTAAAATGCTGTTCGTCTCAGACATGTACGGCTCTCCACAGATATTCGTCAGAGACAACGGATCCGGCGAGATTAGAAGACTGACGCGATACGGCACATACAACAGTGCACCCAGCTTTTCTCCAAAAGGGGACTTGATCGTTTTTGTTTCAAAACTGGAAGGGAGTTTTGAGATCTGCACAATGAACGCGGACGGTTCCAATCAAAGGGTCCTCACATCAGACAACACGATCAATGATTCACCTCAATTCTCTCCCTGTGGACGGTATATACTCTACTCTTCATTACGGGGAGGCAGGTACGCGGCATATGTTATGCTGTTCAATGGTGACAACAAGAGGCTGTTGAAATTCACTGATTACAATGAGGAGCAACCGAAGTTCGTACCGTAGAGACGGTGAATAGTCGTTAGTGTCTAGCGGTACACGCCCTTTGGGCGATCTCTCAGGAGAGTAACTTGGTATACCGTACAGATCAATCGATTCCGTCATACCTGCGGAGGCAGGTATCCAGTGATTTCTTTTTTTGGATGCCGGATCAGGTCCGGCATGACAAAATAGTGAATTGGTTTCTACGGCCTGAAAAGGTAAGTTACTCAGAAGGGTTTAGGGTTTAGGGTTTAGG
>CAYYLU010000035.1:0-21675 GCA_964472475.1 uncultured Syntrophus sp. | reverse complement strand
TAGTCCGATGTCGCGTATGATATGACATCCTGCACGTTGAGAAATTCAGACGTCAACTCAAGCGATGAGTATGTGTAGTTTTCGAAAACAATGGCCAGTTTGAACGGTGTCTTTTTAAAGAATGCGTTCTCAATATTGATAATTGCATTTTCTCCAACAGCCGAAAATGCCACGTCGGCAGCAATCCTATCCAGATCAACAGATCTCTTCAGCCATGTTTCTTTCATGCTGAATCTTTTCACTTCTGTCTTCCCGGTGAAATCGAACCGGTCTTTACAGAGCCTAAATGAGCCACTACCCTCCGCCGACCCTTTTAACGCACTGTAGATGCGCGACAAACCGAGACTCTGAAAGCTAACATTGCCCTTTAAGTCAACCGAACTTTTATTGTATTCCCCACGGCCGATAATGTGAATAGTGCCCAGTTCTTCTGCTCTGGCCAGAACATTAACGGAAGCTTCCTCATCGAGATTGAGATTTCTTGCCTCTATGAAATCAACTATAACTTTCTGGTTGGGAACTGATATTACTCCATTTTTGATGGTGATTGACTTGATCGGGTAAGTGAACCGACGCATATATTCGAAAGGGTTTCCAGGGCCGGAGGTCTCTCCCACACTTATTTCAAAATTTGAAATCACTATATCTTCTATGTAGGCACCTTTAGACATTCTGAAGGTAACACGGCAATCCTGCACGTTCCCATCCGTCTTTCCTGCAAATTGGACGTTGGATAATTTTACGGAAAGCGTGCTGCCCTTGAGCGACAGATCGGTATCACCAACCGTAACGGAGCTCTCCATCGCTTTGCCAATCAGGTATGCACTGAAGCGTGACAGATTCGCAACACTGGCTATTAGGAGAACAACGCCCAGCACAAGAAGAACAATGGCGGCTACTATTTTCTTCATGATGGAGTCCGGGCAAGAGCGAAGAATATCACTTCTTTTGCTGACGATCGGATGAGCAGACGCGAGGCTTCAAGGGCGGTATAACCCGTGGTGAAAAGGTCATCCACGAGCAATACGCGCTTGCCGGATATCTGATCCCTGTTTTTCACCGCAAACACACCCCGTACATTCTGCCTTCTTTCTTGTTTTGATAATGCGAATTGATCCTTTGTCTCTTTTCTCTTCATGAGTACGGACGGCTGTATCTTTTTTCCGGTGATCTTTGAAATCTCCTCGCCTATGATAAATGACTGATTGAACCCCCGGGTGTACAATCGTCTTGCCGTAACCGGGATAGGGACAATACAGTCTATCATATCACTCAGACGAAGAATTCGTTCCTGCATCAGGTGAATCAAATATCTTCCGGCTTCTATTCTACCATTAAATTTGAATGCGTGGATTGTGTCTCTGAGCCTCTCCTCGAAATAGTATCCGAAATAGGCCCTTCGAAAAGGAATCTTCTCATTCATGCAGGAACCGCAGGGTACGTTCCGCCCGGTTGGTCTGCCGCAGAGGGGACACGCTTCTTCAGAATCAACAGGCCGGAAAGTATCAACACAATTGCTGCAGATTATGGTATCCGTGAAACTATTGCATCCACTGCACGTAGGGGGGTAGAAGATATTAAGAACAGATTTTAGAAGATCACGCACCGTACTTGTCGAGTTTCATCGCGTGCGCGAGCACGAGAGGCATCAACTGTTTACTATATATTGTTCCGATGCTACCCAGAGTACAGTTTTTTTCATGAAACTGCCTGCAGTCGCTTTCCCCGGTCTTCGCCGCGATCATTAGAGGCACAGGGTGCCAGCTATGTCCCTTGAACAGACAGGGCGTAGAGTGATCGCCGGTAATAACGAGGACCTGCGGATCGAGGCCTACAATTTGTGCGAGCAGCTTGTCCGCGTCTTCAATTGCTTTCACTTTTTCAGGGAAATTCCCATCTTCTCCGGCAAGGTCAGTTTCTTTCACGTGAAAAAAGAAGAATTGATAATCATTGTAGTTGTCTTTCAGGATTTGCACCGACTCGGTGTAGTCTCTGGGTACCGCTTTCACATCCATTCCAAGCACTTTTGCTATACCCCTGTACATCGGATAGGTTGCTATAGCCAGGGCCTTCATTCCATAGCGATCTGCAAACCGAGTGATTTCAGGCTTGTTCGAAAAGCCACGGAGTAATGCACCGTTGGCGACTTTCTCATCCTTAAGAAGATCAAGGACCTGCCGCATAAAGGAGTTTACGACTTGCACGGAAAGGTCTGCTGCCGACGATTTGGCGGTCGTATACTCGAATGGTTTATTGTCCTTGTGCGGATCCGCATCAGTGATCTGGTCAGACAGACCCTTGCCTCTCAAAATAAGCGCAAACCTGTGAGACTTCCCAGGTTTGATAATAACTTTAACACCCTGGACTTCTGGTATTTCCCTGGAAATCTTTTCGCAAAGACGTACAGTCTCTTCTGTGGGAATCCTGCCTGCCCTTCTATCCGTAACAATACCATCCCTGACAGTACAGAAGTTCGCCCTCGCTGCAAGGTCTCCGTCCTGTAAATCCATGTCAAGACCTAAGGTTTCAAGCACGCCGCGGCCGATTTCACACGTTACGGGATCATATCCAAAAAGACTTAAGTGTCCAGGACCGCTCCCGGGGGTAACACCGATCTCTACAGGGATAATTCTGCCGAGCATTCCTTTTCTCTGCGCGAGTCCATCTATGTTCGGTTTTTTTGCAACTTCCAGCGGAGTTTTATAATCTGAAATGCTGCCCGACACGTCACCGAGCCCGTCCAGCACAAAAAAGATAACTTTATTATCATTCTTCAACACAAGTTCATCAATCATATTGTTTGCCCCAGTCTTCGCCGTCATAAATCATTCTTGGTTCGGATGTATCCGCACGGAGAAATTCCTCTTTTTTCACGTTTACCGTGTTCCAGCTTGAGCAACTTTCGCAGAAATCCGTCCACTCATTCTTAATGGCCTGGCATTTCGTGCAGAAGAAAGGAATATATACCTGATCCATCGGAAACGCCTTCCTGAATTCGGAGACGGCGTTTTCGAGTTCCTCCCTGTGAATGTAAGCTTCGGCCATCGCCCTGTGAAGCCCCCTGAACTCCTCCCCTTCATCAATAAGTGAATTGAGCATGTCCAGCGCCTCGTCTATCATTTCGAGCCGCAGGCAAAGTCTGGCATAGAGAAATGTTATCAGATGATCTTTAGGGGACAGGTCGAGTACCCGTTGATATATCTTGAGTATAGCACCGGGATCTCCCTTGTTTATATAGAGGTCCTCCATCTTAAGAAGAAATTCGATATGACCCGTCTTCGTATATCCGCGCCCGTATACTCTTCCCGCTTCGTTCAGCTTGTTCATTTTTATGTACGTCTGTGCGAGAAGAATGTAGGCTGGAATGAACCTCTTGTCTTCGCTGATGATTTCTTTCAAATTGTCGATGATCTTGTCTATATTCTGCGAAAAACGGTTCTGGAAAAGCGTCAATGTCTGTTCATAGCGTATGCCGACAAACCTTCTGTTTTCCTCATCTGTCTTAATAAATCGTCTGATTTTCTTTTCGACATCATACGCATTGTCCCAGTCCTTCTTCCAGACGTAGAAATCCCTGAGTATGCGCAGGGCGTCTATATTGGATTCGTTTATCTTCAAGACGTCTTTGAGAATGGTCTCATTCTTGAGGTATTCCTTGGCGGTCAGGTTCACGCGCACCTTTTTGAGGAGAATATTCTCGTTCTTGCCCATGTTTAATTCGCCGAGGTTCAACGTTTCCATGGCCTTATCATAATCTTCCATGGATACATACATATCCGCCAGGCACACGTATGGTTCTTCCATTGCGGGGGTAGTCCTGATGAGTTTCTGCAACTGCTCGATCGCCTTTTCTCTATCACCTTTTAGATCGTAGCTCTTTGCTCTGTCGAAGAACTCACGGAACTCGCGTGATTTTCTGTTCTGTCGTCCTGATATCCACCCGCCTATTCCGGTTTTTACGTCAAAAAAGAAGCTGACGATAATGGAAACGATTATGCCAAGAAAGAAGGAGAGAACAACGTATCCTGCAACGGACATCTCCATTGGGCTGGCCCCGCCGAAGTAAAACTTCACATCATCAGGATTCAATAACGAGAGGTAGGTATAGTAGGCAAAGAAGAGAGCAAAAAGCAGTATAAAGGCTGCGGTCTTAGACCTCATTGCGTCAGATCCCCTTCTCCTCCATTTGTCGCTTACAGGTTATACAATACCTTGCAACCGGGTTTGCTTCAAGTCTTTTCTCGTTAATTTTCTCTTCACATTCTTCACAAATTCCATATGTTCCTTTTTCCATCTTATCGAGGGTGTTATCAATATCCTTAAGAAGCCTGATGTCGTTATCGCTTATGCTCATCAGTATGTCGGCGGTATACGTGTTGCTGGCCGCATCAGCCATATCCTGTATGCCGTCAGTGCCGAGAGTATAGGAGTCTTCTTTCAGTTTTTTTGCTTTATTCAGTATATCCTCTCGCATTTTGAGCAGTCTTTTCCGATAAAAATCACGTTCTTTCTTTTTCATTCTCCACTCCTGCGGGTTGTTTTTCGTTTTGTATCCTGTACTTCTCTGCTTCTATCCAGAGACTCTCCAGATCATAGAGTTCCCTAAGCTGATCAAGGAAAATATGCATGACAACGCTCTGATAATCGATGATTATCCATCGCGCATCTGAATGTCCTTCCAGCGAGAACGGTCTTACGCCATGCTCTTTCAAGCCTGCTTCAACGCCGTCGGCAATTGTCCTTACATGACGTTCGCCGGTCCCGCTCGCTATCACGAAATAATCCGCGACATCGGTCAGACCCGCCAGGTTCATTATCACTATGTCCTTTGCCTTCTTGTCCTGAGCGAAGCCGCCACACAATTTTGCTTTTTCGAATGGTTCCATTTATTGTCTGTATAAACCCCTATCGGTAATAATTTTCTCCACCGAAGCGGGAACAAGATACCTGATCGAGCGTCCCGTTTTCAAGAGTTCTTTTATTTCGGTAGATGAAATATGAATGGGCGTGACCCGGTGAAGATGGATCATCCTCCCTGATTTATGTACACAGAGCGTCTTGCCAATTTTTTTCATGTCCCTCTTGAGTCTCATGGGGAGCATTTCGGGAATGGTCCTCCCGACACCCGAAGGTCTCGTCAACACGACAAAATCAGCATGACTGAAAAGCTCAGGATACAAATGCCACGTCTCGATCTCGGCAAATGCATCTGCACCAACCAGGAAATAGAGTTTCCGGAACTTCTTTTCGTAATACGTCAGTGTGTCTATCGTGTACGATGGTCCTTCGCGCCGAATCTCTATATCCGAAACCCGGAAGAATCTGTTACCCCGCACCGCCGATTTCACCATGTGGAATCTCTCAGTTGCATCGGCAATTTCCCTCCCTTTCTTGTGAGGCGGCACGCGTGCCGGGACAAAGTAGATTCTTTCGAGAGAAAATGTCTCTCTGATCTCTTCAGCAATACGTAAATGCCCGAAATGTACCGGATCAAATGTCCCTCCGAAAATCCCCACCGCCATTTTGCTACGTCCTCAACTGCCCATCACCAAAACCGATGAACTTCGTTACCGTCAGTTCCTCAAGCCCCATCGGACCGAACGCGTGCAGTTTCGTAGTGCTGATACCCATTTCTGCACCAAGGCCAAGCTGGAAGCCATCGTTCAACCGGGTTGAAGCATTAATCAGGGTCAATGACGAATCCACCTCTCTCAAAAATAGCCAGGCATTCTCGTAATTGGTCGTAACAATCGAATCCGTGTGGCTCGAGCCATATTTTCTGATATGAGCTATGGCCTCGTTTACATCCGAGACGATCTTTACGTTGAGCGTCAGATCCAGGTATTCTTCATACAACTCAGTCTCTCTGATCGGCTCAATATCCGTAAGCACTTTACGTGTACGACTGCATCCCTTGAGCTTGACCCCCTGTCGCTTGAATCTCTTTGCCACTTCCGGAAGAAACTTGCCCGCAATCTTTCTGTGCACGAGCAGTGTTTCCATAGCATTACACGCTGACGGTTTCTGGGCTTTCGCATTGACACAGATGTCGAATGCCTGCTCCAAAGACGCCGAATCATCAACAAATACGTGACAAACACCTTTGTAATGCTTGAGGACAGGAATCCTGGATTGCTCCACTACATTTCTGATAAGGGCTTCTCCGCCTCTCGGAATAACAAGATCGATGTGTTCGTCGATCTTGAGAAGTTCATAAATATATTCACGATCAGCAGTTTCAACAAGACCGACCACATCAGCATGTATGGACGAGCCCTCCAGTGCCTCCCGAATGAGTCCGTAGAGTGCCGTATTCGAATGATACGCCTCGGAGCCGCCCTTAAGAATTACCGAGTTGCCGCTCTTCAAGCATAACGAAAATGCCTCTACTGTAACATTCGGCCGGGATTCATAAATGATCAGAACCACGCCGATTGGGATTCTCATTTTTCCCACAAGGAGTCCGTTCGGCCGCTTCCATGTTTTAGCAATGTCCCCGACAGGATCAGGAAGTCTGATTACATCTCGCAGGCTGCCCTGCATCTCACGGATAATCTTATCGTCAATGCGAAGTCTGTCTATGAGACTCTTGCCAAGGCCCGCTTTTTGAGCTGCCTTTATGTCTTTCCGGTTTTCAATGAAGAGGTGCTCCTCCTGCTCGGACAACAGTCTTTCCAGCTTGGCCAGTACAGCATTTTTGGCATCTGTGCTTGCATGTGCAAGGCTGTATGAGGCTGCCTTGACTCTCCGGGCAAGCTCGGCAGGGCTTGCAATACCCTTTACCTTGCTTGAACTGTTTGAAGGATTATCGCCGTTCGAAAGATTTGAATGGTCAAACCCCTTCGGTTGCTCTGAACGATTTGAGCGGTTTGAACTTTCTGAGCGTTTCAAACGGCCTGAATGGTCTTTTTTCATATAATCACCATGTTATCTCGATGTATTATCTCTTCCGTGTATTTGTGGCCAAGCTTCTTCTCTATATCGGCACTCTTCAGACCTTTGATTTTCTCCACATCGGAGGAAGAGTAGTTGATGATACCCTTGGCGATAACTTTTCCACGTGAATTCTTCATCTCAATGCATTCTCCAATCGAGAAGACACCATCAGATTCCAGAATCCCTGATGGGAGAAGGCTCTTTCCGTTGTGGACGACTGCCTTTTCCGCTCCTTCGTCAATCCAGAGAACACCTTTGGTCTTGTACGCAAAGGCCGTCCACCATTTCTTTCTTGCCAGCCTTCTCTCCGGGAGAAACAAGGTGCCTATCTGCTCGCCCTCAACCACCTTGAGGATAACGTCCTTTTTCGTCCCGAGCACAACTCTCGTGGGAATACCGTACCATCCCGCTTTTTTTGCAGCCTCCAGTTTGCTCACCATTCCACCGACGCTCTTTTCGCTTTCCGTACCGGTTGCAGTCTTCTCAATATCCGTATCTATTCTTCTGACAACGGGAATCATACACGCATCAGGATTGACGTTCGGATCACAGTCAAAAAGCCCTTCAACATCCGAGAGAAGCAGAAGCAGGTCAGCCTCTGTAATTTGAGCAATCAGGGCTGATAGATTGTCATTGTCACCAAATTTAATTTCCGTGAAAGAGAGCGCATCATTCTCGTTAATGACAGGTACTATCCCCATCTTCAATAGTTCGTCGAACGTGTTCATCAGGTTTATGCACCGGGTTCTGTTCTTAATATCCTCATGTGTCAGAAGGATTTGCCCCACTTTCATCTGTTCCCGTTCGAAATTTTCACGGTACATCTTCATCAACAAGACCTGACCGATCGAAGCGAGCGCCTGCTTTCTGGCTATTTCCTTCGGCTTTTTCAACAACGCCATTGTTTCCATACCGCATGCTACGGCACCGCTTGAAACTATAACGACGTCAATACCCCGGGACTTTATTGAGCGCACTTGTCTGGCGATCTCTCTGATTTTTGCCGTGCTGATCTTCTTGTTTTCATCGACAAGCACGGATGTGCCTATCTTGACCACAATCCTTTTCAAAGGCGTCTTCTTCTTAATCGTCTGCTGCGAGTCCATGCGTACCATTCAGGAATTTGCCGCGGTGAGGACTTCTTTCTTGCTGCGAATCAGTTCTTTTAATTCGTCCAGTCCTGCTCCTGCGAGAGCACTTACAAGCGCGACAGATTCTCCTTTCTCCATGAAATATTCATAAAGTCCTGAAAGAGCAACTTTCGATACCAGATCGGATTTGTTCAATACTACGATCCTTCTCTTTGTCAACATTTCCTTTTTATACTCTCCCAGTTCACGCATCAGAATATCGTAGTCTTTCTGCGTGTTTGGGGACGACGAATCAAGCACGATGAGCAGCATTGCCGTTCTCTCGATGTGTTTGAGAAATGTGATTCCTAATCCTCTGCCGGATGACGCTCCCTCTATGATTCCGGGAATATCTGCTATTGCAAAGGTTTGTTCGCCGCTCCTGAGCACACCAAGTGCCGGCGTGAGGGTAGTAAACGGATAATCCCCTATTTTTGGTTTTGCGTCCGTCAGATGTGATATAAGTGTTGACTTACCGGCGTTTGGGAGTCCCACGAGTCCTATATCCGCAAGTAATTTTAATACAAGCTTCAGAGACAGGCTTTCACCTTCTTCTCCTTCATCATGTTCGAGTGGCGCCCTGTGTACGGGTGTTACAAAACGGGTGTTTCCGCGTCCACCCCTGCCGCCATGAGCTACTATAAATTGTTCTTCGTCCTGAGTTATATTGAACAATTCCGCCAAGTCCGGCTCTCTGTAAATGACGGTTCCGAGTGGCACATGGATTATGATATCAGCACCGCGCTTTCCAGTCTTATTCTGCCCGGAACCGGGTCCACCATCCTGTGCCTTATATCTTCGTTTATATCGGAAATCTAAAAGACTTGCGAGGTTCCTTTTGCCGGTCAGGATTACGTTTCCTCCCCTGCCGCCGTCACCGCCATCAGGTCCGCCGCGCGGAATAAATTTTTCCCTTCTGAAACTTACACAGCCGTGACCGCCTCGTCCGGCTTCAACATATATAGACGCTTCATCGACAAATTTCATTCAAGGGGATCGACATAAGCCCTTCTCTTATCACCTGCCGTATCGAATTGTACGGTGCCGTCAACCAATGCAAATAAGGTATAGTCTTTTCCGATTCCTACATTCTTACCCGCGTGTATTCTTGTCCCATGCTGCCTTGCAATGATGCCACCCGCTTTTACTGCCTGACCGGCATATAACTTCACGCCAAGTCTCTGGCCTCCACTGTCTCTTCCATTTCTTGAGCTTCCGCCGGCTTTCTTATGCGCCATCTTTACGCCTCCGTCACAATCTTTTCAATTAACAGTTCCGTGTAGGCCTGTCGATGGCCTTTTTTCACTTTGTAATCTTTGCGTCTTTTGTACTTAAAAATGGTCACTTTCTTATCACGTCCCTGGCTGAGCACCTTTCCATTCACGTACGCGCCGTTCACATACGGATTGCCTACAACGGTTCCATTCACACCGTTCACTGCCAGAATATTGCTCAGGCGCACGTCTTCGCCCTCAGTGGCCGTCATCTTCTCGAGTCTGACCTTCTTGCCTTCTTCGATCTTGTACTGCTTGCCGCCGTTTTCTATTATCGCGTACATTGGGGACTCCTCTAGCTTGTATTAAAAAAAGCTAAATATATTATGATAATCGCATAACAAAAGTCAACAAAAACTCCTAAAAAGTATAGACTTTCCTATCGTTATTCTTTATATTAACTAATCGATCGGGGCGTAGCGCAGCATGGTTTAGCGCACTTGCTTGGGGTGCAAGAGGCCGCAGGTTCAAATCCCGTCGCCCCGATACTTACATTTTCCCTTGGAATGGTGGAGCACCCTTGAGACACCGGTGCGAGCACCAGTTACCCCTCCCCTTTAACCTCGATGTGCACGTTGGGGGAACCTTAATAGAGCGATTTCTTGTTAATTCTTTTGACAAACGATGACGGAGTCCATTCTGACGGCATACAGGTGTTGCGCTCTGTTCTGAGGAAAAATCATACAGTCTGTCTCGTGGCGCCCGAACGGGAAAAAACTTGCGCGGGGCATGCGATAACTTTGCATAAGCCGTTGAGGTTGCGAAAGTTGTCCGATGATGCATATGCTTCGAATGGTTCCCCGGCTGATTGTATTTACCTGGGTTTAAGGGCGGTTCTGAAGAGGAAGCCCGACATGATTATCTCCGGGATTAACAAGGGACCGAATATGGGACAGGATGTGCATTACTCTGGAACCGTAGCAGCGGCAAAAGAGGGCGCTTTTCTGGGAATCCCTTCCATGGCCGTGTCTATCTGTGCGCGTGAACATTTTCTCTTCAGCGATTCCGCCCAATCAGTCTCCAGGATTGTTGAAATGCTTGCAGACAAACGGTTTATAAAGGACACCTTCCTGAACATCAATATCCCCAATATACCCTTCAAGAGTATAAAAGGTTTGATGATGACAAAACTCGGGAAAAGGATATATAATGATAAAGTCATCAAGCGTACCGATCCGCGTGGAGGGTCTTATTACTGGATTGGCGGAAAAGCCGAACAGTACGAGAACCGGCGTGGAACTGATTTTTTTGCTGTAGAAAGGAATTATATTTCTATAACTCCTTTCGGCTTGGATATGACGTTTACCGGTTCAATAGCAAAATATATAAAATATTTCGGGAGGAGTCTATGAAAGTTACATTATCCGTTATTAAGGCAGATATCGGCAGCCTCGGTGGACACATCAAGCCAAGCGCACGACTTCTGAAAAGGGTGGAAGATTTTTGTGCACAGGAAAACAAAGGGCTTTTTCTTGATTCCTTTATTTGTCATACCGGCGATGATGTCGCCATCCTCTTTTCGCACACAAACGGCGTAGGGAATGATAAAATCCACAAGTTTGCATGGGATGCATTTGTCGCCGGCACGGCCGTCGCGAAAGACCAGGGACTTTATGGCGCAGGCCAGGACCTCCTCAAGGACTCTTTCTCGGGAAATGTGAAGGGTATGGGACCGGCTGTTGCCGAGATGGAATTCGAGGAAAGGCCGAATGAACCATTTGTATTTTTCGCGGCCGATAAGACGGACCCGGGCGCCTACAACCTTCCTCTTTATCTCATGTTTGCTGATCCTATGTATAATTCGGGTCTTATGCTTTCTCCCAATATGGCAAAAGGATTCAAGTTTGTAATAATGGACGTTGCGAATACAGAAGGCGACAAGATCATTGAGTTGAATACGCCTGAAGATATGTATGATATCGCGGCACTTCTGAGAGACAACGAGAGATATGTCGTCGAATCGGTCTATTCGCGCGAAAACAACGAAATTGCCGCAAGCGCATGTACTTCCCGGCTGCACAATATCGCTGGAAAATACACCGGGAAGGATGACCCGGTCATGCTGGTCAGATGTCAGGGTCCGTTCCCGGCAACCGGTGAGGCACTCGCACCGTTTAACATCGGCCACTATGTTGCCGGATTCATGAGGGGCAGCCACAACGGTCCGCTCATGCCCGTCAAGATGAACTCAAGCGTATCCTATTTCGATGGGCCTCCGGTTGTCAGCGCACTTGCTTTCTGTGTACACAACGGCAAACTGACAGAACCTGCAGATGCATTCGATCATCCGTACTGGGACTACATAAGAACTAAAGTCGCCAGAAAAGCAACGGAACTTCGTGAACAAGGCTTCTCCGGCCCCGCAATGCTACCCTATTCCGAACTTGAGTATGGCGGAATAGTGAAAAAGATGGAGAAACTTGAGCCGAAATTCAAAATTAGAGGCTAGGGAGTCAAGTACATAAAATTATTGTAATTCATTCAATGAAAAGAAAATATTGGTAACCGGGTGCTATGTCCGGTTACCAATAACATTATTTAGCGGTATACGCCCTTTGGGGCGATCTTTTAAGAGAGTAACTTGTTACACCGCAAAGTTTCATCGATTCCGTCATACCTGCGGAGGCAGGTATCCAGTGCTTTTTTTCCTAGATGCCGGATCAGGTCCGGCATGACAAAATAGTGAATTGGTTTTTATGGGGTTAACAGGTAAGTTACTCAGAAGGAGCTCGCGCTACCCGCACCAATGAAATTCCTCATAGAAAATTTCGGCTGTCAGATGAACGATCATGATATGGAGCGAATGACCGTCGCATTGTCCGGCGAGGGACTGTCTTTGGCTCCTGATGCAATTGAAGCAGATCTTATCGTTGTCAATACGTGTTGTGTCCGCGCGAAAGCCGAACAGAAATTCTACAGTCGGATGGGCAGGTTGCGGAGCATAAAAAAGAAGAACGGTACCATACTCGGGGTGACCGGGTGCATTGCCCAACTGGAGAAGGACAACATATTCCGGAAACTGCCGTTCATAGACTTCGCCCTGGGTCCATCGAGAGCAGATGCGATTGTCAGGGCAGTCGAAGAGGCCCGTAAGGGCGTCCGTTTCTCAGATTTTTCCGGAACCGGGACAGAAATAGCTCTTCCGGTGATTCCCGGAAACGATTTCATGGCTCCCCTCAGAGCTTCTGTTACAATAATGAGAGGTTGCAATAACTTCTGCAGCTATTGCGTCGTACCATACGTGAGAGGCAGAGAGTCCAGCAGAAACAGCACTGATGTGCTGGAAGAAATACGGACGCTCGCCCGTGGCGGGACGAAAGAGGTTACGCTATTAGGTCAAAACGTCAATTCATACAACAAGAACGCACAGGACGTATCTTTCCCCGAACTGCTTCATAAGATAAATGATATCAATGGAATTGAGAGGATCAGGTTTGTCACCTCTCATCCGAAAGACCTTTCCGGGAGTCTTATTGAATGTTTTTCCTCGCTCAATAAACTTTGCGAGGCGATCCATCTGCCTTTTCAGTCCGGATCGGACAGGCTACTAAAACTCATGAACAGGGGTTATACTGTCGGGGAGTATCGCGAAAAGATAGCGGTCCTCAGGCAGACATGTCCCGGAATAGCTGTGACGGCAGATTGCATTGTGGGTTTCCCGGGCGAAGGAGAGGAGGACTTCCTGGAGACCATGAAGCTGGTCGAAGAGATAGAGTTTGATAACATTTTTTCTTTCGCCTATTCACCGAGGAAATTCACTTCGGCCGCAAAACTGCCGAACCCTGTCCCCGTCGAAGTGGCACTGGCAAGATTGCTCCATCTTCAGAAGAAACAGAAAGCTATCACCGTCGCAAGAAACGAATCACTGGTGGGAACAAGGGTTGAGGTACTCGTTGAAAACAATAGTAAAAATTCGAAGGAAGATTTGAGCGGCAGAACAAGAGGCAATAAGATCGTAAATTTCAGAGGTAACAACAACATGATACATAATTTCGTGGAGGTAGACATCATAAAAGGTTATGCTAATTCTCTGAGGGGCGAAAACCCTGAGAATAAGGGGGCCTACGATGCTTAAGGAGATGAGGGTGGCAGGGATCACGGTTGATCCTTTCACAAATACACCAATCGTACTACTCAAAGACCTGGAAGAAAAAGATGTCCTTCCGATATGGATAGGCCTGCTGGAAGCTTCAAGCATAGCAACAGCACTCGAAAATATCCAGACCCCGAGGCCAATGACGCATGACCTGCTCAAGAATATACTCGACAGCCTGCATGCGAAAGTGGTGAAGATCGAGGTAAACGATCTGAAAGACAATACGTATTATGCTATTCTCCACCTGGAGGTAAATAAAAGGAGATTTACTGTCGATTCTCGTCCAAGTGATGCTATCGCGATTGCTATTCGAACCGGTGCCTCAATATTTGTGGAAGAGAGCGTCATTCAACGTTCAGCCAAAGTCGACCTCTCGCAAAAAGGTGATAAAGTGGTTACAGATACTTCAGAGTGGGAAGACTTACTGGAGAACCTGTCTCAAGATGACTTTGGAAAGTACAAGATGTGAAACATGATTGACCTTCATACACATTCAATCCTCAGCGACGGCGCGCTCATACCACTCGAACTGGCGAGAAGGGCCCGGCAAAAAGGCTATAAAATTCTCGGCATATCCGATCACGTGGATGTAACCAACATCGAGCAAGTAGTCTCGTCCATACTGAAACTGCCTGATCAGACCGTTTACTATGATGGTATTCGGCTGATTCCGGGCGTTGAAATAACCCACAGCCCGGTCCGACTGCTCAGCACAATAGTCCGACAGGCTCGAATGCTGGGTATCGGATATGTGGTCGTTCATGGGGAAACAATAGTAGAACCCGTAGAGGCCGGCACAAACAGGGCGGCGATAGAGGCCGGTGTGGACATACTTGCGCACCCGGGACTGATCAGCGAAGAAGAGGTCTTTCTGGCCAGGGAAAAAGGTGTGCTACTGGAGATCAGCGCGCGAAAGGGACATTCGCTGACAAACGGCCACGTCGCGAGACTGGCAAAAAAAACAGGCGCAAAACTTATCTTTGATACAGATTCGCACGGACCTTCAGACCTCGTCGATAACTCCCAGGCACTGCGGATCGTTTTAGGAGCCGGCCTGTCCGCTGAAGACTTCGAAATTATGCAGAATAATGCTATGGAACTGGTAAATACGATTAGGACACGGCGCACAGAATGAAAATCACAATAGACGAAAAATTACAGCAAATTCCATATTATCCAAAGGCAATGATGTACGGTTTTGAGGACGGGTGGACGATCCTGTCTTCGAACGAAAACCCTTTCCCGCCCTCCAAAAAAGTCTTCTCGACTCTTCTTGAATCACTGCCCGCGATAAGCAGATATCCCGGCGGAGAGGCAGAACTTAAGTCGGCCATAGCATCGTTGCACGATCTGAGCCCCGGACAGGTTGTCATAGGTAACGGGTCTAATGAGTTAATTGAGCTTTCTTTGAAAGCCTTGAAGAACGACCGGCAAAACGGTGTTGTCATATCCGAATCTTCTTTCGCGTTCTACGATATAGCAGCCAAAATATACGGTTATGAAGTGAAGAAAGCCCCGATGAACGGCATGTATGTCGATTTAGAAGCCATAAGAGGTCTCGTTGATGAAAAGACACGAGTAATATTTGTGAATAATCCGCTCAATCCGACCGGTACGATCTTCGAAGCTAAGGCATTCGACAGTTTCGTGCGCTCTCTGCCGGAAGATATTCTTGTTGTTGTGGATGAGGCGTACGGAGAGTTTGCTGAAAGCCCGGTTTTCCCAAAATCGCTGGAGTACATAAGTGATTTTCCGGTTGTTGTGCTACGCACGTTTTCGAAGGCATATGGACTTGCGGGCCTGCGGGTTGGCTACGGAATTGGACAGGTGGCAGTCATGTCATTCATGGAAAGGACGAAACAACCGTTTAGTGTCAACATGGTCGCTCTAATCGCCGCACGGGCCGCCCTGTCAGACACCGATTATCTGAAAAGAGTGCTTCAGAACAATAGCAGGGAAAAACAGATCTACTACAAAACCCTTAAAGAAAAATCCGTTGAATATGTGCCCACAGAAGCTAACTTCATCTTAATCAAACTCGGTAAACAGGCGGAACAGATTACGAAAAAGCTTTTTGAGAAGAAAATCCTGGTAAGGTTCATGGGTGCCTACAACTTGCCGGAATACATCCGCGTAACGATCGGCACGCCGGAAGAAAACCAACGCTTCATGGACGCGCTGATGAGAGCCCTCTGACGCACATTCAAGGTCCGATGTTTGACGTCGAATATTGAAAATCCGGAAATCGTCGCTCTGTTACTAGACACCAAACGCTAATCACCGTTCACCGTTTGTTTGGCTTGATTGTAAACACATTATTGTGTTATTTTCAATAGATGGCAATTGCCTGACCTTGTTTTCACTGGCAATCGCTTGTTTTCAGTTGATATGAACTGATACACTGCAACAAGAGCAACAAAGTACAGAATCCTCATTCTTTCAGCGGAGAAATTATGATTGGAATTGGCATTATCGGCTTGGGTACAGTTGGCAAGGGAACTTACAATGTATTGACTCAGAATCAGCCACTCATCACACTCAGGACCGGGCTCGACATCGGAGTAGTCAAGATTGCCGAGATAGATCCGAAGAAAATCAAGGGGTCCGGCATATCGAAAGATCTGATAACGAAACAAGCCGAGAGCCTGATAAATGACGAAAACATACATATAGTCGTTGAACTGATTGGCGGTATACACCCGGCTTACGATTTCATCAGGCGTGCACTCGAAAAAAAGAAATGGGTAATCACCGCCAACAAGGCGCTTCTCGCAGAAAAAGGAAACGAACTTTTTAAGATCGCTGAAGCGAATCAGAGGGAGATAGGGTTTGAGGCCTCCGTGTGTGGCGGTATCCCTGTAATTCGCGCTATACGCGAAGGTCTTGTCGGTAACCATATAAGTTATATGCTCGGTATACTTAATGGTACGAGCAATTACATTCTTACACAAATGACCGAGACAGGGATGTCTTTCGATCAGGCTCTCGGTGATGCACAGAAGCTTGGTTTCGCCGAAAAGGACCCGACGTTCGATATTGAAGGAATCGACGCAGCCCATAAACTCAATATTCTTACAAGGCTTGCGTTTTCATACCCTATACGTATGAAAGATATAGTCGTGGGCGGCATATCAAAGATAAAACCGATAGATATCTTCTTCGCGCGTGAATTTGGGTATAAGATAAAGCTTCTTGCAATGGCGAAAGAGGTAGGAGGCTTTATCGAGGCACGCGTCGAACCGGCGATGATTCCGATGAGCCATCCGATGAGCGCCGTGGATGGTGTATTCAATGCCGTATACCTGATTGGCGACAAGGTAGGGCCAACGCTGTTCTACGGAAAGGGCGCAGGAGCGGATCCTACCGGGAGTGCAGTCGTAAGCGATGTAGTTGATATTGCCGCCAAGATAGGCGCGGGTGACACATCCGTCAGAATGCCGGCGTATAAAACAACCAGAAAGAGAACGGAACCGAAAGAGTCGGTTGTGCCGCACTATTTGCGTTTCACGGCAGAAGATAGACCCGGCGTCCTGTCGAAAGTATCGGGCGTCCTCTCTCAGCATGGAATCAGCATATCTGCCGTCACCCAGAAAGAAAGGAAGGAAGGCGGCTTCGTGCCCATAGTGATGCTCACCCATGATGCGCTGGAAAGGAACCTCATGAAGGCGAAGAAAACCATCGACAATCTGTCCTTTATCAAAGGTGAGAGCGTCCACATGAGAGTCGAAGAGGGAAGTATATAGATAACGCAAGAAGAAACGTGAAGCCGCTCTGCAGAATTGATATAATATGGCCAAGCAAAGGTCCTGAAGAATGAAATACATTGTGATTATCGGTGATGGTATGGCGGATTTCGCTATTGATGAGCTCGGTGGCAGAACGCCTCTCATGGCTGCGAACAAACCCTATATGAATATGATGGCGCAGAATGGTTATTGTGCTAAAGTCCGGACTATACCGGAGGGTTTCTCACCGGGAAGCGACGTTGCCGCGATGTCGATTTTCGGATACGATCCTGCACTGTATTATACCGGTCGTGCGCCGATCGAGGCCGCCGGCATGGGCATCGAACTGGGGGATGATGACGTTGCGTTCCGCTGCAACCTCGTTCATCTTGGCGAGAATGATCGTACTGTCATGACAGATTACAGCGGCGGGCATATCACGACAGAAGAGGCAATACCCCTTATTGATGAGCTCAATGATAAACTGGCTGGAAATGCGTTCGAATTTTTTAAAGGTGTCAGTTATCGTCATATCATGCTCTGGAAATCAGGCCAGTGGCAGATGACTACAACTCCGCCCCACGACATTACGGGCAGAGAGATCAACACATATTTGCCGGCGGGTCCCGGGGCAGACACGATCATAGCTCTTATGCAGCAATCACAAACCGTACTTCTGAAGAATCCGGTCAACACAGGACGAGAGAGGTCGGGAAAACTGCCCGCCAACAGCATTTGGCTGTGGGGTCAGGGCAAGAAGTCGAAGTTGCCGTTTTTCTCTGAGAAATTTCACCTGAAGGGCGCGACTGTTGCCGCCGTCGATCTTGTGAAGGGAGTCAGCAGGCTTGCAGGGTTCGATGCGCCTTATGTAGAGGGTGCTACCGGATACCTGGACACAGATTACAATGCCAAAGCCCGCAAGGCGATTGAACTCCTCAGTGATTACGACATAGTCTATGTCCATATAGAGGCACCCGATGAAGCATCTCACGGCGGGAACCTTAAAGAAAAATTAATCGCCATAGAGCGTATCGATGCTGAAGTTTTACGACCGGTAATCGAAGAAATCGCTGAAGACGCGCGTATTATTCTGGTAACTGATCATGCTACGCCCATAACGATGAAAACCCATTATGCCGTCCCTGTTCCGTTTGTCATTTATGACAAGAGAAATCGCGTGTCAGGATGCAAAACAGGTTATGACGAGCGTACCGGCGGTACGACAGTTATGAATGGCGAGGCTATGATCAGATTACTAATAGAAGGATGGAGCTAGACTGATGAGACAAAAATTCATATTCGTGACCGGTGGCGTGGTTTCTTCACTCGGAAAGGGGCTTGCAGCCGCAGCAATAGGCGCTCTCCTCGAATCAAGAGGTCTTAATATCATGCTCAAAAAACTGGATCCATACATTAACGTGGACCCGGGCACAATGAACCCTTTTCAGCATGGGGAGGTATTTGTCACGGAAGACGGTGCCGAAACGGATCTCGATCTCGGACATTACGAACGATTCACAAATGCGATGATCTCAAAAAGGTGCAACTTTACCACAGGTCAGGTGTACGATACAGTCATTTCAAAAGAGCGCAGAGGGGAATATCTGGGTGGGACTGTGCAGGTGATACCACATATTACTGATGAGATCAAAAGAAGGATACTCGATGTTGACGAGGGGATTGATGTAGTCCTCGTCGAAATCGGAGGAACCGTCGGCGATATCGAAAGCCTGCCTTTTCTCGAGGCCATACGGCAACTGAGAAACGATCTTGGCAAGGAAAACTCTCTCTTTATTCATCTCACTCTCGTTCCTTTCATCAAGACGGCTGACGAAATGAAAACCAAGCCGACACAGCACAGTGTTAAAGAACTTAGAGGCATAGGTATTCAGCCTGACATATTGCTTTGCAGGACAGAGAAGGTGCTGTCCCAGGGTTTAAAAGACAAGATCTCCCTCTTCTGTAATGTAGAGAAAGATGCCGTTATAGCCGCCAAAGACGTGGGAAACATTTATGAAGTGCCGATCGTTTATCACAATGAAGGGCTTGATGAAAGAATCACAAAACAGCTCAACATCTGGGCCAAAAAGCCTGATCTCTCTCATTGGGAAAGCATTGCTGATGCCATTAACAAACCTGCAAAAGACGTGAATATCGCACTTGTCGGCAAATATGTCAAGCTGAAAGATTCGTATAAGAGTTTGAACGAGGCGCTTACACATGGAGGCATAGCCAACAACTGCAGGGTCAACATCCATTACGTTGATTCGGAAGATATTGAGAAATCCATTTCATCTGAGCTTCTCAGCGTTGATGGCATCCTGGTGCCGGGCGGTTTCGGGGACAGGGGCATCGAAGGAAAAATCAACGCAATACAGTACGCCCGTGAAAAGAACGTTCCATATTTGGGTTTGTGCCTCGGGATGCAACTGGCAGTTGTTGAAATCGCGAGGCATCTCGCAGATTGCCCGGATGCAAACTCATGTGAATTTGACGAGAACACTCCGTATCCGATCATATATCTGATAGAGACCTGGGTAGACAGGAGCAATCAGACTCAACGAAGAGATAAATTCTCCGATAAAGGCGGGACTATGAGACTTGGAGCATACCCCTGTCAATTATCAGACGGTAGTCTCGCGCGTAAGGCATACGGGAGCGAACTTATACATGAACGCCATAGACACAGATATGAATTCAATATGAGTTTTCGCGAGCGGCTTGAGAATAACGGGATGATTATCTCCGGTATCTCGCCGGACGGGACCCTGGCGGAAATCGTTGAACTGAAGGAACACCCCTGGTTTCTCGCCTGTCAGTTCCATCCAGAATTCAAGTCGAAACCGTTCGCGCCACATCCATTATTCCGGGATTTTATTGCTGCCGCTCTCCTGTACAGACAGGAAAAGGAACAATGCAAAAAGAAATAGATATAAATGGCGTCAGAATCGGAGCCAGACCGTTCGTCTTTATAGGTGGCCCCTGTGTAATTGAAAGCAGAGACATGACGCTTCGCATTGCGGAGCAGTTGAAGAGTCTCACGGATGCGCTGAATGTGCCATTCATATTCAAGTCTTCTTATGATAAGGCGAACAGAACTTCAGTTGACAACTTTCGCGGCCCGGGGATACGGGAAGGCCTCCAGATATTGTCTGAGGTAAGAGAGACCTTCAAGGTCCCTGTTTTGACCGACGTTCACTCGGAAGAGCAGGCAGTCACTGCAGCACAGGCAGTCGACGTAATTCAGGTTCCGGCACTCTTGTCCCGTCAGACTGATTTGCTCGTGACATGCGGCAAGACTGGTAAGCCGGTCAATATTAAGAAAGGACAGTTTCTTTCGCCATATGACGTGAAGCATGCGATTGAAAAAGTAGAGTCCACCGGAAACACGAAAATACTTGTAACTGAACGGGGCACAACCTTTGGCTACAACAATCTTGTGAATGATTTCAGATCTATCCCGATTATGAGGTCCTTTGGGTACCCCGTTATATTCGATGCGACGCACAGCGTTCAAAAACCCGGCGGGTTATCAAGCCGCTCCGGTGGTGAGTCCGAGTTCGTATTTCCTCTGGCGCGGGCAGCAATAGCCGTGGGAGTTGACGGCATATTTATGGAAGTGCACGTTAATCCTTCGGAAGCACTTTGCGACGGTGCCAATTCCGTCTCGCTTCAGAATCTTCCTCTATATTTAAAAAAGCTACAGGAGATCGAAGGGGTATTATGACGTTTGTCAATACCGGCAAAGAAGTCTTGAAGAAGGAGGCAAACGCCATCCTTGATGTCATGAACGTACTCGGAGATGAGTTTGACAAGACAATTGAACTGATTTCAGCGTGTGCGGGGAGAATCGTTCTGATCGGCATGGGTAAGTCGGGACTCATTTGTAAGAAGATAGCTTCCACACTCTCAAGCACGGGAACTCCCGCAATTTTTCTGCACCCCGCCGATTCTCTCCATGGAGATATCGGAATGTTGCAGAAAGGAGATGTTGCGATCATCGTAAGCAACAGTGGTGAGACAGAGGAAGTCATCAAGATCATACCTGTTATAAAGAGAATGAGTATCCCCGCCGTGGTGATAACAGGAGGCACTTCCTCAACTCTGGCGCGGTACGGAGATATCGTCCTGAACGTCTGTGTTGACGAGGCTTGCCCGTATAATGTTGTGCCCACCTCAAGCACAACAGCTACACTGGCGCTCGGTGACGCATTAGCGATTGCGCTGATGGAAAAGAAGGCATTCAAGATTGAAGATTTTGCGTCACTTCATCCGGGTGGGGCTCTCGGGAGAAAACTGCTGTTGAAAGTTGAGGACCTGATGCATGGCGGCGGTGATATACCGAAGATCCACATGAACACGCTCATGAAAGACGCGATTCTCGAAATTACGTCCAAGAGACTGGGGATTGCCGGTGTGTATAATGACAATGATGAACTGCTCGGCTCCATCACCGATGGCGACTTGAGGAGAGCAATCGAAAAGTATGACAGGAGCCTGTTTGACAAAGCGGC
>CAYYLU010000034.1:20779-22238 GCA_964472475.1 uncultured Syntrophus sp. | reverse complement strand
TGACGGCTACATAGACTATGAGAGCGCACTCGCCGCTGCAAGTCCTGAAGAGCCGGCGACCAAGGTAGACGGCGAGGATACATGGATCATCATGTACACAAGCGGTACAACCGGCAAACCGAAAGGTGTCATGAAGAGCCACAGGTCTCTGTTTAGTCAGTATTTTATCATGATCCACGATCATTTCTTCCGTCATGACGATCTCAACCTGCTTGTCATGCCGTGCTGCCACATCAATTCTCTCAATTATTCATTTGTTAACACGTTCGTTGGTGCGGGTGTCATGTGTTACAACATGGTCAGCTTTAGTCCAGAGGACCTGCTCAAGACCTTCTCCGACCACAAGGTGACATTTACCTCATTGGTACCGACCCACTACATTATGCTGCTCGCGCTGTCCGACGAGATAAAGGCGAAATACGATCTCACGTCTATCCGGAAGCTGCTTATCTCTTCAGCGCCGGCCAGAAGAGATACAAAACTGGGCATCCTGAAGATGTTCCCCAACTCACAGTTGGATGAAGCCTATGGTTCCACGGAAGCAGGCTGTGTAACAATCCTGAAACCCGAGGAACAGCTAACGAAGCTTGGTTCATGCGGGCGCGAGGTCATCGGTACGGATCTGCTGAAACTGTACGATGAAGACGGCAAGCTGGTGACTGAGCCAAACAAGGTTGGAGAAGTTTATTCAAGAAGCCCGATGCTCTTTACTGCCTATTGGAAGGACCCGGAAAAGACTGCCGCCGCTTTCAAAGATGACGGTTACTTCAGCGCAGGAGATATGGGGTACAAAGATGAAGAAGGGTATCTGTTCCTCGTTGACAGAAAAGCAAACATGATTATCTCCGGTGGGGAGAACATATTCCCGTCAGAGGTCGAGAATTGTGTCGGCGGGCATCCGAAAGTCAAGGATGTTGCGGTAATAGGCATACCGCATGAGAAATGGGGCGAGACCTTGATGGCCGTTGTTGTACTGCATGAAGGACAAACAGCCACCGCTGACGAGATCAGCGCATACTGCAAAGGCAAAATCGCCGGTTTCAAGGTTCCCAAGAATGTAGTTTTCATCAAAGATGAAGAGATGCCGAGAACAGGCAATGGCAAAATCCTTCACAGAGTATTAAGAGAGAAATACGGGATGTGGAAAGACCATCAGTAGGATAAACGAACCTTCCCTTCGGCCCCATGAAAGAGGCTGAAGGGAAGGTTCCGACAGCTTTGCTGTTGGAAGGGACGACGCGAGTCCCAGTAGAAGGAAGGGCTTTAAATGCAGCATAGAGGTTAAAGATAAAAAGGTTAAAGGCGAAAGGGGAAGCCGCTGGAAACCATGTCAAGCAGCCCATTCTTGGGCGGGAAGGGAAGGTTCCGACAGCTTTGCTGTTGGAAGGGACGACGCGAGTCCCGGTAGAAGGAAGGGCTTTAAATGCAGCATAGAGGTTAAAGATAAAAAGGTTAAAGG
>CAYYLU010000034.1:0-20679 GCA_964472475.1 uncultured Syntrophus sp. | reverse complement strand
GGCGGGAAGGGAAGGTTCCGACAGCTTTGCTGTTGGAAGGGACGACGCGAGTCCCAGTAGAAGGAAGGGCTTTAAATGCAGCATAGAGGTTAAAGATAAAAAGGTTAAAGGCGAAAGGGGAAGCCGCTGGAAACCATGTCAAGCAGCCCATTCTTGGGCGGGAAGGGAAGGTTCCGACAGCTTTGCTGTTGGAAGGGACGACGCGAGTCCCAGTGATGGAGAAGTACGGGATGTGGAAAGACCACCAATTAAAAGAGTCAATAGTTAACGGTGAATAGTGAATAGTAAAAACCGCAGGATTTGGGACGTAACATCGAAAGACAGGATTTTACGTCCTTTGTCTTAGCTAAGCGGGCGTCCCACGGACTTACATGTTTTTGAAAACGGAGGGAGTATGAAGAAAATTATGCAGGGGAATGAAGCAATAGCAAGAGGGGCATGGGAGGCCGGTGTTACTGTTGCTGCCGCCTATCCAGGCACACCGAGCAGCGAGATCCTGAAGGAAGTGGCGGATACTTATCCGGAGATCTATGCTGAGTGGGCCCCCAATGAAAAAGTGGCTGTTGAAGTTGCGAGCGGAGCGGCAATGGCAGGCGCACGGTCAATGGCATCCATGAAACATGTGGGGTTAAACGTTGCCGCTGATCCTTTTATGACACAGGCATACACGGGTGTAGAGGGAGGCATGGTTATAATTGTGGCGGACGACCCTAACGTGCACAGTTCGCAGAACGAACAGGACAGCAGAAACTGGGCGCGATTTGCCAAGGTACCAATGCTGGAGCCTTCGGATGCTCAGGAATGTAAGGACTTCATGAAGACGGCTTTCGATATCAGCGAACAATTTGACACACCTGTTCTGTTACGAACCGTGACGAGGGTTGCGCACTCCGATTCTCCGGTGGAACTGGAGGACCGGGTTGAATCAAAGATCCCCCTGAAACTGGACAGGAGCAAGACCCAGAAGTACGTAATGGTCCCCGCAAATGTTCGTATACGCAGAAAACTTGTTGAAGAGAGGATGAGAAAACTAGAGACGTATGCAGATGATTTCAAGTTTAACATCATGGAAATCAATGATCCGAGAATTGGAGTTATAACGAGCGGCGTTTCCTATCTCTATACGAAAGATGTTTTTCCGGAATATTCTTACCTGAAACTCGGGATGGTGTGGCCGCTTCCGAAAAAACTCATTGCAGAGTTTTTCAAGAAAGTAAAGAAGGTTATGGTTGTGGAAGAACTCGATCCGTTTCTCGAGACTGAAATCAGGGCAATGGGATACAAATTATTCCATGGTAAGGATGTAATTCCCAACATGTTCGAACTGAGCCCTGAAATTGTCGAGAAGGCGATCAAAGGCAAGAAGTACAAAGAGCCGGTAGTAAGAGTAAAACCGGAAGAACTTCCCAAACGACCTCCGAACCTCTGCGCTGGTTGCTCGCATAGACCTTTCTTTTATGCGTTAAAGAAACTGGGCGCTTTTGTATTCGGTGATATCGGGTGCTACAGTCTGGCTGCTGCGCCCCCGCTGCAGTCTATGCACGCGAATCTTTGCATGGGCGCGGGTATTGGCATGGCACATGGCGCCATGAAAGCTTTGGGAAAGGAATCCCTCAGCAAAGTCTGCGCTGTTCTCGGAGATTCTACCTTTTTGCATTCAGGGGTAACTCCGCTCATGGATGTGGTGTATAACAAAGGCATATCGACCACCGTTGTTCTTGATAACAGAATTACGGGTATGACAGGGCACCAGGAACATGCGGGAACCGGCTTTACGGTCCGCCAGGAAATGACCAATATGATTGACTATGAGACGCTGGGAAAGGCCGTCGGTGTCAAGCATATCAGAATAATTGACCCGTACAACATCAAAGAAACCATGGAAGTCATGAAAGAGGAAATGGAACGGCCTGAACCATCTCTCGTGATATATAAAAATGCGCCATGTATGATGCTTCGGAGAGCGAAACCGCTGGAGAGATTTAAGAACACTTACTACAGCATCAACACGGATGCGTGCAGGGGATGCAAGGCCTGTCTTGAGATCAACTGTCCCGCCATAAGCTGGAAAGAAGGTGAAGGTCAATCAGCCGACGGTCATAAGAGAAAGGGTACTGTCTACATCAACAAAGACCAGTGTGTAGGCTGTGAGGTTTGCACTCAGGTCTGTAAATTTGAGGCTATTGTGGCGGGAGGTGCGCGATGACGGACAATAAGGTCACTAACATATTTCTTTCGGGCGTGGGCGGGCAGGGCACGATTCTGGCAAGCAATATCCTGGCTGAAGTGTTTCTGAAGGCCGGGTACGACGTAAAAAAAGCTGAGGTCCACGGTATGGCACAACGTGGAGGCGATGTTACAACACATTTCAGATTCGGCAAGAAAGTGTACTCACCACTCATCAAGTACGGCGATGTTGACTTCCTTCTCTCATTCGAACTTCTGGAAGCACTCCGATACATTAATTGGATCAAGCCTGACGGTAGGATCATTATTAATCGTCAGGAGATACTTCCTCCCGGTGTGAGCCTGGGAACGGCCAAATATCCTGACGATGTAGAAAAAACGTTCAAGAAGTATTTCAAGGAAAATGTTTACATAGTTGATGGACAGGAGATTGCACGCAAACTTGGAAATACGCAGGCGGCGAATGTGGTGCTCGTAGGTGCATTTTCCAATTTTTTTACGGAGATCAAAGAGGAACAGTTTATCGATGCCATAAAGACTCTTCTCGCGCCCAAGCTTCATGATCTCAATGTTAAGGCATTCTACGAGGGAAGAAAACTCTCTGAAGTATAAAAGGAAGGTGCCGCTGCCAGGCAGGTTTTGTGTTGACGGGTAGCAGTTCTGACGAAGGTAAAAGAGTATTTGCGTTCTGCCGGTAATCTGCATATTTTGCAGTTCTGGTGTTAGGACTAGATTTGTCCTGGAAAACAGAGCATGTAAATCCGGGGAGATTGATGATGAGAGAAGATAGAAATAGGAAGAAAATCGCAATAGGAAGAGTAGGAGCTAAACTGTTCAGCAAAAAAGGTTTTGCAGAAACGAGTATGGACGATATCGCCTTTGCTGCCAAACTGAGCAAAGGCGGTATATACCACTATTTTGCCAGCAAGACAGAAGTGCTTTTTTTCATATTGGATAACTTCATGGATGTCGTTCTCAAAGAACTGCAGCAGGAGCTTGAGAACAATGATGGCGGCCTTGAGAGGGTTAAAGGTATCATCTTCAGACACGTCGATCAATATCCGAGATATAACGCCGAAGCAAAAACATTGTTTCATGAGGTTCAGAATTTGCCTCCGAAATTTTATAAGAAAATCATTGAGAAAGAAAGGCAGTACAACCGTATTGTACATCGGGTTCTCTCCGATTATTTCGGTCCGTCCATGAAGAAGAACCAGGTCACGGCTATGACTTTCATCCTGATCGGTATGTGCAATTCAATATATGCCTACAATCCGGACAACCCGGTAAGTCCCGAGCAGATGTCACAGACAATTTTTGATATCCTCACGGATGGGGTGTGTGGAATACAGAAAAAGGTCGCCGCAAACGCCTGAGTGCTACTGAGCACAGGTGCAGTGGATTGAACACGCCATTTACAAAGAGGAAGGGGTGTTCGTGCTATGGTTTCAAACAATTTAAGAGCGCGTCTTGACAAGTGAAGATTGACTGCTATACTTCCCTTGATGTACAAACGGTTGAGAATTACAGAAAGGAGGCGGTGGCATGGATGAGTCTCGATCAGTTAAGCTAAGAGTACTCACTTTACGTGATTTGAAAGCGGTTGCCGATATTGATGAATCACTGCTTGGCACCCGGAGAGAGAATTACTGGGAAGAAAAGCTTGAAAAGGCTGAAACACGTGGAGTGCCCTCATTGGCGGCAGAAGTCGAAGACAAAGTAGTTGGTTTTATATTGGGAAATGTGAGCGGATGGGAATACGGAGTGCCGGAAAATGTTGCGTACATAGACACGCTGGGCGTGCAAAAGGAATACAATCGCAGAGGAATAGCCCGATTGCTCATGAAAGAAATGTCTTCAATGTTCAAGAAAGTGGGCGTGGATACCTTGTATGTGTTTGTGGATAAGAATGATCCGGATTTCCTGCATTTTTTTGAAAAGATGGGATTCAAAAACGGAAATATGGTTAACCTTGAAATGAAGATTTAGCAAACCGCCGGCGAACATATCCGGACGACCACAAGAAAAGATGAACATCGGAGGCTCTATCCACAGTGAAAGGAGTAATTTGTGCCGTTTGTAGAGAATGATGGTCTACAAATCTTCTATGAAGATTACGGCAACGGGGAACCGGTTGTTCTACTGCACCATGGTTTCGGATCCGGGAAAATCTGGAAATTAATCTATCCGCATATCGTGATACATGGATATCGGGTAATTGTTTATGACCGACGTGGTTTTGGGAGATCCGAAGGAGGCTCTGATTTCGACTCCTTCTATGAAAGTGATCAATATCGTGCCTATAGTGTCGAAGAACTCCGGCGGTTGATGAATGCGCTTGACATAAGCCAATGCCATCTGGTAGGCCAGTGTGAGGGCGGCGTGATTGCGATCGACTATGCGATTCAGTACCCGTTGGAGGTAAGAACATTGACTGCGGCCAGTACTCAATGCTTCAGCGATATTCCCATGACCGAACTCAATGCCATGAAATTTCCACATAAGTTTGCATCGCTTGAACCTGATCTTCAGGCGAAGATGATAGAATGGCATGGTGATGTCGCTGAAGTGAGGTATAACAAATTTGCAGAATACGGAGGCGCATATGGTGCAGGAGTTTTTGATCTGCGCCAGGTTTTGCCTCTTGTGGTTTGTCCATCGCTTGTTCTCTATCCGGATCGTAGTTCCATTTTTGACGTAGAGCAGGCGATCAGTTTCTATCGAAATCTCTCCAGAGGGGAACTATCCGTTTTTCCGAAATGCGGTCACAACTCCTACGACCAGAGGCCCGAAGATTATGTCCGAACTGTGCTCGATTTCATCCGGCGCAATACAGACAAGGAGATCGCAAACACACGAGCTTCAATGACATGCCTTGCCTGAGAAGTATGCAATTTATTCGCGTAGCCAGCTCTAATAGTTGACTGAAATTGCGAAAGCAAGAATCCCTAATATATGGCCGTTATGGTAAAGGAAGCTCTTTCCAAACTACTGAAGAAATCCCAAGATGGAGCGAAAAAGGTTTTTGGCAGGAACATGTTTTGTGCGAAAATCAGTTTGGTAGGGCTCTTATTGAAGATATGTAAAGGTTCACACGCTGTTGCTAGAACATATAGCGTCGCATGCGTATGTTGAGTAATATCCCCACGCACACCAATGTCGATAGTATCGAGGAACCTCCATAGCTTATGAAAGGTAACGGAATGCCTACTACAGGCGCGAGATGTATAGCCATCAGCACATTCACCGTGAACTGTATATATATGATCGATGCCATGCCGAAAGCCATTATAGAGCCCAATTCATCATTTGCGTTCATCGCTATTTTGAGACACCGGTGGATAAAGGCGATAAATATTGAAAATAATACTACCGAGCCGAAGAATCCCCACTCTTCACCAAAAACGGTAAATATGAAATCCGTATGGTGTTCAGGGATAAATTGAAGTTTATGCTGTGTTCCCTGCATGAAACCTTTACCAAAAAATCTTCCTGAGCCCACGGCAATCATCGCTTGTTTTGCGTGATATCCGAACCCGGCAGGATCGGCATCAACGTTTATAAAACTCAGTACACGCATCTTCTGGTACGGTTTCATCAGATAGGACCAGGCAAGGAAAGGCGCAAAAGCGCCGACGCTAAACAGTACGGCATACGTCGATTTCCTCAACCCCACAAACCACAATACCAGAAAACACGAGAGTAGAACTACTATTCCAGTACCAAGATCAGGTTGTTTTACTATCAGTATGAATGGAATGAATATCATCATGAGAGGTTTTGTGATGTCCTGCAAACTCAATAGCGTGTTCTGTCTCTTCTTCTCATACAGCATATTCGCGAGACATATTATGAGAATAGGTTTCATAAATTCAGAAGGCTGAATACTGATCCCCATTATGCTGATCCAGCGTTTTGCCCCACCTGCTGCCATACCGATAATGAGAACGAGTATGACGAGAAGGAGACCGGAGAGATAGATCCATTTTGATTGAGATGCAATGAGCCTGTAATCATAAGAGACGATGATGCCCACCAGAACTACGCCAATAATAAATGCCATGAGTTGCTTTATGATAAAAGTGTAAGAAGTGCTGCTGAACGAACTTGTTGCGCTGATAAGGTTCGTTATTCCGATGAGGAAGAGGGCAAGAGATAAAGTGATAAGGTACCAATCCAGGTGATAATATTTCCGCTTATCTATTCTCATGTGCTTTGGCTTCCTTTACTTCCACTTTTTCTTTGTAGAGGGTTTCGGTTATGGCCTTTGCGATCGGTGCTGCCTGTGAACTTCCGTGTTGGCCAAACTCGACAAGTACCGACATAGCGAGCGTTGGTTCCTCTGATGGAGCGTAGGCAATGAACCAGGCGTGGTCGCCCTGGTAGCTTGCCGATCCCAATGAACCTACCTGTGCTGTTCCCGTCTTTCCGCTCATGGCGACATTTGCTATACGCGAACCATACGCTGTTCCACCGGGTTCGTTAACAACATCGCGCATACCTTTCTGAACGATCTTCAGTGTTTCTGGTTTTAGTTTCATCTCAGCATTGACGACGGGTACGAATGATTTTACCAGTTGGCCCGTGTTCGAGATGATTCTGTTTACAACCTGTGGTTTAAAGTTCTTTCCGTTATCAGCCACAAACGAAGCCAGCTGGGCGAGTTGTATCGGAGTGAGCCATACCGCCCCCTGGCCTATGGCAACGGAGACTGTCTCGCCTTCATACCATGGCTGACCAAATCTCTTCAACTTCCACTGTGTCGAAGGAATAATACCTTTTTGCTCTGCAGGTAGATCGATTCCGGTTATCTTTCCAAGACCTATGATATCAGCCATCTTATGGATTCTGTCAACGCCCAGCTTCACACCTGTATTGTAAAAATACACGTCGCAGGATTCCTTGATTGCCTTCTGCAGATTCACACTCCCATGTCCTTTGTGCTGCCAGCACTTGAAAACGCGGTTTCCAAACGCGAATCCTCCGCCGCATCCGAATGTCGTGTGTTCGTTAATGACTCCTTCTTCCATAGCAGCTATGGCCATAAGAATCTTGAATGTTGAGCCGGGAGGATACCCTGCCTGAATAGCTTTGTTCTGTAAAGGGTGTCCCTTATCTGCGGAAATAGCTTTCCAGTCATCCTTGCTTATGCCCGATGTGAATCTATTCGGATCGAATCCAGGTCTGCTCGCGAGAACGACCACTCCGCCGGTCTTCGGATCGAGTGCGACAACTCCACCTCTTTTGTTCTCCAGCGCCTTATCGGCGATAAGCTGTAAATCCAGATCCATGTTCAGATACAAACTGTTACCGGGTGTAGGATCAATAATTTCGAGGGTGCGTACTTCTCTTCCGGTTGCGTCTACTTCCACTCGCTTTTCGCCGTCAACACCTCTCAAATATTGCTCGTATGTTTTCTCAACACCGTACTTGCCGATATAGTCACCGGGAGAATAATCCTTGAACTTCTTTTTGTTTTTCAGTTCTTCTTCGCTTATTTCCGAGACGTAGCCGATCACATGTGCAAAAGACGGTCCGTAGATATAATTCCGCATATGCTCTATCTGGATGCTCACTCCCGGTATGTAGACACGGTGTGCCTCAACTCTGGCAACTTCATCCATGGGAATGTCCGATTTTATCTTCACGGGAAAAGAACTCGGCATTGAGCTTGCTGCTTTCAATTTCTCTACAATTGTTTCTCGATCCTGTTGTATGAGGCCTGCCAGGCCGTCGATTGTCTCACTGAAATCCCTGATATCTTCCGGTGTAATGTAAATATTGAATGACGGCCGCGTATCAGCGATTATCTTGCCGTTTCTGTCATGTATAATACCGCGGGGCGCGACAATCTTCTTTATTCGAATACGGTTTTGCTCAGACAACTTCCGCATCTCGGGTCCTCTCATAATCTGAAGATCCCATAGACGGATCAGTAACACTGTCATAGTGATAACAAGTACGAGATTACACCATTTGAATTTATTTGAGGAAAAGTCTTCTTTCATCATTCTCTCTCTGAATAGGCGGTGTCCATCCGTTCGAGAAGTGAATAGATGAATATCGATACGAAGCCGGTGAATATTGCGTTAGGGATAGCGTAGAAAAGAATATTAAACAGATTTCCGGTTTCTCCTTTTCCGAGTACGGACAGCGCGAGAAAAAGGAATGATTGGATGATGACCGCGCCCCCGCATACGGCGGCAAAACTGTATTTTGAATCCAGGTAAAGCTGTTTTTTCATGAATGCCATTATCAGGAATATGGACATATGCATGAAGAGGATTGATCCGGTAGGTGCACTGGACAGCACCTCGCCGGCCGCACCTGTACACAATGCCGCTATTATTCCGTAACCCGGTCCCATAAAAAACGTCACGTAGATGATGAGAGGCACTGCAAAATCCGGTTTAAAGACATCAATTGGCATGCGTGATGATATCGAGGATTCAAACACCATGCAAACGAGACAGATTATGATATAGAGAAAAACTCTCATTGATTCTTGATGATGAGAACTTCATCCAGCTCTTTAAAATTGTTATATGGCATAACGTCTATGTCGGCGAAGATTCCCGCCTTTTTTCTATCAACGGTCATGACAATACCGGCGGGAATACCTTTTGGGAAGATTCCGTCTTTACCGGATGTAAAGAGTTTATCTCCGATTTCAACCGGATCATTCTTGATCACGTATTTCAATTTTAGAATGTTCTGTCCGGTTCCTTCAAGTAGCCCGCGTGTACTCTTGTTATCCACACTGACATCGATTGAAGAGTTTGTATCATTGATTATCATTATTTTCGAATGCCATTGGTCTACCTCAACCGTCTGGCCCACGATTCCTTTTGGAGTAATGACCGGCATCTTTTGCCGGATGCCCTGTTTTTTCCCCTTGTCCACGATGATGCATCTGAACCAGTTACTCAGGTCTTCGGCGGTCACACGAGCGGCTATCATCGTGTTCGGCTTCCTTTCTATGAAGCCGAGCAGGTCCTTGAACCTTTTGTTCTCCCGCTCGTATTCTCTGAGTCGTGTGTTTTCCATCCGAAGCTCATCAAGTTCGGTTTTCAATTCTTTGTTTTCCTTGCTTGCGTTAACCAGTCCTATGTATCCGCCAAAAACCCCCCCGATCGTGTCTACGGGCTTACTGACGGCGGATAAAGCAGGACCGACCGCAATTGACAGGCCGCTCTTTATTGCCGAGAAGGTCTTAAAGACAAACGGCGTGTTCGTAAAGGAAAGAAACGAGACAATCAATATGAAGATAGCCAATATTATGGCGATTGAATTTTTCAATGTACTTCTTTATTAAAAGTAAGTGGCGATTTCCTTCAATAATGATACTTCGTCAAGAGCCTTACCAGCGCCTTCAACGACTGCGAGAAGAGGATTCTCAGCTATTATAACGGGCAAACGGGTGACTTCCTTTATGAGGAGATCCAGATTTCTTAGCATCGCTCCGCCGCCGCTTATCACGATTCCCTTGTCCACGATGTCAGACGCCAGTTCGGGCGGTGTCCGCTCCAGCGCTATTCTGACTGCTTCGACGATAGCATTTACCGGCTCCGTGATTGCTTCACGGATCTCTTTGGATGAGATCTCCAAAGTCTTCGGAATTCCGCCCACGAGGTCTCTCCCCTTTATTTCTATGGTCATCTCTTCCTCATTGCTATTCGGATATGCAGAGCCTATGCTTATCTTGATCATCTCTGCGGTCCTTTCGCCAATAAGAAGGTTATATTTCCTTTTCACGTACTGGATGATGGCCTCGTCAATCTTGTCACCGGCAACTCTGACTGAGTTACAGTAAACGATTCCGGCAAGGCTGATTACAGCCACCTCCGTGGTGCCGCCCCCGATATCCACGATCATGTTTCCGCTTGGTTCAGTGATCGGGAGTCCCACTCCGATGGCCGCAGCCATGGGTTCTTCAATCAGGTAGACCTCACGCGCGCCAGCCGATTCTGCCGATTCCTTGACAGCCCGTTTCTCGACGGGTGTTATGCCGGATGGAACCGATATGACGATCCTTGGGCGGGCGTAAGATTTCTTGTTGTGTATCTTTTGGATAAAGTATTTCAGCATCGCTTCGGTGATCTCAAAATCGGCAATTACACCATCTTTCAACGGTCGTATGGCAACGATATTACCGGGAGTCTTTCCAAGCATCTTCTTCGCTTCTTCACCCACGGCAATGACTTTCTTTGTTCCCCTGTTGTCTTTGTGAACAGCGACTACAGAAGGTTCGTTGGAGACAATGCCTTTTCCTTTCACATATACGAGCGTGTTTGCCGTTCCCAGATCTATTGCTAAATCTTTCGATATAAATCCGAATAGTGACTCAAACATGGAGATTCCTTTTTTAATAGTTTATAATGTATTGAAAAAACAGTTCTAATATACTATTTTAAAATATCAAAATCAACACGCATCAATACCGGGAGAGTTCATGCTGAAAATAATGAGGAAGTATCAAAGGAGCTGGATAATAAAGGTGATTTTCGGCGCCATTATCGTCAGCTTTGTGCTTTTTTTTGGATACAGCACCTGGTCGGCGAAGGAGAAGCCGCTCGCTAAAGTAGGAAGCTATGAAGTAGGTGTCCAGGAATTTCGAACAGAGTACAAGAAAATAGAAGATATGTATAAAATGATTTTTAAAGAAAAGTATGATGAAAAAGTGGCCAAGGAGATGAAGCTGAAAGACAAAGTACTTGACCAGATTGTGAACTCATACCTCTTGATGATCGCTGCGGATGAAATGGGAGTTAAAGTCGGTGATGATGAATTCGCTGAATTTCTAAACAGTGTGGAAGCGTTTAAGAAAGACGGTAAATTCAATAAGGAACAGTACCAGGCAGTGCTCAGGGCCAACAAGATGGACGCTGAACAGTTTGAAGCCTCAAGGAAAAGAGAAATGCTTTTGCAAAAGGCCGCCTCGGTTATACAGGATTCCGGCGCCTATTATAATGAATCAGATGCGTGGAAGAGCTATGTAAAAGAAAAGGGCAGAGTGAAATTAAGCTATTCTGTTTTTGAGCCGGCTGCCTTCCGGGGCAAAGTGCAAGTGACTGACAAGGAGCTTCTTGATACGTATGAAAAGCAGAAGAGCATGTACAGGGCCGAAAACTCATACCTTCTCAAGGTCATCGCGGTGGACCAGAATGGTTCCATCAAAGATGATGCTGTGTACATGGATTTGCTGAAGTCAAAGGACATCGATGCGTATGGAAAAAGCAAAGGCTTAGCAGTGATCTCCCTCGGAGAGATGAAAGAGGGTGAGCTTGTAAAACAATATAAAGGACTCAGGATTGAAGATTTGCGGGACTTGAAGAAGCAAGGCGAACTATCACGGCTTGTGAGATCATCGGACGGCAAGTCTTACGTGTTTCAACTGGTCAATGTGACAGAAGGCAAAGACCTTGACAAGACAATGGCGCTCGAAAGGATCAAAGAGAAAATTGTGAGTGAAAAGGCAATGATGCTGGCAAAGAGTGCAGCCGAGGAAGCGATAAAGAACAAGAGTCCGGTGCCAGATAAAGACACGGAATTTGTATCAAGAACCTCACAGTCAATCAACGGAATAGGCCTCATTCCTGAAGATTCCAAGGGACTGCTGGGCGTCACAAAGGAAAAACCTTTGTACGATAAGGCGGTGGAGGTGGGAAACAGGTTCTATGTATTTGCATTTAATTCCGAAGAACAACCTGATAAACAGACGTGGGAAAAAGATAAAGAAGCATACACAAAATATTTCAATGCAAAAAGCAGAGAAGAGTATCTCAAATCATATTTGACCGAGATGAAATCCAGAGTAAAAGTAACTTTCGATGACCGGCAGCTGCAGGTCATCTAGGCTGGTATTGCCGCTCAGGGCATTCAGATTGCCTCTGTCTCCCCCATCCGGATGTACCACGACATGCTGACCCTGGGTATAGATACTTCATGCGATGATACGTCGATGGCCGTTATTGACGAAACAAGACGGATCAGATCGAATATTGTCTCAAGCCAGATCGATGTCCATAAGGTGTTCGGGGGAATTGTCCCGGAAATAGCATCCCGTAAACACCTCGAACTCATTGATGTCATTTTTCGGCAGACGCTTGAAACGGCCTCTATCAAAGCAGAAGACCTGGATTTTATTTGTGTGACAAACGGACCGGGTCTCGTAGGCTCCCTGCTTATCGGTTTGTGCTTTGCTAAAGGGATTTCGGTAGCGCTGAAAAAGCCGCTCATCGGCGTGAATCATGTGGAGGCGCACGCGATGAGTGTTTTTCTGGAGCAACAGCCTGAGTTCCCGTTCATAGCCCTGGTTGTCTCGGGTGGCCACACAATAATACTGTTGGTTACGGAGCCGTGCGTCTACACCATACTTGGTACTACGCGAGACGATGCGGCTGGTGAGGCGTTTGATAAGATCGCCAAGTACCTGGACCTCGGCTACCCGGGCGGAAGAATCATTGAAGAGACGGCACGCAGTGGACGTAAGGATGCTATCCCGTTCCCGCGACCGATGATGGACAAGAATAATTACGATTTCAGCTTCAGTGGCCTTAAGACAGCATTCATCAACTACGCAAAGAACCACACGGTAAAGGACTCCGATCTTCCGGATGCACTCGCTTCGTTTCAGGAGGCGGCCCTTGATGTCCTTGTTTCAAAGACTCTTGCTGCTGCCGATGACTATTCGATCAAGCGAATTGTCGTTGGTGGAGGTGTCGCCTGCAATGCCAGGTTGCGGAATATCTTTGCCGAGCGTGCTGTAAACCGGAACGTAGAAGTAATGTTTTCGTCACCTGTATTCTGCACGGACAACGGCGCGATGGTAGCAGTGCTTGGCCAGTTCTATCGTAACAAGGGGATTGCCACCGGACTGGACATGAACGCATACTCAAGGATGAACATTAAGAGGCAGTGAGAATACTTCGGCGTGTTAAACAGAAGGCCGTAACAGAAGTTCGGAACAGAAGAAAATCTGGGACAACGACACAATAGTGGGTACTCCGTGAAGATATTTCAAGACTGTAAAAATACCCCTGAAGTCTCCGACATGTTGACTCCGAACTCCGAACTCATAGCTTCGAACTGTTCCTAACATGCTGAAGAAAAACCTCTCCCAAAACCTTATTAAAGATAAGAAGATTCTCCGTAGAATGGTCGAACTCGCGGAAGTGACACGGGACGATGTTGTACTCGAAATTGGCACCGGCCACGGGGATTTCACGCAGGCCATTTGCGAGAAGGCAGGCAGGGTTTATTCAATTGAACTTGACAGGTCATTCAGAGAAAGACTGGAAGTGTTCGAAAAAGCACATGACAACCTTACGATTGTTTTTGGCAATTTTCTCGATATGTCTATTGCTGATTTTGCTCAGCACGGAAAGATAAAGATTATCGGGAATATTCCGTATGGGATCACAGGCCCTATTTTGTTTAAGATAATGGCAGAAAGACAATACGTCAGCGGTGCTTACATGACAGCCCAAAGAGAAATAGGACAACGATTGGTGAGCGGGTCTCATCAGAGGTCATATGGATCTCTGTCGGTGGTCTGTCAACTTCTGGCGGATGTGAAGATACTTCTCAATCTAAAACCGGGGGTGTTTGTACCGCCTCCGAAGGTAGACAGCGTTTTTTTCTCGATGGTTTTCACGAATATGGCAGAGCGTGTGGATCAAGAAACATTGAATTTCATCAAACATTGTTTCGAAAACAAGCGGAAGATCCTGAGATACGCGTTAACCAAATACTTTGGGGAAGAGCAGATTGAGTCTTTGTACGCGGAGATGCGCTTTCCTGCCTCCATCCGGGCAGAAGAAATAGAGCCTGCACAATTTCTGAAGATGTACCCGCTTTTGAAATGAAAAGAACAGCTGCACCGAAATATTGAAAACACCGGTAATTTGAGACATATAGTATAATGATCATGTAACGTCAGGTTAACAGCGCTGAGGATGATATGAACAAAGGCACAATTGGCTTTACCACAACAATACCCGTAGAACTCCTTTTCGCAGGGGGATTTACGCCCTGCGATCTCAATAATGTCTTTATTGGAGATGTAAGACCGGAAAGATTTATAGAACGTGCAGAAGCGGACGGTTTTCCGAAGAGCATGTGTAACTGGATAAAGGGTCTGTATGGTGTCATCATGGAAGATGGTGTGGGCACTGTCATTACTGTAATGGAGGGCGATTGCAGTAACACACAGGCGCTTGCAGAAATTCTCAGATACCGCGGTGTACGTACGATACCTTTTTCGTACCCGTACGATCGCGACAGGGAAGTTCTCGCGCGTGAAATCAGTAAACTGAAACAAGAGTTGCTGGTCACGGAAGACAATCTCAGAAAGGTCAATATTGGCGTAACTGAGACGCGACATCTCTTGTGGAAGATAGATGAGATGACCTGGAAAGATGGTCTGATAAGCGGGGCCGAAAATCATCTGTGGCTTGTCAGGGCATCCGATATGCTCGGTGATTACGCCAACTATCAAAAAGATGCGGAGATGTTTGTTGCTGAGGCAGCGAACAGAAAGAGCAGAAAAGGTGTGCGGCTCGGCTGTATCGGTGTGCCCCCCATTTTCAGCGATTTCCATGATTTTATCGAAAGTGTCGGCGGACATGTTGTTTTTAATGAAACTCAGCGTCAGTTTGCAATGCCCTTCAAAAACACTGACGTGGCAGACAGGTATCTGAGCTATACATATCCCTACGGCATTTTCGCGAGACTGAATGATATACGAGATGAAATCAAAAGACGGGATATCCGGGGTGTTATTCATTATGTGCAGGCTTTTTGCTATAGAGCTATTGAGGACGTTATATTGAGGGAAGTGTTAGATGTGCCGATCATAAGTATTGAGGGCGATCTTCCGAGAAAGCTCGATACGAGGACAAGGATGCGCATTGAAGCTTTCATTGAGATGCTTTCCTGAAGATTGTCACCAGTTGAGGATAACGGTGTGAGTGAAGTGACTGAGCGAACAAGAAGATTTGTCATGCCGCCTCGGAGCATAGGATTTTTCAAATCCATTCTGGAATCGTATGAAGACGTGGGCATCTTCTCGGTACTCGATGGGGAAAAGGGATTAATTGAGATCATCTATTCGTCTTCGTTTGAAGAGGAGATTGAAGGAATTATCTCGGATCTGGGAAAGAATGGTGTAAAGTTCAGAGAGGTTCCCGGTGTTTAATAGACGAAAAGTTTTACAGACGTTAATGCAGAACGGCGGTGTCTACGCTGACGTATACACTGAAGAGAAGGTATACACCCATATTCAGATGGAGTCCGGCAGTATTGAAAGACTGGAGAGGGCGGAAGACAGGGGAAACGGGATACGGCTCATAACTCCCTGGAAGACGTACTATGCCTCCACAAATTTATTTGACGATGCCCATCTCACGGATATGGCCCAGCAGTTGGCGAAACTCTCAAAAGAAGGAAGCTACACCGGTGACCTGCATGGAAGCTCTGTAACAGCAAGCTATCCTTTTTCCATTAAGATGAATCCGGATGAAGTTGAAGTCAGCAGGAAGATAGCTCTGGTGAGTTCGCTCGAGCAAAAAGCCAGAAAAATGGACCCGAGGATTGTGCAGGTCCGGATAGTGTATCGGGATACCCTGCAAAAGACGGAGATAGGAAACAGTGACGGGCAAACGGTTCGAGATGAGCGTACACAGGTGACATTGAATGTGTATCTTGTGGGGCAGGAAAATGGTGAAATGCAGACCTCGTATGAAGCGGTTGGGGGGTTTTCCGGATTCGAGTTTTTCAGTGAACAGGTTGTTGAAGAGCTTGCCGTCAGAGGAGTGAAGAGACTGTCCGGACTATTTTCTGCCCGGGAAGCACCGATGGGCATGAAAACCGTCGTGCTGGCATCCGAGGCAGGAGGAACGATGATCCACGAAGCCATAGGACATGGTCTTGAGGCCGATCTTGCGCTTGAGGGCCTTTCCTGCTATAAGGGAATGCTGGGTGAGAAGATTGCTTCGGACCTGATTTGTGTAGCCGATGACGCTACACTGGCGCACAGGAGAGGGACATATGCATTTGATGATGAGGGTGTCCCAGGGGAGAAAACAATTCTGGTTCAAAACGGAGTTCTTCAAAACTATTTGTTTGACAGATTTTATGCGTTAAAACATGGTAAGAATTCCACTGGAAACGGAAGGCGTGAGTCATTCCGCTACAAACCCATTCCGAGAATGAGCAATACGATGATCCTTCCCGGTAAAGATGACCCGGCCGCAATACTGGCGTCTGTAGATGACGGTGTTCTCGTAATGAAGATGGGTGGGGGCCAGGTCGATACTGTAAAAGGTGATTTCGTTTTTGAGATCTCAGAGGGCTACCTGATCGAAAAAGGTACAATAGGACCTATGATAAAGAATGCTACGATGATGGGAAATGGATTGAAAGTACTTCAACAGATCGATATGGTCGGCGATGACCTTGGCTTTGGCATCGGGACCTGCGGTAAAGACGGTCAGGGAGTACCCATAGCAGATGCTCAACCAACGCTTAGAATGCACGAAATCATTGTCGGCGGAAAGGGACAATAACATGAACGGTATACATGACCAATCATCAAAAAATAACCTGTATCGTTTACTCCTGGACAAGCTCTACGATGGCGTCTATTTTGTCACGAGAGACCGGACAATCACTTACTGGAACGAAGCAGCGGAACGGATGACGGGTTTTAGTCAACAGGAGATACTCAAGCGTCATTGCTATGATAATTTGTTGATGCACATCGATGACAAAGGTTTAAACCTCTGCCTGAGGAATTGTCCTCTTGAGAAGGCGATAACTGAAGGCACGATGGTGGAAGGCGAGGTGTATCTGCATCATAAGGAGGGGCATCGCCTTCCCGTGCTCGTTCGCGTAAGTCCTATCCTGGATGAGTCCGGCGAAATAGTGGGGGCTGTTGAAATATTCAGCGATAACTCTCCGAGAATACGTCTTGCGGAAAAGATACAGGAACTGGAGAAGATTGCTTTGCTGGACCCGCTTACACGGATAGGCAATAGAAGGTACGGTGAAGTGAACCTCCAGGCCAAGTTGAATGAACTCGAAAGATATGGTTGGCCCTTCGGTGTTATATTTATTGATATTGACCATTTCAAGACGTCTAATGATACGTATGGCCATGACATGGGCGACCGGATTCTGAGAACTGTAGCCACTACCATAATCAACGGTACTCGTTCGTCAGATATAGTAACCCGCTGGGGTGGAGAAGAGTTCCTTGCTCTTGTTCCGCACGTCAATCCTGAGCAACTCCGAAGTACAGCCGACAAAATACGTTCATTGATTGAAAAATCCAGCATTGCCGTCGAAAATAGAAATATTGAGGTTACCGTGTCCATAGGCGCGACCATGGCAAGGGAAAATGATACTGCTGAAAACATTGTAAAGAGAGCGGATGAACTCATGTATATGAGCAAACGGAGTGGCAGAAACTGTGTTACAACGGACAGCCACTTGCCGTGAAACCATGATGTCTGCAACAGACAAAACAATGTGATTATGCAAGGTGTGACTCAAGAGACTACACTTAACGGGCTCAGGAACAAGAAATCATGTGAAGAGAAATACGCAACTTGTCGTTGACGGTCCGTGTATCGGGGATGCAGGGCGGTTAATTACTCATGCTCGTTTGCTCATGCACAAAATGATCTCTATGGAGAGGACCCCCGGTGTTTTTATTATTCGGGAGAAAACGACTATGAAACCTGAAAAAGGCTTTTGTATCAACTGCGACAACAGACACGGCTGCAAATCCCGGACTCCACTCTGCGTGTCTGAAATGAATGCACAAAATGTGACCGGCACTTCCGGTAAACAGTATTTCATCAGAAACAATAAAGTCATTCGGTGTAACGGATGTGATTTTTTCCGCTCCTGCTGGAGTATCGAGGAATACAATAGACTAGTACATCATTGATTTTTTCTGTCAATCGGTATGTTCCCGCAAGAAGTCCGGTACATCGAACTGATCGTCATCAATGTCGAGACCGTCGTTTTTTGCTCCTGAGTGCTTCCGAACGGAGGCGTTGGTATCGGTGATCTTGCGTTTCTTGAGAACGGCCCCTATGCCTTCCTCGATCAGATCTCCGACCGATCGATGTTCATCGATCGCAACATGCTTCAGCAATCTTATTAACTCCGGGTCTATTCTCACCGAATATGTTATTCTGGACTTATTTTGCACACGTTTTCCCACTGAATTAATTACCTCCAAACAATATTTATTTCTAATAATAAATTAATAATGAAACCTTACAATAATTATTGCACGTGTTTATGTCATAATGCAATAAATTTATTCCAGTAACATTAAAGTATTTTTAACTATTACAATTATTGACTTTTTCTCGGCTCATGGGCAATATCGTCTTCCCTTACCGATAGAGCGATTATGCTCAACCCAGGAGAGGAGAATGAGGCTGGGTCACTAGGAGGCTGGATGGGTTTGGCGCAGTTTCAGGGGACCCGTTCCGGTTTGTGTAGTTTTTCCGGGGATGGTCGTATTGACTGATTTTAACGGTCAAACCTTGTGGCAACAAGCCCGAATCGCCAAAAGTCCTTTACAGCTAGAGCGCTCGCACAAGAAATGTCCCGATCATTGCTAGTGCCGCAGCAATTCTGATGAAACCCCCGGCAACAAGCCCAATGATTGTTCCCCATCCTGAACGCAGCGCTTCCCGGCGTGTTTTCCCGGCGATCAGTTCGCCTGCAACAGCACCGAGAAACGGCCCGACTACTATCCCGACGATGTTTGCAAGGAAGAACCCAAGAATGCCCCCTATTATCGCTCCGAAAACGGCAAACTTAGAAGCGCCATACCTTTTAGCACCTATCGAACCTGAATAGAAATCGAGAAAAAACATGCAAACGGCTACAATACCCCACAATATCATGGTCATCAAACCATAATCCTTCCAGTTTGTAGCAATCCCGTAGATGAAATACCCTGCGTATATTAGCGGTATGCCGGGCAGAAACGGCAGAAAGGTTCCGATTAATCCGATGACCATGATTACAATGGTTACGATCAGCCACTCTGTTTGACCCATATTCACCTCGCATCCTCTGTATGATGATCTCAGAATAGTGTCTTGTTCTTTTAATACGTGATTCATAGCGGAAGACTGTATGTACCCCGGGGTAGTACTCCATTTTGCTAATGGTCTGTGCCGGATTTTCCTTCCTGCGTCCAATAATAAAGGTGCATTACTTGAAAGTCAATACGCAGGCCTGTCTCGCCTGATGAAAAAAGTATTCTTATTTAGCCCAAATGGCGAAGTAAGACGGTTCTTTATGAATGGAGTAGAACCTCTGTGCCCGTATGAGAGGTTTGTCCGGCTTCACTGCACTTTTGGGTTGTGTTTATACGCGTAGTACCGAAGCGGAATAATAACCGCGAAGAAAGGAATCATGTACATGGCGGCGACCAGTGGCTCCAGGGGTCCAAAAAACTCCGACGAAAACACAATGACAAGCACGTTGTTGATATTGACCAGCATAACGGCCCCTGCCACTTGGTCTTCTACGGGACTTGCGCGAAAGAACAAGATGCCGAGGAGACAATAGGTCGTCGCAAGAATCAAAGTGACGAGGGTGGCGGTCAGAATCACATGAGGATCCTTCTTAAAAAAAGGTGCGTAGCGATAGAATACTCCCAGGTTAATTATCGCGAACAGAAAAAGTGATACGGGATATTGTATCTTCAAAATGGGTGCTACGAGCCCGGGCAGCACACGTCTGACAATCTCGACAACTGCGATGGGGATAAAAATGACAGCAGCAAGGGTCTGCAGCATTGATGCGAAGGAAATTGCAGAATCTCTTGCGAGGATCAATTTAATAAGAGCCGGCAATGTGAGAGGCGCCAGCGCAGATGTGATCACGACAACAAGTAATACAAGAGCGCTGTTTCCCCCTGCCATGTTTGAGATCATCGGAGCGACGACGCCAGCGGAGACTCCTGTGAGAAGCAGGGCAGAAAGAGAGTAATCCGGAGCGACGCGCTGGAAAATGAAGTAATACAGGACCGGGAGGATCAGGAGTTTGGCGATTGTCACCAGTAAGAGACGGGCTCTGTAGCGCCTGAGCATTTTCCAGACAGAGAGCAGGTCTATAGACAGATAACTCAGAAAGAAATTGATCATTAAAGAATAAAAAGGGAATGCTCTGAAGCGGTAGCCGAAGTCAGGGAAAATGATCGCAGTGCCCATCGAGGCAATGACAACCAGAACGAGTATTATGTCGCGGATGCGGAACCCATGCATGCTATGGAATAACATCATAATTAGTTCTTATCAACAGCTTTTCCTGTGGTGTGTCTTCGGCGGTACGCGTCTTTTTGAGGACGTCGGAAGGACAGACGTTTGTCGTTGTCACAGAGATACATATCTTCTACTTGTCCGGATAATCCTGGAATCGATGTCTAAAGGGGCAGTACCCGGCACATCCATGTTT
>CAYYLU010000033.1:0-22400 GCA_964472475.1 uncultured Syntrophus sp. | reverse complement strand
AGGAGAAGAACATGACGGGAGGTTTGGTTATTTTGTCTTTTTCGGTCAATGAGTATCATTCCAATCATCTATTTATGATATAGGTATCATCAATATAATCAATTGGATTTTTTCAACGATATTACTTAACATGTATTGTTCCCGGACATTATGCAATGTAGCTCCAGTGAGTTACGGGCATATATTTCATGTCTTCGGCTATGGCCCAGAAGTTTGCCGATACAGCCTATGGGGTGACCGAAAGGATCAGGGCCCCGGGTCCAAACCCTGTGAAAAAGGAAAAATAATGATGGAAGACAGGCAATCAACAAAAACCGATCTGATGAAATACATCAGGAAATCAGGGTGTGCGTCAAAGATCAGTCCCGGTGACCTCCATAATATGCTCTGTAATCTTGATGTGCCAAGAGATGTAAACACTCTTGTTGGGATAGAGGCCTTTGAGGATGCAGGGGTGTACAAGATTACGGAGGACCTTGCCCTGGTGCAAACAGTTGATTTCTCAACACCCACAGTGAATGATGCTTATATCTTCGGACAGATCGCTGCCGCTAACGCGTTGAGCGATATCTATGCAATGGGGGCAATACCGAGGACTGCACTAAATATAGTAGGGTATTCAATAAACAATTTCGGGCGTCAAATGCTCAAGGAAATTCTGCGGGGTGGAATCGACAAACTCAGAGAGGCTGGGGTAAGTCTCCTTGGAGGGCATAGCGTTGATGACCCTGAGACGAAGTATGGTCTTTCAGTAACAGGATTTGTTCATCCCGAAAAAATAGTATTAAACCGCGGTGCCCGACCGGGTGACTATCTCATTCTCACGAAACCCATTGGGAACGGCATTGTCAGTACCGGTATCAAAGAAGGGGCGGTCGATGAAGCAGATGTTCATGACATGCTTGCGGTTATGGCGAGCCTCAACAAAGGCGCATCGGAGGCCATGATTTCTGCGGAAGTTCACGCTGCTACCGACGTGACCGGCTTTGGACTTGTCGGGCATCTTAAGGAAATGATCCAGGAAGATGTCGGCGTTGAGGTTTCAATAGCTTCAGTGCCATATTTCGCAAAGACGATTGATCTTATTTCAGAAGACATTGTCCCCGGAGGCCTGCTCAAGAATAAGGCATTCTATGAAGGAAGTGTTGTCGACACGGTCGGTAGTACAACGAATGACGTCGTTTATGACCCGCAGACTTCGGGCGGGATTCTTGCAGCAATTGATCCCTTTGAAATGGATGCGTTCGAAAAATCTGCCCGGGCTAACCAACTGAAGTATTGGATAATAGGAAGATTTGTGAACGAGCCTGTTGGTAAGATAATACTTCAATAGGCACGAAATTGTGTAGCACGAGTACGGAAATGTTTGCTTGGAATATCATAACGTTCAACTGCCGGCTCCTGACGGGGTAGATGCCAATAGTGAATGAATGACGAGACTTTTATGAAATAAAATCATTTTTCACGGGTTCGTGTATCTGGTTATAATAAAAGGTGATATTTTTCGGGACATTTTTCGGCGGGACCATGTGTTTCGGCTTTGGTGCATTTACGGACAGGGGAAGAGATCATACGGCGATGAAGGCAATTGAGGCACGTTCCAGGGAGAGTCGGAAAGGTATACAAGCAATGTCGAGAGGAGGATGTCTATGTCGGAATTAATCAATGCAAAAGGTTTGGCCTGCCCACAACCCGTGATACTCACAAAAAAGGCGCTTGAAACCTGTGATGAAATCACTGTTCTGGTAGATAACGGCACAGCAGTCGAAAACGTCAACCGTTTCGGAACAAGCAGTGGATGCAGAGTGACCGTGTTTAATGAAACTGATGGAACGTTCAGGCTGGAACTCAGCAGACAACGGATAGATAATCCAAAAAAAGTGGAACAGGAACATCCCGGACATAGACAAGGTGATTCCGCGAACACTTCGGGACCGACTGTTTTCGTGGTTGCTTCGGATGTAATGGGGAAAGGCAATGATGAGCTAGGTGCCGTTCTTATGAAGGCGTTCATTCATACGACGATAGAACTGGAACACAGACCGGATGTGATGATCTTCTACAACGCCGGTGTGAAGCTTACTGCCGAAGGATCGGATTCACTCAAAGATTTACAGGAGCTGGAGAAGAAGGGTATTAAGATGCTCGTATGCGGCACATGCGTAAACTTTTACAATCTTACCGGCAAGGTCAACGCTGGTACCGTTTCCAACATGTATGATATCGCCGGTACACTCTCCACCGCCGGGCGTATAGTGAAGCCTTAGTACGGTGATATTTGGATTGCCGGCTGTATAACGGAACGGGTATGCACGCCGATGTTCCGTAACAAGTCCATTTTTAAGGAGGAGCAGATGTTTCGTGGTAGATCAAGATTGTGCGTATTCTTACAGCTAGTTGGATTTATTCTCTTGGTTTTCAGTGTGAATAGTGCAGCGCAGACATTGGACGTGTTTAAGGGTGAAAGAGGTGAGATAAGAATATCAGGCGGTACGGCCCATATTCCGGTCATGAAAGAGGCAGCGCAGAGGATTATGACATTGAATCCGAACATCAGGATCAGTGTTGCCGCCGGTGGTTCGGGGGTTGGTATAAAGCAGGTGGGTGAAGGGTTGGTTGATATAGGAAACACAGGGCGCACTCCGACAAGTGAAGAAGTCGGCAAGTATGGGCTGAAGATGTTTCAATGGGCCATTGACGGTGTTGCTGTTATTGTGCACAAGACCAGTCCGGTAAAAAATCTGAAGAAATCAGACTTGATCAAGATCTTTTCCGGTGAAATATCAAGCTGGAAAACGCTTGGTGGGCCGGATAAGCCGATCAGTATCTACACGAGGGACGAGGCAAGTGGTACGCGTGAAGTGTTCTGGGAGAAGGCCCTTGATAAAGGTTCGATTTCTCCGAAGGCCAAAGTTGTCGTCTCAAACGGAGCCATGAAATCTGCTGTCGCGACGGATCCAAATAGTATTGGTTACACTTCAGTCGGCCATGTAGACAACACGGTGGCGCCAGTGGCGCTTGAGGGTATAGTGCCGACCATCGAGACGGTAAAAAACGGTTCGTATAAGATTTCACGGGGACTGTACAGTAATACAAAAGGTGAGCCAAAAGGACTCACAAAGAAGTTTATCGATTATCTGTACACGCCGGATGGTCAGAAGATTATTGCGGAAGAGGGTTTCATTCCCGTGAAATGATACGACGATTAGAATTTCTGATAGAAAAAGGATTTTTCGCGGCGGCTCTGTGGAGCATGTTCCTCGTTGTTATGATGTTCGTTTTTATGGTTGCTCTCGGCCTTCCCCTATTCAGGGAAGGCCGCTTTTTTCAGCTCCTCATCACGCAATGGAGACCGGAAGGAGGTCATTTCGGCATTTATCCCATGATAATCGGTACGGGCGTGATCTCATTCCTGGGTCTCTGCTTTGCGTTTCCGTTCAGTCTGGGCGTAGCAGCTTTCGTGAGTACTATCAGTCCGGGTTTGCCCGGAAGATTCATCAAGAAGATGGTTTTGATGATGACGGCAATCCCCACGGTTGTCTATGCGTTTGTTGGCATCTTCCTGCTTGTACCCATCGTACAAAGGATGTTTGTCACAGCGTCCGGTATGAGTATCTTCACGGCCTCAGTTGTCCTGGCGCTGTTAGTTGCGCCCACTATGATTCTCATTTTTCAGAACAGTTTCAATAACGTTCCTCAATCATACAAAAACGCGATTGATGCGCTCGGCGGTACCAGTGTCCAGAAACTCTTGTATGTAATTCTCCCTTATTCATGGAAAGGGATTGTCACTGGTTTAGTTTTGGGACTAGGCAGGGCGATGGGAGATACTCTGGTTGCGCTGATGCTTGCCGGAAACGCAGTAGCCATTCCGGGTTCGGTTTTTGATTCAGCAAGAACGCTGACGGCACATATAGCGCTCGTGACCGCCGCGGATTTTGACAGTGTGGAGTTCAGGACTATTTTTGCCTGCGGCATCCTGCTGTATTTGATTACCTCGGTGATCATTGTGATAGTTCGTCTCCTGGCAAGACGGAACGGTGAGGCATCTTCATGAACCGTATATTTGAAAAGTCAATTATTGTGTTTGCCTGGACTTGCGCGGCGATGCTTCTTGTGGCCGTAGGCTCTATTTTGCTCTTCCTTGTAGCCAAAGGCGGGCGCAGCATTGATCTGCGGATGATTTTCGGGGCCACCCCGGTACTGGATGCGCTTACCCTAAAGAAGGAAGTGTTCCAGGGATTGTTCCCCGCCATTTTCGGAACAATACTGCTCGTGGCAATTTCAGTCGCGCTCGCTCTTCCCGTCGGATTGGCTGCCGGCATTTACCTCGCCGAATATGGAAAGGGGTATATGGCAAACTGTTTCAGCTTTCTCTGTGATGTACTCGCGGGGATTCCTTCAATATTAGTAGGGCTCTTTGGTTTCTCCATTTCAATTTTTCTGCACAGATATGTCTCAGGTAACATTTATCCGTGTCTGCTTATATCGGCACTTTCACTCTCTTTTCTCGTTCTGCCGTACATCATTCGTACTACGCAGATGTCTATTGAACAAATACCTGTCGATGTTCGACTGACGGCGCTGGCACTCGGCGCAGGGAAGCTTCAAAACATTGCTTTCGTGCTTGTGCCGCGTGCGCTTTCGGGAATCACAAGTGGTATTATTCTTTCAATCGGCCGATGTGCTGAAGACACTGCCGTCATTATGCTGACCGGTGTTGTTGCCATGGCGGGAGTTCCGCAATCACTTATGGCAAAATATGAGGCGCTTCCTTTTTTCATATATTATATTTCTTCGCAATATACCGATATTGAAGAACTTCGGATGGGTTACGGAGCGTCCATTATCCTTGTTGCGATCTGTGCCGCGCTCTTTTTGACGGCATTTGCCATCAGAAACTTACTCACAGACCGACTGCTTTACAGATCCTGAGGTAGGGAATGACAACAGAAAGGCAACTGAAAATACGGGCTCATGATGTATCCTTCTATTACGGGTCCCATCAGATCTTGAAACATATATCGGTCGATGTTATTGAGCGGACGATTACTGCGGTGATAGGTCCTTCGGGTCAGGGTAAATCCACATTTCTGATGATCATGAACAGGTTATGGGAGCATGTCCCCGGCGCGCGGATGACAGGAAGAATTGAAATGAAGCTTAAGGACAGATGGACTGACATTTACGACACATCTGTCTCTGTGCCGAACCTGCGCAGGTCCGTCGGAATGGTTTTTCAGAAACCAAATCCCCTTCCGATGAGCATCTACAAAAACGTTGCCTTTCCTCTGAAGCTGGCAGGGCTGAGCGATAAGTCACAGGTAGACAAGAGAGTTGAGGAAGCTCTGAAGGCAGCATTTCTCTGGAATGAAGTAAAGGATCGTCTTGAAAGGGACGCCAGAGACCTCTCGGGCGGTCAGCAACAAAGACTCTGTATCGCAAGAGCTTTGATCTTGGGCCCCGAAGTGCTGCTTATGGATGAGCCAACTTCATCTCTTGACACGAAGGCGGCCGCCATAATTGAGGATCTCTTGATTGCCCTCAAGGAGAGTTGCACGGTTCTCCTCGTTTCTCATCTGATGGATCAGGTTTCCCGTCTTGCAGACACGACGCTGGAACTGGAAGAGGGGAGATTTCTTTCACGGAAATGATACGGAAGCGATCAAGTTCCATATGAACTGATCTTGTATCAGCCGGACTGGACGTGAATTCTACATATATGCTCCATGAGAATTTATGTCAGGCGAGTTATGAATATAAATCATTTTCCATTTGTCGACGTATCAGCTATAGTAAATCTTCGAATTTCTTCGAACAGGATACCATGATGCGTGTTGTAGCTGTCACATTTTTTCCGTCAGGCTGAGGAACATACCGGGAGCCAGGGTGGCTTTCCGTATTGGCCGCATACGCAATTTCTTCGCCTTGATCCTCGAATTGCCTTCCCGGAATCCGGCGCGGAAATAAGCGGCCGGATTTTCTATTTATAGGAGGTTTCTATGTCAGATTATACACAGATGTGGTCAGATCTCGGCCTTGATCTCAAGGCTCATAACGAGCTTCTTTCTATGTTGGGAGGGGCTTACCAGGACATCTTTCTCTCGCAGAAGAACCGTCCGGAGGGAATGAAGTATTTCGACTTCGTGATGAGCGAAGTACACGGACTGCGGATCAAGGAACTAATGGATGCCAAGGCGCAAGACAGGAAGGTAATCGGATCCTACTGCGTATTTGTTCCCGAGGAGCTTATTCTGGCGGTTGACGGAGTTTCTGTAGGACTGTGCGCCGGGGCTGAATTTAACTTCGAAGGCGCAGAAGCGGTTCTTCCACGGAACATCTGTGCTCTTATCAAATCCGCTTTTGGGTTTAAACTCGGTAAAGTGTGCCCCTATGTTGAAGCAAGCGACGTCATAGTCGGCGAAAACACCTGTGATGGCAAGAAGAAAGCTTATGAAACACTTTCACCGCTCGTAAACGATCTCTATATTATTGATCTGCCGCAGATGAAAAGCGAGGCAGGTAGAGCGCTGCTCAAAGAGGAATATGTCAAGTTTTCCCGGAAGCTTGAAGAAGTGAGCGGTAAGAAGATTACCGTTGAATCGTTGAAGAAGGGCATACAAATTGTGAATGCAAAACGAGAGGCGGTAAAACGTCTCGCAAACATACGAAAATCACATCCTGCCCCAATTTCCGGTCTTGATGCGCTCCTGATAAACCAGGTGTTCTTCTATGATGATCCTATCCGTTTTACGGATTCCGTAAATAAGCTCTGTGACGAACTTGATGAACGCGTACGAAATGGAATAGGTGTTGTTCCCAAAGATACGGTCCGTGTACTCATTTCCGGCTGCCCCATGGCAGTACCCAACTGGAAAGTACCCATGCTCGTCGAATCGAGTAATGCCGTAATTGTTGGAGAGGAATCTTGTGTTGGGGAGCGAGGAGTGAGATGGATTACGGATCCGGAAGGCAGTAACGTCGCAGAGCTTATCGAGAATCTCACAGACCGGTACTTCAATATCGATTGCGCTGTCTTTACACCCAATCCCTCCCGTGTAGATCACGTGAAAGATATGATGAAAACACTTGGTGCGGAAGGGGTAATCCATTACAGCCTTCAATTTTGTCATCCATACATACTCGAGAGTATGCCTGTTGAAGCTGAGCTTGAGAAATCAGGTATCCCAACTTTGCGTCTGGAAACTGATTACAGTCAGGAAGATGTTGGTCAGCTTAAGACACGGATCGAGGCATTTGTTGAACGGGCCAGTAAAAGATGAGGTCGTCGGGGATAGACATAGGATCACGAACAGTCAAGGTTGCAATATTGGAAGACGGAAAGCTTGTTCTTTCACGGAAATCTGTCGTATCCCATAGCCCCCTCGACACAGTCGCCCGATTGATACAGGATATTGACCTTGGCACAGTCGTGGCGACCGGTTACGGCAGGCACCTCGTCAAAACAAGTCTCGATTGTACGGTCATAAGTGAGATAAAGGCATTTGCTCTCGGAGCGCGGCTGTTTTCCGAAGATTGCAGAACCATTCTCGACATCGGCGGCCAGGACACAAAAGCCATTGCCCTCGACGAAGACGGGAACATGAGCAAATTTGAAATGAATGATAAATGTGCAGCCGGAACAGGCCGGTTCCTTGAGATCATGGCGACAGCCCTGGGGTATAACCTTGAAGATTTCTCTAAGGCTGCCCAGTCTGCGCGGCGCGCTGAAAAGATCAACAGTACCTGTACCGTCTTTGCCGAATCGGAAGTCATTTCGTTGACCCATCAGGGGGCGCTTCGCGAAGAGGTGGCGCTTGGAATCCATAAGGCGATCATCAGCCGTTCCACAGCGATACTGAAACGTGTAGCCGCGCCCGGGAATATTTGTTTTGCAGGAGGGGTAGCATTCAACCAATGCGTAAGGGAGCTGCTTGCTGCCGAAATGGGGAGACAAGTGTTTGTACCTCCCGACCCGCAGATAGTAGGTGCTGTGGGAGCGGCATTGTACGCGGCAACGCAGAACGATTTGATGACCTCCGGCGGTAATGTGGGACAAAGAAAACATATTAAGACAGCGGAGGTACGGAAATGAACGAAAAGCCTGAAACAACCGAAGCGCTCATCCAGGATGAATATACGGGAGAACCGGCGACAAAAAGACTGCTCGCCCATCTTCAGAAAAAGCGTGAAAAAGGGAAAAAAATTGTCGGTATTTATTGCGGCTACGCCCCGCTTGAACTGATCCATGCCATGGGCATCGTGCCCGCTACTCTCTGTGCTTTTTCGAACGCAACGATCGAGGCTGCGGAAGCCGTTCTTCCCGCCAACCTGTGCCCGCTTATAAAGTCGAGTTTTGGTTTCATCATAACCGATACCTGCCCGTTTTATGGCATATCGGATGCTGTGATAGGCGAGACGACCTGTGATGGAAAGAAAAAGATGTTTGAGCTGATCCGGGAGCGTAAGCCAACCCACATCATGGACCTGCCCCAGTTGCCCGATGAAGAGGAAGCCCTGTCAAGCTGGACCGTCATGATACGTAAATTGCAGACATTTCTTGAGGCAACCTTCCGGGTTCGGGCAACGGATGAGCAGATTGAGGCCGCTATAAAAGACACGAACCACAAGAATAGGATGATGAGAAAAATCATCGAATTTGCTGCCCTGAATCCTCCTGTGGTGGGTTGGCAGGAAATCTATGACCTGACTTTTCTGTCTCAAGGAACAACCGGCAAAGAGATGGAGCCTGTGCTTAAAGAAGCAATCAGAAAGCTTGAGGAACGTCAGACCGGCGGATACAGGTACGGTATTGATGGTGCACTTCGTGTAATGGTTACAGGCTGCCCGGTAGGGGGGGATGCGCAAAAGGTCTTCCATATCATAGAAGAAGCAGGGGGCGTGATTGTTGCCCTTGATGCCTGTTCGGGATTCAAGCCGTTTGCGATCGATATCGAGGAGGATACGAAAGACCCTGTGAGAGCCCTTTCGGAGCGGTACCTGAAGATTCCCTGTTCCTGTATGACGCCGAATGAGCGCCGTCTGACAGAAATGACCCGCATAATAGATAAATTTAAGCCTGATGTTGTCATAGACTTGGTGCTCCAGGCATGTCACTCCTACAACATAGAATCCTACAAGGTGGGAGAATATGTGCAAAAACATCATGGTCTTCCATTTCTTAAAATTGTGACTGACTTCTCACAAAGTGACGTAGGTCAGATCCGTACGCGCGTTGAGGCCTTACTGGAATCCTGCTGACCTGAAAACCGAAAAATCGGAAGGGCAGGGAGGACGCTGAAAAGATCGAGATTGCGACCCGTTAATTCTTCTTCTTTCCGGTGAATTCTGTTACGGTCACCTTCAGAACCTCGGTTAAATCGAAAGACTTTGTGTCGTATTTTTTTGTTCCCTTGAACCCGTAATGGTCCATGATGCTGTCGAGGGCCGCTTTTCTCTCCGTACCGTCACTGATACGCTCCAGGATGCCGAGCCCTACGATACTTCTATATCTCATCCCCCATGCGCAAGCCTCTTCCGAGCTCACAAGCTGACGGTCCACATCCATTTCGAAACAGATCGTATTATTCTTGTTCATCAGATCAAGTTTCTTCCCCTCTTTTGCGCAGTGGAAATACAGCGTCAGCTTGTCATCCCATATGTATCCGAAATTCATTGGTACAATATAAGGTACATTATCCACGGCAAACGCTATTCTGCAAACGTCAGCCTTCTGCAGGACCTCATCCAGTTCGGCTGTGTCGTTTATTTCACGATCTTTCTTTCTCATCACAACTCCTCCATGTCCACGAAATGCTGCTTCTGTGCTGTTTTCAATATCCGCGAGGCGGCAAGTTTAGAAATTACCACAATATCTTCCAGCGGCAAATATCCTGTCACGGAGGGGTCGAAAAGGGTATTGGCAGAAGGTTGGAATTCTTCATCTCCTTCCCACAAGATGAAGGTGATTGGAATCCTGGGGAACGGGAACAATGTGAACGAAACATCCCCGTATTCCTCTTTTCTGCCGCCGAGTGCCAGTCCGGCTTCCAGAAATGCGTACCTGTCTGAGCCGAACGCGCTCACAAGGGGCTTCAATACTCTTTTCTTGAATACCGGTTCATAGCGAAGACCTGACGGTATATCACCATAGCTGACCTTCTCGCCTGTAAGGGCAATCCCAGTTGCCGAGTTGATATAATGTAGGAGCATAATACGGGCCACGAGCGTGATATTCGTCTTCATTGAACTCTCAAAGGTGAAATGCGGTAATGTGATGGTAATGGTCTCATCAAAATACGGGACTTCAATCAATGCGGTCTCGCTATCTGCCGATACACACTTTATGCCCGCAAGCGCGCATTTGTGCAGGTAGTCCGAAGCAAGCAATGTGGTTTTTGCAAGCTCCAGAACCGGTTTGTACGTCTTTTGCTTCTTCAGTTCCATGGGTCGCTGGATTAAGCCTGGATATTTTGATGTACTTCCCGGATCTTCGCAGCGTAATCTTTGCTGTGAAAAATCTCTGTTCCCATGACAACGACATTAGCGCCGGCATTAACAATTTCTCTGACATTGCTTGCCTTGATTCCGCCGTCCACCTGCAGATCGATCCGCCGCCCGCTTTCATCGATCATTTTCCTGGTTTTTCTTATCTTCTCTCCCATTGAGGAGATATATGTTTGACCACCGAATCCGGGATTTACCGACATTATGAGGATAAGGTCCACGATGTCCATAACGTTCTCCAGAAATACGAGAGGTGTAGCGGGATTGAGCGATATACCTGCCTTCTTGCCACTGAGACGTATCACCTCCAGGGTTCTGAAGATGTGTCTATCTGCTTCCGCATGAACAGTGACAATGTCCGCGCCTTTGGCGATGAATTCCTCCACGTATCTGTCCGGCGCCTCGATCATCAGGTGTACATCCAAAGGCTTTGTCGCCACCTTCTTCATGGCTTCAACAAAAAGTGGACCGATCGTAATATTCGGCACAAAATGACCATCCATAACGTCAACGTGGATAAGGTCCGCTCCCGCACTCTCTACCGCCTTTATTTCTTCCCCTAATTTCAGGAAGTTACAGGAGAGGACAGATGGAGCAATTAAAGTTTTCATTTTTCCTCCGACTCAGTAAATATTTATGACAACCTCATCCGAACCCTCAAATATCGTTCTTGAAGGGATTGAGACGTCAAAGCCTATATCGCCTGATGTATGTTCGTTCCTGGCGTAGTTTACCCGGTACTTTATGTTTTTCAGTTCCATGTCTTCCGCCAATTCAGTTGCATCCGTCTTTCTCACGTCGGGCATAAAGAAATAGATCTTTGATTGTCCACCGACAACGAAAGTCAATTTGCCGTTCTGGAGAATCTCTGTCCCCTCGGCCGGTATCTGTGCAATGATCTTTCCGATTCTCGCATCGGGCACCGTAATGATCCTGTCAAGAACGAGATTCTTTTCTTCAATCAGTTTTCGTGCTTCTTCCATCGTCTTACCGACGAATCCCGGTGCTTTGATAAGCTCGGGACCTTCCGACACAATCACATACACGATTCTTCCGACCCGCGTACTAATGTTCGCATCCGGTTTTTGAATAGTCACGTGATTATATGCGACATCGTTTCGTCTCTCATACCGAAGAATGCTGAATCCCAGTCCTTTACTCTCCACGAGAGTCCGTGCCTCCTCCACTGTCTTTCCGCGTATATCGGGGCAAACGGCAGTCTTCTGGCCTTTGAGCGTTATGCTGATCGTGAAATATGCGGCAAATGCAAAAACCAGCACCGGCATCAAGACATAGAACAATAGGAATTTAAAAATTGGTCTCATGTCTTTCTCATTCTAGCGATGAAAAAACCGTCGGCACCCGTCTCGTGTGGCAATGACAAAAAATATTCTTTATTAAACAGAAATGGCAGTGGGTTTTCAAGCACAAACCCCCTCCTTCTCCTGAATCGCTCTATAACGGAAAAAGTCTCTTCCGGTTCGAAGGAACAAACGCTATAGATCATGAAGCCACCTTGTTTCAGATTGTCCCATAGCCTGTCGACAAGTTCAAGCTGGATGTTGCTGAAAGCAGAGATATCTTTTTCGCGTCTCCGCCATTTTATTTCAGGATGCTTCCTGAGAATGCCAAGAGAGGAACAGGGCGCATCCACAAGGATCACATCAAAGGCATCTTTCCTGAAGGGAGCTGCAACGGCATTGCCCGCTACTCTCATCTGTGAGTTCGCAAAAGACTTCAGCTTTCGTATATCGTTATCCATGCAGACCACGGTTGAATTCCGGCACAATTCCTGAATCTGGTCCGTTTTTGTACCAAGGCCGGCGCAGGCATCAAGAATGCGTAAGCCACTGCAATCCCGTCCTATGGCTGCACCGACTAGTTGGGACATCTCATCTTGAATCCGAATGAGCCCTTCGAGAAATATGCTGCTCTTCAAAACAGGCCCGAGTTTATCGACCTTTAATGAAGATTCCACTAATTTTCCAGGCAGCGCCCTGATGCCTTCACGGGAAAGACGGCTCACCACCTCCTCCCGCGATATCCTGCTGAGATTTACCCTTATACCGAATGCCGGAATTTCATTGAGACTGCGAAGCAGGCTTTGCAATTCTGCATCCCCAAACCTCTTGCGCCATCTACTCACGAGCCATGGAGGGAAAGCGCGTACTACATTTACGTCCGGAGACAAATCCGGTCTGTTCTTCTCCCGGAGGAATCTTCTCAGAATTGCATTGACGAAGTTTGCCTGGCCCCTTCCTAATTCGGACTTCACGTATTCAACGGTCTCATTTACAACGTGAAAATCTGCTTTTCTCATGAAAGCCAGTTGATACAACGAAATACAGATAAGCTGCCGAACACCCGGCTTGATCTTATCCCTGGCGTAGGAGGAAAGGACCCAGTCGAGATAACCCTTCCACCGAATGACACCTGAGGCGATCTGATATGTCAAACTTTTTTCTTTATCAGAAAGAGCACTGTCCAGAAAATATCTGTTTATGGTCTCATCGAGAAACGCACCTTTTTCAACGTCCGCGATGATTTTGCTCGAGAGACTCCTTATGGCAAACCCAGATCTATCTTCTATATGCCATATCCTCCAGTCTCTTTATCCTTTCTTCCATCGGAGGATGCGTGCTGAAGAGCGCCGTAACACCTTTGGCGCTGAACGGGTTGACGATGAAGAGAGGCGCAGCGGACGGGTTGACATCCATCGGATTTCTCGCTACACCCATGTGCAGTTTCTTTAAAGCACCTGCGAGCGAGAGGGGGTTACCACACAGGTGAGCGCCTTCCGAGTCGGCGAGATATTCTCTCGATCGTGAAATCGCAAGCTGAATGAGCATGGCTGCAAATGCGGCAATCATCGAGAAGATGATGACACTGAATATGTTTCCTCCACCGCTATCGTCATCGCTGCTGCCGCCGCCGAAGAACGCGCCGAAACGTGCTATATTTGCGATCCACGTGATAGCTCCAGCAAGTGTAGCGGCAACGCTCTGAATCAATATGTCCCTGTTTTTAATGTGCGACAACTCATGGGCAATCACGCCTTCGAGTTCGTCACGATTGAGCAGCCGCATAATGCCGGTCGTCGCGGCAACAACACCATGTTCCGGGTTCCTTCCGGTCGCAAATGCGTTCGGGCTGTCATCCTCAATGATATACACTCTGGGCATTGGCAGAGAGGCTTTTTGAGATAGGGATGCGACAATCGCGTAAAGTTCGGGTGCTTCACTCTGAGAAACCGGTCGCGCTCTGGACATCTTGAGTACAATCTTGTCGGAGAACCAGTAGCTCACAAAATTCATTACGAACGCGATAAGCAATGCCAATGTCCCACCGGACTTTCCACCTATGAGGCTACCCAGAGCGACCAGAATTATCGTAAGGACTACCATAAGGAAGAACGTTTTCGCCTGTTTCATAAAACCTCCAAGTTACTGAATATATATATAATATAATCATTCCAAGCTTTTTACAACACGTGCAGGACACGAACAGGGATGGCGCTGACGTAACATATATTGCTTCGACCCCTCTATTTGTGTAATCTATGCAGGCCCGTCCTTTGTTCATGTCGATGAGCTTTTAGAACCGGAGGAACAGTAACCAAATCCTTTCTCGTGACTGCCGTTTTCCACTCATTTTGTTAGGGTAAGCTGAACTATTATGACAAAATATCAGTACAACAACAAAGATGCTTATAAGTGGTGGGTCCTGGCTGCAGTGTCCATCGGCAATCTTACTGTATCTATCGACAATAGCATCCTGTCGCCGTGTCTGCCGCATCTGGTCCGGGTTTTTCATACCGACACAAATGTAATCAGCTGGGTAAACATTGCTTATCTAATCATAAGCCAAAGCTTCATGCTTACTCTAGCGAAACTCGGGGATGAAAGAGGCAGAAAACTTGTTTATCTCTCCGGAATGATAGTGTATACGGTGGCACTGGTCATATGTTCACTTGCGCAGGGGGTCGGACAACTGGTTTTGGCCAGGGCCTTACAGGGTATCGGCGCTGCGACCACTATCTCCTTGAGTATGGCAATCACTGTTGCCGTCTTCCCTCCTGAAGAAAGGGGGAAAACATTAGGTATTTTGACGGGCATCTATTCCATCGGGCTCGTCGCAGGGCCGATAATGGGCGGTTTCATCCTGGACTTGTTTGGATGGCGCGCCGTCTTCTACGCACGCACTCCCCTGGCTCTGGCAAGCCTTTTCATGGCATGGTTCATCATAAAAGAACAAAAGAATGAAGATGACCACGCCGCGTTTGATGTAAAAGGTTCCTCCACATTATTCGGTTTTCTCTCCAGTCTGCTTCTTCTGCTCAGTTTTGGTGTAAAGTGGGGGTTTGGAAGTATACAATCCGCTATACTAATGGCCCTCACGATATCATTTTTTGTCCTGTTCATTCGGTACGAAATGCAGGCGAAGAGTCCTATTGTAAACCTGGCCCTGTTCAAGAGATGGGATTTTGCCGGTGCAACAGTGAGTGCTCTTGTTTATTCATTGAGCTCATGTGTCGCTGTGTTTCTGATCCCATTTTATCTTATGGAAGTACTGGGACGTTCCGGGTCCGTTGTCGGCATATACATGGGATTGATGGCCGCCCCTGTGGTATTGATCTCTCCTTTGAGCGGCAGGCTCTCGGACAGGATTGAACCACGGTTCATCGCGACGCTCGGTGTAATGATAAACTGTGTCGCTTTATACCTTCTGAGCTGGTTGGACGTAGACTCCAGCTTCGTGGGCATTGCTTCCGGTGCGCTCCTTGTAGGGTTTGGTCTGGGGTTCTTTGTGCCGCCTACGAACAATATTATTATGAAATCGGTATCCAGGGAGATGCTTGGCACTGCTTCCGCACTGGCCACCACCATGCGGCAAATCGGAGTCTCGGCGGGTATGGCCATAACAGGGGCTATTTACAATGGACAAAAAGAAAATTACCTTGAGGCATTCAGGGAACACCCGACAGAGATGCTCATGAGGAACGCCGCTGCCGCTGCTTTTCACCATACAATGATTATTGGATTGGTTATCGGGCTTATTGGAATGGTGGTCTGTTTGTCTGCACGAACAAAATCAAAATAACGCTGTGTTACTTCTGCTTAGTTGCCGCAAATACTTCAATGGCCGGTTTGCCTTCGAGCGGACACTTGTTTTCACAGATGCCACAACCGATACAGAGTGCATCGACTACGTATGGTTGTTTCAGAATGATCTTCCGGCCCGACCTATCCGTTTCTTTGATGGACTCAAACTTTATGGCCTTTTCGGGTATCGGGCAATGTTCTTCACAGACGATACAGTTAGTCTTCTTAGCGTACGGCAGACAAAGGTTCTTGTCTAGAACCGCCAGACCTATGACATGTTTCTTCTTGGTTTCCAAATGAAGATTCGGAATGGCGCCTGTCGGGCATACCTGACCACAAAGATTGCAGTTGTACTCGCAATATCCCAGACGCGGAATTACGACGGGAGTAAAAAGACCGTAGAGTCCCGAATGTGAATAGTCGGGATACAGTGCGTTGCGCGGGCAAACCTTCATACATTCGCCGCACCGCACACACTTCTTTTGAAAATCATCTTCGTCAAGAACACCGGGAGGGCGCAAGAGCCGTTGTTGCCGTAAGGGAGACTTGAAAGCGAACGAACGTGACAGGAGAAATCCTGAAAGGAGGCCCCCTATGAAAACGCGTCTTTCGAGAACCGGTGACTTAAGCTGACTACCGTTTACCTTTTTCTTTGCTATTTTTGGTTTGAATTTGATTCTGTGGAACTTGCATTGAATTGAGCAGTCCATGCAGCGAATACAATCGGTGTTTTGCAGTAATTCTGTATCGAACCCCGTCGGGCATATGTCCCTGCACGAGCCACAGTCGGCGCAGAGCTTCACGGGTAGTCTCTTGAAAATAGAGAAGCGGGCGAGTATGCCGAGCAGTGTCCCGAGCGGACAGATGTTTCTGCACCAGTTTCTTTTCTCAAAACGCTCCAGAAAGAAGATGCCGAGCAGAAGAGCAAGTGAAATGAAAGCAAGGGGGTAGAAGGTCTCCCGAAACGGCAAAAGATAGTCCCGTAGAAAACCGTAGAACGGCTCTATGCTGTCACGTGAATCCCCGATGGTCTTATAGAGGCCGACCCAACCGCTTCTGGCCAGGAAACCTAACACAGGATAAACAAAAAATGTCAGGCCCCGAACAAGGATACCGATCGGGTCCAGTATTCCCGAGAGATTCGTTCCGAATAGTGCGGAAAAAAGAAGGGCAAGCAGGAGGTAATATCTTATTCTTGTCTTTAGAAATTTTACCGGAGCAGTCTTCCTGATCCTGCCGGTGGTGAGATCGATGAGTGTGCCCAGGGGACAGATCCACCCGCAGAAGAACCTGCCCAGAATGATCGAAAAGATGAACAGCAGAGCTGCCGGAAGCAGAAGATATGTGAATGTCTTTGTGGCAAGCGCATAGCTGATAGCGACCAGAGGGTTTGCCCTGAAGAAGCTGTTTACCGCGACTGAGATCTCGTCTTTGCCGCGGTAATCCGTGAAGACGAAAAGGATTAAGAAGGCGATGAGAAAAATAAGCTGTGAAATGCGGGCGGAGTTCAGTTTCATGCTACTGGCTATTGTACTAAATGTAAAGTGGAAATGATACCTCGAAGGCTCACGATGTCCAATCCGCTCCACGACCTACGTAATGGGCAACAGCACTGCTGCCGCTATCTGCCTGCAAACACAAATGAACAGGGTTTCCGCTCCTGTGATCATTCGTGGTTCGACCTGTCTTGTCCGGGCAATTAAGGCGCCTGTACAATCAACTCTTATCAGGAACATGTAGACCGCGAGGGTAGGCCCCGAAAGGGTATTCGCCGGGGTGACTTACTGGAATCTATGCAAGTTCATACTAATATATTGAACGTATTCTACCGGATCTTTTTTGGATAATTATCCGATCGACAGGCGATTTATTGCTATCGAAAATCTCGGCCTCAAAATACGTATTCATTTCAACTATCCTGCCGACCTTAAGTCCCTGCTTATCGCGCGAGAGATAATCCTCGAGAAGCTTTTTTGCCTGCTCTACCGTTGCTACGGGCTTTCGTATGCCATAGGGCCCCCACTGCATGCCCGGACAGAAATGTCCATATGGGCCATTCCGGGACATACCGGGACCCATTGGCTGGGCCGGAGACCCGGCCGGCAATATGGGTATTGCAAGCAGAAAAATCATGATGGCCAGAGATCGAATCTTCATTCAGTTTTCCTTCAGAAGCAGGGCTACGCGAATTCGTGTAGCCCTGCTTCTGCGTATCAACTTACCGCTTCGGGCAATTAGCGGCGTCGCAGCCTCCAACCGCCATTCTACCCGCGCCACAACCGGTACCCGTCATACCGCACTGTCCGGAGCCTTTTCCATAACCCCGACCAAAGGTACTCAGACCCTGCTTCTGTGCAGCAGCCTGAATTTTCATCCGAAGGTCGACGATTTCTTTCTCCAGCGATGCTATCCGGTTCAGGTCAGGTTTATCCTTAGCATACTCGTTTCTAATCTCTGTCCGCCTGGAAATAATCTGATCACGCAAAGGTGCGGTCTCCTTCTGAAAATTCTGCAAAGCTGCCGGATCTGCCTGAACTCCTGCTCTCGGACCGTAACCCCCGTTTGTAGCCGCATATCCCATAACACCAAGGAAAAGTCCGGCGGCTATCACCAAAGCCATCACAACTACCTTCTTCATATCAAAACCTCCTTTATATAGTTTCTGATAGCATTATACAAAGGGAATATGAAGAGGTAATGAAGACATTATGAAGAATTGTGAACATCCGGGAAATCGATTATAAATGCTGAACCTTTTCCCGGTTCACTCTCAACTGTTATGCATGCCCCATGGGCTTCAACCAGTTCCTTTACTATGGTCAGCCCGATTCCGAGGCCTTCTCCCGGCCCGTGGTAGAATCTTTCGAAAATATGGGGGAGATCTTCACTGCCGATTCCGCGTCCTGTATCTTCAACAACAACGCGGACACCGCTTGCAACGGACGACGCATGTACTGAGACCTTTCCGCCGGTGGAGCAGGCCTTCAATGCGTTACTCAAAAGGTTCAGGAAAATCTGGCTCAACCGCTCCGGATCCGCGTACATGCTGGTTCCTTCAGGGCATGCCAGTTCCAGCGCGACGCCCCGCTCCTGAAAAACAGGCTGTAACCGGTCGAGGATATTCTGCAGGAAGTGTTCCAGATCTATCGGGCGCCGGTCCAGTGACAGGCGGCTTGCCTCGGCCCTGTTCAGGTCTTCAATTGCATTGACAATATTCCTGAGCCTGCCCGTTTCTTCATAGAGCGACTGTAGCCGCCGGGCATCGTTCGGAATCAGACCGTCCATCATCCCTTCCAGTTCTCCGCGCATGGCGCTTAAAGGCGTACGAAGCTCATGTGCGACATCCGCGATCAGCCGTCTCCTTAGAGCCTCCTGGGTATCAAGCGCTTGCGACATCATATTAAAAGACCGGGCGAGTTCTCCGACCTCATCATGCCTCGATTCAGTGACACGTTTGGAAAAATCACCACGACTGATCGCGTATGCTGCCGAAGCAAGCTCTTTCACGGGCCGCGTAAGACGGCGCGAAAAAACGGTACTCAGAAGAACAGCAATTGCTCCCGCAACAATAATGGAAAGTAGCAGGAAATTATCGGACCGTTTCAGAAAGATATCCTCGCGCAGAGGACGCAGTTCCCTCACCTCAAGGGTACCGATTTGTTTACCGGCAAGAAAGAGCGGATATGTCACAAAAACAGCGTTGTTTTCCGATTTGCTGAATTGCGCAAGAGCCTGGGCACGCTTCCGGATCAGCGGCGAGGCATTGGCGACAGCGCTTTTCGTCTCGACGATAAGCTGCCCGTCCGGTCCCATCAGCCGGATCTCAAAACCTGACATCAGTGCGCGAATCGCGCCCTGTGCGGCAATATCTGTCTTCCAGCTTCCGTACCGATCATATGAATTCTCCAGGTCAGCCTGTATCAGATATATTTTGTCCTCCGCTTCGCCTTCCAAATATGCGCTGAAATCATTGAGTATAAAATGACGGAACATAATCGTGCCGGTCAGGGTTACACCCACAACCGCAAGGAGAAGCACCAGAAATTTAAGCCACAGGCTCTTAAGCATCCTTCTTTCCCGTGAATTGATAGCCTACGCCGTAGATTGTGTGAATGAAAACGGGATTCTGCGAATCATCTTCAAGTTTCCTGCGCAGGTTCTTTATGTGAGCATCTACGCTTCTCTCATACCCTTCAAAATTATAACCAAGCGCCTTCTCGACGAGTTCGCTCCTGGTAAAAACCCGGTCCGGGTGCCGGGCAAGTGTAAAGAGGAGCTTGAATTCCGTTGACGTGAGCCGAACCGGTCGTTTATTCCGTGTCGCCGTATAGGTCTGGCCGTCGATGAGAAGAGATCCTTTATTGTAGCTGATCGGTGTGGTGCCTGAAAGGTCCGCCTTCTCGAACCTCTTCAAGACTGCCTTCACTCTCAAGGCCAGTTCTCTCGGACTAAAAGGTTTCACGACATAGTCGTCCGCCCCCAGAGCAAAGCCTGCGATCCGCTCTTCCTCTGAAGCCTTGGCGGTGAGCATGATGACAGGTACGTCTGCGATCTCCCTGAGCCGCAGGCAGAGTTCCTCGCCCTGCATGTCGGGGAGCATCAGGTCAAGGATGATGAGAAGAGGTTTTTCGGAGCGCGCGAGTTCGAGAGCATCCTTGCCGTTCTCTGCGTGGGCTACTCGAAATCCGGCGCCCTCAAGATAGACCTTCACAACATGCGCGATTTTGGGATCATCTTCCACGACGAGGATGGGATATACCATATCTCTCAAGTGTACAACACCGGCCCTCTGTGCGCAAGGCGGGTAACGGCAATAGTCATCTAATGGAAAGCAGTGCACAGGTAAACGATAAAGGATGAAGGATTTACGTCAGATGCAGTTCAGGCCTTAACGATCTTTATTTTGTTGAGATTCATCTCACCCAGGCCGCGCTTGTATGCTGCCACGGTGGGGCTCACATCCTGAGGATTCAGCCCGAAGAGTGTAGTGGCATACGCATCGGCAGCGACGATATCTGTTGACGCTATTACTTTGTTGAGTACTTTCACATCATTTAAAGACCCGCCTACAGGACCATGCCTCACAAGGATTCTTGTTGCATCAATGACAGTGAGGTGGCTTTTGACAGCACTGTTTACATCGGCGAGAGCCTCATCGATGCTTCGGTGAATGTAACCCCTGTTTCCACCCATAATGCCCATGAGATTCTTAAGCCCTAACGTCAGCCGTGAAGTGCTGTGGTCTTTCGCTATCGGAACATTGATAAGAACGTCCGCCGTGAGTGCTTCGTCGTAGAGCTCCCATTCTTTCAGGAAGGTGCCGTTTATCTTTGTCTTCTTGTAACGCTCCTGGTCCATTTGTTTGATGTCTACTCTATCCATTCCTCTAAGCGCCGCTGGAATGCCGCTGCTCTCATAGCTTCTGCGTGGGTCGTTGCAGGGGTTATCGAACACCTTCACCCGTTTTGCACCGGCTTTGATACACTCCTCGGCAATGGCCTTTACGACCAGCGGATGTGTCGTTGCGGCATACTCGGGTTTTCGGTCCCATCCGATATTCGGTTTAATCACTACGGTGTTTCCGGACTTGACGAATCGTTTCATTCCGCCAAGCGCTGCAATAGCACTCCTCGTTATCTCTGCGTAGTCTTGTCCTTCTGAGAGTGCCACGGTAGATGAAGTCTGGGCAAAGAGCCGCAGGGGAAGCTGACTGATTGCTAATGAAGAGATCGCAATTTTCAGGAAATCTCTGCGCTTCATGTGTATATTTTAGACCATTTTTTGAATTTATAACACCTAAATCTTGAGTAACGGGCTTGACAGAATGAACCGGAGACGGGCGAAGCGGAGAGGCAGCGAATAAAGAGGAGATATTGTACATAGTTCATCCATGTCCGGAATCAGCCTCATAGGCACTCTGAAAAAGAAGTGGTACACCAACCTCGTATGGAAGATTGTGAGTAAAGTTGAGGATTGCATCATGAAAGAAGGTGCAACGCAAAAGTCAGCGGGACCTTGATTACGGGAATCATTAATGCTGCATGCCCGCGGCTCGGTTCGCCATCGCAGCCGCCTGGTGCGCCAGATCGATGGATTGACCCAGCGTATTCAGTGCCTGATCAGGATTGTGAAAACCCATGGAATTTTCTGCAGCCACAAAATCCCAGTACCACTGCGCGTTACGGAGAAGTTCACGCGCTTTTTCCAGCTCTCCTTTGTTCATTTGCGTTGATACGGCCGCTTTGCCAAGCGTCTCGTGGGCCCTCGCTATTGTTTGACCAGCGATGCGCTGCAACTGAAAAACATTGTTCTGGGTTGTCTTGACCCGCTCCAAGAGCCATTTTTCGTCCTGCGTATGACACGTACGGCATGAGGCCTGAACATGCTTCATCGGGCTTGTCACCCAGTGCGATGTATATTTGCGCCCGCCTTCCCTCATATAGGGCATGTGGCAATCAGCACAGGAAACGCCGGACATGCCGTGAACACCTCCACTGGAGCTTTCATAATCGGGATGCTGTGCTTTGAGCAGCTTTGCACCGGAATCAGGATGCTGCCAGTCCGCGTCAAATCCAAAAGGTGTTTCTTTGTAATAAGCATACATTTCCCGGGGCTTCAGACCTTTATCCCAGGGGAAAACCACGCGTTTTGATTCCGGCTCGAAGTAATATTCCGCATGGCACTGTCCGCATACGTAACTGCGCATATCCTCACGTGATGCTTTTGCGACGTCGACGCCCCGTCTTCCCATGGCCTCAATGAACGCAGGGTTGATTACACGCAGTTTCATAG
>CAYYLU010000032.1:20601-22880 GCA_964472475.1 uncultured Syntrophus sp. | reverse complement strand
CTAACCGTTTTCTATTCATTGTCACTCTATGATTATCGCCAAACTGACGATTGAGACAAGAGCGACGATTGGCGTACGAGAAGCACATGCACATACTAATGATAAATACGAGAGCGGGAGAAGCGAAAAAAGTTACCGGATAGGCATCAATAATCCTGATTGTGATAATAGCTGTAATCTGCGTCCACGGTTGGTTCACTCCACATCCTGCGATCGTTACTCCGGAAAGGGAAAAAAGGGATAGAGAAGTAAATCAACAACTGCGGCAGGGCAAGAACCTTCCCTGGTAGGCAGAACCACCATATTTCCTGATGTTCTTGTCGGATACCCTACCGCACAATGCAATACATCACAGAATAACATCAATACCTTTATCTTTTAGATACTGTTTCACCTGCTGAATCGTAAATGTCCTGAAATGAAAGACGGATGCTGCGAGCAGAATGTCGGCACCTCCTTTGGTGACACCTTCGTAGAAATGCTCCAGCGTGCCTGCTCCTCCCGAAGCAATCACGGGAACTATGACGACGTCGGATACGGCTTTTGTGAACTCGAGATCATACCCGGCGAGCGTCCCGTCTCCGTCCATGCTTGTAGGCAGAACGATGCCCGCCCCCAGTCGCTCACATTCTCCGGCCCATTCTATTGCGTCTTTTCCAACAGGCGTCGTACCGCCGGCCACCACGAGCTCAAATCCGGACGGCATTTGTTTATTTCTTCGCGCATCAATTGCAATAACAATTCTTTCCGAACCAAATTCTTTCGCCCCTTCCCGCACCAGCTCCGGGTTTTTGACAGCCGCGCTGTTCATGGATACCTTGCCTGCCCCGGCCTCGAGGACCATTCGTATGTCTTCCAGGCTGTTGATACCTCCACCGACAGTCAATGGAATGGAAATAACCGACGACACCTGTCTGACCCATTCCAACCTGGTTTTCCGATTTTCTACGGTTGCCGCAATATCGAGCATAGCAAGCTCGTCGGCACCTTCTTTTTCGTAGAATTGTGCGTTTTGAACAGGATCTCCCGCGTCCTTTAGATCAACAAAATGGATTCCTTTCACGACACGGCCATTCTTCATATCCAGACATGGCATAATTTTGATCGGCTTCATGGTTTCTCCTTTTCAAGTTACTATTCGGGCATGTCTACTCTGGGAGCGTCTTCTTTATCGTAGTATTGAGGACTGTATTCGACAACTTGGGAGTCTTTAAGGCCATAAAAAACATGTGCTATCCGTGTAGGAACTTGAATCCTTTCGCCTTTGTGGAGTATACGTTCTTCAACTTCGGATGTGTCAAGATCGAGGAAGACAGCGCGAATTTCACCGTCTATGACGTAGAAGACTTCTTCCTTCTTTTCATGGAAGTGTTTTCCCCTGAATTGGTCTTTCTTCAGCTCAAAATAGGCGAGATGCCCTATATCCTCACGATATGAGATCTGGACGAATTCACCCTTTGGATCTACCCACCTTTTCGCGCCATCGATATCTTTGGTCTCCGGCAGTCTCTCGATAATCACTTTTTTCATATCTTCTCCATTTGCTCTGGCAGATTGTGCCGTCCGAACTTTCAAACCCATGCAACAAACACGATCTCAAAGCAGACATAATCCTATTTTACAAGGGCTGCCTCGATTTCCACAGTATTAGCCCCGGTAACAGATTTTGTACCGTTGATAATGAAGTGTGGTGTCCCGGTAATGCCGAGTTTCTGCGCCAGTTGTTTGTGCGTATTCAAAAGCTGCACGGCTTCAGGTTTGTCACATTTCTCATATTTCTGATCATCCATTTTGCCCTTCATCGCGTCTTCATAGGCCTTCGCTTTATCCTGAGCGCAAAAGATTGCCTTCACTTTGTTTTCAGCGTCCGGATGCATTGGTAACGGCAGGAAAAATATGTAACGTGTCGCCTGATCTTTCTTTTGTTCAAGATATTCAGAAGCCTTCCTGCAATATGGGCAATCAGGGTCAGTAAACTCAACTATTATGTTCTTTCCGTTCCCAATCTTGACCGCTTTCTCAAGGGGCAGGTCTTTTGCTCTTGCCGCGACGATTTCCGCCTTTCTTTGCTGGGTTATGCTCCGACCTTCTCTATTAATAATGTCTCCGGCAATGACATATCCGTATTCAGGCAAAAAGTATATGATGTCTGATCCCCTCGTTACTTCATACATACCTTTTATTTCCATTGGCTTAATGGAATCGAACGGGACCTGAGGAAACGCCTTCTTAAAGGTGTCTTCTACTTTTACCGGTTCAGCTTTTTCCGGCGTTTTCTG
>CAYYLU010000032.1:0-20501 GCA_964472475.1 uncultured Syntrophus sp. | reverse complement strand
ACAATAATGGTCTTCTGTCTCTTCATTATTCCTCCTCTTCTTGGAACTGAATACAGCAATATATCACCGCATTATGGTTTTTTGCAATTGTTAGAAGCAGGTGGAAGGCCGATTGAGAATGAGGAACGAGGGACGCGCTTTTTACTTTCGCCACGCGAGTCGTTTCTCAAGCCATCTGGAAAGGCTTGTGAAAGCGTAACAGATGATAAAATATATGATGGCAATGAAAAGAAAAATTTCGGTGGGATATACGATGGTACGGTTGTTGATCTGGGTGGCTACGTGTGTCAATTCTGAAACGCCGACGATAAACGCAAGAGATGTGTCCTTGATCATTGATACGAATTGATTGACGAAAGAGGGGATCATGTTGCGCAGTCCCTGTGGCAGGACTATATAAACCATCACCTGCCATGGATGGAGTCCTGTTGAGAGCCCGGCCTCTGTCTGTCCTGCGGGTATACTGTCGATTCCGGCCTTCACGATCTGCGACATATATGCCGAGGTAAAGATCGTCAGGGCCATTATGACCGTCCAGCTTTCCTTTACAGTATGTCCCATGATGGCGGGGAGCAGGAAATACATCCAGAAGATGACCATCAAGAGAGGCATGCCACGGATGATATTGACTATGCCGAGCGAGACCCATTTTACGATGCGATTATGGGAGATATTTAGCATACCAAGAACAAGGCCGCCAAGAAATGACAGAATACATGCCACAACTGCCAGGTACAACGTAAGCGCGATTCCGCCCAACGAACCATGAGGAAAACGTCCTATGAAAAAATAGGTTATGTTTTTCCAGATAACGGTGAAATCTAATCCTGCATCCATCTACTTTGCCTTCATAGGTGTAAGCACTTTCTTGCTGTACAGTGTCACAAGACCCGTAATTATAAAAGAGAGAACGACATACACCAGCGTGGCCGCCGTGAATGCCTCGAAGCCTCTAAATGTATAGCTCTCGATTTGTCGTGCCTGATATGTTAATTCAACCACTCCGATTGTCATCGCAAGTGACGAGTTCTTTGTAAGGTTCAGAAACTGGTTAATGAGTGGAGGTATAGTGAGCCGCACCGCCTGCGGGAGTATAATGTACATCATTGAGCGCAGGTAGGAAAAACCGGAGCTTCGGGCTGCTTCCATCTGTTCCTTTGGAATTGAGCGTACTCCAGATCTGATATCTTCCGCGATAAAGGCTGAAGTATATATGGTAAGCGCTATGACAGCAGCGGCGAATTCAATGTTCATTGTGTTGAGCCAATCATTTACAGCGGTGGGCAGAATTTTGTACGAACCGAAATACCAGAAGAATATCTGCACGAGAAGAGGTGTGTTACGGAAAAATTCGAGGTAACCCTGTGCGAACCAGCGGATCGGTCGCGTGTTGCTCATGCGCATTACGGCGATGAGTAAGCCCAGAAGAAACGATAGCACAATAGAAAGAGCGGAGATTTCGAAGGTAGTCTTAATACCCACCAACAGCCATTCCGCATATTTCCCGGATGTGACAACCGACCAGTCAAAATGATAATTGAACAAAGAAAAAAGACCTCTCAGGAAAAAATGTGCAGGTCACCGGTTTGAAAGAATCAGTGACCTGCGGGTCTATGAATTACTTGCTTGAGGCGATCTTGAACGTTCCTCTCTGCATAGGAGTCTTTGAATTCGGTCCGAACCATTTATCGAAGATCTTCTTTGCTTCGCCGCTCTTTTCCATATCGACGATTGTCTTATTTACGAAATCCACAAAGTTCTTATCCCCCTTGCGCATGCCGAGACCGTACGGCTCATCGGAAATCTGTATGGCCGGAATCTCATACTGCTCTTTGTTTGGCATGTTGGCGAGCAGATTTGCAAGAATGGATTCATCAGTTGTTACTGCAAATACCTTCCCCTGCTGCAGTGCCAGCACTGCCTGAGGATAGTCATCGAATGAAAGAACGGTGGCTTTCGGCAACGCCTTTGCAGCGTTCTGCTCTGATGTTGAGCCCTTCGCAGTTCCAATTCTTTTGCCATCGAGATCAGCAAGTTTCTTTACGGAGCCTTTTTTCACGATGAACTTCTGACCGGTAAAGAAATACGTGTGGCTGAAATCAATCTGCTGCGCCCTTTCGGGTGTAATTGTCATTGTTGCAGCGATAATATCTATGTTACCTTCCGTCAGCTGGGGCATGCGCGTAGAAGACGTAACGGGTTTCAGCTCCAGCTTTACACCGAGCTTCTTTGCAATAGCGGTGACAAAATCGACATCATAACCCACTATCTCACGTGTCTTTTCGTCAACAAAGCCGAATCCCGGTGTTGAATCCTTTACTCCGGCTACCAGTACGCCTTTTTTCTTCACGGCTTCCAGTGTGTCCGCGGCGAATGCTGCCGAACAGAGGCAAATCACGAAAGCTGCCACAACAAATACGCTAATCTTTTTCACGGAAAACCTCCTGTTTTATTGGAATATCAATGCATGGGAGACAGTATTTCTTTCAAAAATAACTGTGCCCGTTCGTGCTTCGGCTGTTTAAAGAATTCTTCAGGACCTGCCTCTTCGAGAATCAAGCCCTCGTCCATAAATATGACTCTGTCTGAGACTTCCCGTGCGAATCCCATTTCGTGTGTCACGACCATCATGGTCATTCCTTCCTGTGCAAGGTCCTTCATCACGAGGAGTACTTCACCGATCATTTCCGGATCGAGTGCCGACGTCGGCTCATCGAACAGCATGATTTTTGGTTTCATAGCCAGGGCGCGCGCAATCGCCACCCTCTGTTGCTGCCCTCCTGAAAGCTGTGTCGGATACGCGTTTTTCTTCTCAGAAAGTCCCACCCGTTTGAGCAATGCGAGGGCCTGCTCTTCGGCTTCTTTTTTACTTATTTTTCTTATTTTGATTGGGGCAAGGGTGATATTTTTCAGCACTGAAAGATGCGGATAGAGATTAAACTGCTGGAAGACCATTCCGATCTCGGCCCTCAAGCCGTTAATATTTGCCTTCTTGTCTGACAGGTCGATACCGTCAACGACGAGAGAACCGTTATTAATCGGCTCCAGTTGATTTATGGTGCGGATAAGGGTTGACTTGCCTGAACCGGAAGGCCCGCAGACAACGACGACCTCCCCTTGTTTAACGTTAAGGTTAATGTTTTTCAAAACGTGGAGTTCCTTGAACCATTTATCCACATTCTTGAACGTTATCATGTTGCACTCCTGCGATATATATCCGATCACAGATGAACTGCTCGAAAGACGGCTAAGTATACATTAAACCGCCCTTCTGCACAATAAAATTACAAAATGGGCTTTCTGTGGACCTCTCTACACTACTCCCGGCAGATCACGTATGTCCGTAAAGACAAATGTTGCCCCGCATTTCTCGAACTCGGGCTTTGTTGTTCTTCCGGTGAGGACCCCTGCGGTAATTGTGCCGGCTGACAGGCCCGCCTGTATGTCTGTCGGGTGATCGCCGATTACAACCGCATCACCTGCCCGAACACCGAGATCATTAAGCGCTTTTACCACATGTGCCGGATCAGGTTTGACCCGTCTGGTGTGCTCTCTCGTAATAACGCTTTCTATAAAGTTGTGTACATCCGGGAAAACCTGTTCTACTACCCGGATGCTCGTCCGTGTGATGATACCCCGTTGAAGCCCGCGGTTCCCCAGCTTGCCGAGTACTTCTCTGGTAAAGGGATAAACCTGTTTTCCTGCGGAAGCATCAATCTCCAGTTTATCCAGTGCGTTGAAGGCCTCATGTTCGAAAGCGGGACCGTCGTCTCCTAATATATGTGTCAGTTCATAAATCATTTCGATTATAAAGTTGCCCTCAAATAGTCTGATGGTATCGGAAGGAACATACCTGAGAGCGATTCTTGTGATCTCCTGCTTCAGAAGATCGAAGTTGAGCGTCAACGGCGTGAGAGTGCCGTCAAAATCAAAAATGGCCGCCTTCATCAGCTAAATTCTTTCAGACACTCAACAGCACGTGCAACACCCTTTCCCATTTCAAAGTGATACCCCAGGTCGCGCAGCGTAAACTCCAGGGCTGCTATAGCGGTTATGACATCGTATGGCCCGGCATACCCGAGTGTGGCGATTCTGAAGCTTTTTCCTTTGAGCTTTCCCTGGCCGCCCGCACCCGTGACACCATATTTCTTCCAAAGTGTTTTGTAGATGGCCTGACCATCTATTCCCTCGGGTGCGCAGATTGCCGTCACAGCAGGGCTTGGATTTTTTGCGAATATCTTGAGGCCCAGGGCCTCAGCTGCCTCTCGGGTAGCCCTGGCCAGTATTTCAATTCTCCTGAATACATTGTCAAGCCCTTCTGTTTTGATCAACTTTAATGCTTCTCTCAATCCGATGATGAGAGAAATAGCAGGAGTAAAGTTTGTCTGATTCTTCTTCAGGTTACTCAACTCGGCGGCCCAGTTGAAATAGAACTTGGGGATATTTGAAGTCTTATTGAAATTCCAGGCCTTGTCACTGACGCCTGCAAAAGAAAGCCCCGGAGGCAGCATTAATGCCTTTTGAGAACCACCTATGAGAATGTCGATACCCCATTCGTCCATAGGGAGAGCAAAAACCCCGACTCCTGTTATTCCGTCCACCACCATCAATGTGTTTGAAAATTTTCGCACAATTGCCGCGACTTCCTTCACGGGAAACAGCGCCCCGGTGGAAGTTTCTGTGGCCTGCATATACACCGCTTTGACGGCGGGATTCGCCTGTAAAAGCTTTTCCACTTCATTGGGATCTAGGATCTCTCCCCACGGAATATCAAGGTTAATTGTCTTCACTCCATACGCATCACAGATTTCACCCCAGCGCTCACCAAATTTTCCGCTTCGTATGATAATGACTGTGTCGCCGGTTGACAACATGTTCGTGACTGCGCCTTCCATCGCCCCCGTTCCCGATGAGGTAAAGATCAACACTTCGTTTTTCGTACCAAACACATATTTCAAGTCCTCACGGACCTCTTCTACGACAGTCTCGAAAAGAGGATTACGGTGATGGATCATCGGTTCGGCCATTTTCAAGAGCACTTCGGGGGGTATCTGTGTCGGTCCGGGTGCCAGTAAGTAGCGTTTTTGCATGGATCTGCCTCCTACATTCAAAGGTTATTGTCTAACAGATAACTTCAAAACACGTCAAGGGAAATGATGAGTACAACGGGCAGGCTTTCTATGATATATTCTAGTAGTCACGGCATGCTGTAGGGGAAGCACATGATTGAGTTGAGAATACAATCCGAGAAACGTAATCAGGCGCTGAATATTACAAGCCTGATATCAGGAGCAATAAGAGAGACCAACGGCAAACTCCTTTGTGTTTACACCCCTCACACTACATGCGGTCTTGTCATAAATGAGCAGGCTGATCCCGATGTAATGAAAGATGTTTTATCGGCACTGGACAGAATGGTCCCGGCCGATTATCCCTATCAACATGTGGAGGGGAATTCGGATTCGCATATTAAAGCCGTCGTGACGGGATCCTCAGTCTGTGTACCACTGAAGTCCGGAAAAATGAACCTTGGGACCTGGCAGGGAATATTCCTGATGGAATTCGATGGCCCCAGGGAAAGAAAGGTTCTGTTAACTATACTTTAGAAGTATGTGCGGGAGAGTCAAAATGAGTAACTACGTAAAAAAGTGTCTGGATGTTGTATTATGCGTGTCTTTAGTATTTTTCATGATGGCAAGCTCTTCATTTGCTAAAGACGAAAAGATTTCTGTCAAGGAAACGGGTGTGTACGTGAAAACGAACAAAGGTCTCAAGAGACTACTCCCGAATATAGTGTTTACAAATGAAAATGGTGTTTACTATACGGAGCCGAATAATCCTCCGCATTTCCTTCTTAAAGACTTGGATTCATTTGTGTTCTACGGTACATACAATTTTCAATATCTTACTTTCAACCCTATGACGCCTTTGGACGTTTCAAGTCTCGGAAAACCATCTTTTATGTTCGGGAGAGATATTGAAATAGATCTCAAAAAGATCGGCGCTGATTTGTATACCGTAAGACCGAAAAGGCTTCTTGGTAGGGGATATCATAGTTTTTGGATAGATGATACAGCGTGGGATTTTATACTTGATTAGTGGAGTTTAATGCCCCATGGATTACGAAATATCGTAATAAATGCAAAATAAAACTTTTTTTCTCACGCCATCAACTGTTGGATATGGCATGACATTAATTATTCCAGTTACTTGGCGCACGGCATGTTGTTTGTACATATAATTACAAAATCTTACATAGTGATCACGGGCCGACGGGCGGTCCGGGAACAATACTGTCGTGTACTACAAATCTTTCAGAGGAGGCTGTGTATGAAACGTATTGGGTTGTTGGGGGTAGTTGTTGCGGTACTGCTTGTTCTTGGTTGTCTCTCTATGGGTCCTGTGTATGCCCAGGACAAAGTAATAACACTGCGGTTCTCGAATCAGTTCGCTCCGACCAGCGGGAACTCTATTGTCCTCGAGGAGTGGTGTAAAGAAGTCGAAAAAAGGACAAACGGAAAAGTAGTTGTCAAGTATTATCCGGGAAATACGATGAACCCTCCGCAGCAGGCATATGATGCGGTTGTCGGCGGGGTAGCGGATCTCAGCAACCATATCCTCGGTTATACGGCGGGCAAGTTTCCACTCAGCGAGGTATTGGATTATCCTCTCGGGTATACCAGCGGTCATCAGGCCACGAAACTGATGAACGAGTATTACAAAAAGTTTAAACCGAAAGAATTTGACGATGTAAAGATAATGTATCTTCACGGCCAGGGTCCCGGAATCCTGCATACCAGGACAAAACCGGTAAACAAACTGGAAGATCTCAAGGGCATGAAGATTAGGACTTTTGGCACAAACGCCCAGTTGATGACACTGCTCGGTGGGACCCCCGTGGCAATGCCGATGCAGGAGGCATATGACTCGATTTCCAAGGGTGTCGCGGATGGACTCATGGGCTGTTACGAACCTCTGGTCGGCTGGAAACTTGCTGAGGTTATTAAGTATACTACTGAGACGTACGGTGTAGGATATTCGGCAACATTTGTTGTCTCCATGAATAAGGCTAAGTGGAACAGTATACCCCCGGAGCAGCAGAAGATTATCGAGCAGATCAATCAGGAATGGATCGAAAAACATGGTAAGTTGTGGGACCAGTGGGATAAGGACGGAAAAGAACTCTCTTTGAAGAGAGGTAATAAAGTAATAACGCTTTCAGCGCAGGAACAGCAGCGCTGGCGTGCCAAGGCCGAACCGCTGTTCGACGAATACGTAAAGAAAATGAAAGAAAAGGGACTGCCCGGTGACGAAGTTTTAAAATGGGCGAGGGATTACCTGAAGAAAAATCCCAAGTGATTATAGACTGATACGGAGAAGTCGGGCCCGCCGGCTTCTCCGTTTTTTTGTGGATACCAGATCGATACCCTCAGCTGATAATCAGACTCCGTTGATGAGCGAGAAGCACTTGTCGAACATGAGTCTTACGATCGGAGAAATTGTTCCCTCAACTACGCTCTTCCAGCGATTTTTATGTTTTCACGGGTTGTTTTTCCCTGCACTTTCCATAGTATACCTGTGCGTGATTCAGATTGACGACCAGTGCGCCAGCCCAAGCGGTATTTCCGTTCAGGTGCTGAAATACATAGGGCCGGGGTATTGATCAGGGGTAGGTTTCAGAACCATTGAGACGTCTTTGAACCCAGATCATAAGTAATGTAGTGCTCAAGCTGCCGGTAGCCCCTGATTTTAATAAAATGAGTTCTTAACAACTTTTCCGGGTTTGTCTGCTATAATTGTTAGGTACGATCCCTCCTCCGGCATTACCTCTGGGTCATTCGTCGGCATCCCCTGCCACTCCGGACCCAGAGGCCTGTTTTGTTGGCCACGTATTGAATATTGATCACGAAGCTTCCGTGTTTTCGGCCATATTCTCTGCCGAATGTCCTTCATATATTACGTCTGCCCTTTTGCTATTCGGATATATATGGGCCAGTCGCAAAGAATCGACGTTTCCCTGAAGGTGTGCTATAATTGGCATGCGAGCCAAGTCAAGCACGTAAACGCAATTAATGGGGTGCAGAATGGCGTTAACGGTGACATTGGAATCCACGCTCAATTATCTTCGTGCAACATTCGACAGCGACTCTGTGGAAGGTGACCTGCGACTTCCGATAGTTGAAGTTTCCTCGAGAGCAATTGACCTGAGGTCAAAAGGTGTGCTCTATGATCTCAGTAAGCTATTCACCTTTGAAATGAACTCGGAAAATATACGTGGCTGGACCGGTTTTCTATCACAGCAGTTTTCGAAGGAAATCAGGTACGCTTTCTTTGTGAGAAAGGATCAGATCAAACGCCGTGACTACTGGGATGCTCTATTCTGGTGCGACGGACATAAAGTCAGGACGACGTCCGATATAGAGGAAGCAAATACGTGGCTTAAAGGTGACGGATTGGAATACTCGTTTCTTTCGATATGTCAGTGAACAACTCTTTGAGTTCCCCACAAACCCGCCGATATGAAATAATGCCCCCCCCTTGTAGCCAAAACCCCTGAACGGCGGGTTTGTCCCTGTTTTCAATCGAGCGCTTTCTCCTGAGCTAGACAATTTCAGGATGGATCGGAGCGTCGGGTGCTCATGCGCGAAAGGGGTGTGCATTGGTAGTAGCTCGTTAACAGCGTCAATCAGTTCACTTCCTGCAAAAGGCATCTGAGGGATTGCATTGATGTTACCATCACCATCTACACAATCGGCGTCCAATTGACCGGTTACAACTATAATCGGGATTCCTGAATGGGGACTATTTGGAGGCGGCATCCGGATTTGAACCGGAGAATAACGGTTTTGCAGACCGTTGCCTTACCACTTGGCGATGCCGCCGTTTAAGACAATATAAACCATGTCCTCTAGAGAAAAAAAAGCGAACAGCGTGAAAACTTTTCGGCATACTATTCACTATCTGCTAATCACAATCGACTTCTCAGGAACGGGCACGTCTTACCTACAGTTGCTTCTCAGGAACGGACACGATTCACCCGCAGTTGTCTCTAAGGGAGCGGGCACGATTCACCCGCGATAATTTTCTCAAAGAGAAAATTGGAGCGGGAAACGGGATTTGAACCCGCGACTTCAACCTTGGCAAGGTTGCACTCTACCGCTGAGTTATTCCCGCGCCGGATTAGATTTATAATACAAACAGGCATTATCTGTCAAATCTTTCTTTCCCTTATTATTTGATATCTTTGCATTAATTAAGCCTTCTGTGGTATAGTACACTGTAGTGTCTTTTATCCTACCAGCCTCTCAATCAAACTACGTTACCCGTATATAGACTGATCGCGGCTGCAATAGAGAGGAACAGATTAATAACCATGGAATTAGAAAAGTTTGAGAATTTAGGTTTGAGCAGGGAAGTGGTAAGAGCAATAGAAGCCATGGGCTTTGAGGAAATGACACCAATACAGGCACGTGCAATTCCCTGTGTTCTGAAAGGAAAGGATATTATCGGGCAGGCTCAGACGGGGACAGGAAAGACACTTGCCTTCGGAATTCCCATTCTCGAGACTATCAATCCAAAAATAAAGAAAATACAAGCCCTCATTCTCTGTCCGACCAGAGAACTGGCTATTCAGGTCGCCGAAGAACTCCAGACCGTATCAAAGTTCAAAAGAGATGTTAGTATTCTGGCAGTATACGGCGGGCAGCCGATAGACAGGCAGATTCGCGTACTGCGTAACGGCGCTCACATAATAATCGGCACGCCGGGGCGGACCATTGATCATATCAACAGGGGTACTTTGAAGCTTGATGCGGTAAGAATGGTAGTTCTGGACGAGGCTGACGAGATGCTCAACATGGGGTTTATCGACGATGTTGAAACCATTCTCAAAAAGACTCCTGCGGAGAGACAGACACTCCTTTTTTCTGCCACAATGCCGAAGCCTATCCTCAATCTGACCAGAAAATACCAGAGAGAGCCAGAGCACGTGCAGATTGTGCATAAACAGTTGACTGTGCCGAATGTCGAGCAGTTTTATCTAGAAGTAAAAGAGAGCGTCAAGCTGGATGCCCTCTGTCGACTCATAGACGTGTATGGTTTTAAGTCGTCACTTGTTTTCTGTAACATGAAAAGGCGTGTCGATGAAGTTGTCATGCACCTTGAAGCGAGAGGATACCCGGCCCTTGGATTGCACGGAGATATGAGCCAGCCTCAGAGAACGCGTGCAATGGGCAAATTCAAGAAGAATATTTCAGAGATTCTGGTTGCGACTGATGTTGCGGCGCGAGGTATAGACGTAGAAAACATAGAAGCCGTTTTCAACTATGATGTCCCCCAGGATGAGGAATATTATGTCCATCGTATCGGAAGGACTGCCCGTGCGGGAAGGAAGGGAATTGCCTTCACTTTTGTGACCGGGACTGACATTTATCAATTGCGGGAAATCGAATCATACGCATCAACAAAGATCACAAGAAAACCGATACCGACTTTAACCGATGTGGAGGAAGCAAGAACGACTTTTCTCCTTGAAAACGTTCGGAGCATTATAGACCATGGAAATATTGATCGTTATGTCCAGTCGATAGAGCCCCTTCTGAAAGAAGATTATGCCGGCATTGACATCGCCGCCGCACTTTTCAAAATGAGAATTGACGAAGAAAACAAGGAGTATCCGCAACTTGAGGAGTATCGTCAAGAGCGTCAACGGGAAGAGAACCGTTATCACGACAGGCGCAAGCAAAGGAAGAAATCGGGCAGAAGCTTTTCAGGGAGAAAGAGGAGCTAACCATGGGATCCAACTACATTCTTCCGCCTCTTAAAATTAAAGAAAAAGTCATACCTGTTCCTATTGTGCAGGGCGGTATGGGTGTGGGTGTATCCCTTTCACCGCTCGCAGGCGCCGTAGCCCGGCGGGGAGGACTTGGAATTATTTCCAGCGCCGCCATAGACAGAATTGTCTCGAAACGAAAAGGTAAGGCAGTATCAACGTACGAGGCCATGTATGATGAAGTTTCACTGGCTAAAGACTGCGGCGGTTTCTCAGGCATTAACGTCATGGTTGCCCTTTTTCAGACGTATGAAGATACAGTGAGAGCGGCGATTGACGCTGGAGCCGACGCGATTATTTCCGGGGCCGGTCTTCCCATGAGTCTGCCGGCAATACAGAACCCGAAGGATACTGCGCTTATTCCGATTGTCTCTTCGGCTAGAGCACTCGAATTGATATGCAAGAAATGGGAACGCGCGCACTATAGACCTGACGCTGTCGTTCTGGAAGGACCTCTTGCGGGTGGGCATCTTGGATTCAGGTTGGAAGATCTCGGGCTTGAATCAAACAAGCTTGAAAACCTGCTGCCACCCGTTAAAGATGTGGCTATGCGGAATGGAGATTTTCCGGTTATTGTTGCCGGCGGTATTTACTCACACGATGACATAGTGCGATTTCTGAAGTTGGGCGCTGACGGTGTGCAGATGGGGACCCGTTTTCTCGTGACTGAAGAGAGCAGTGCAACAGACGCTTATAAAGCAGCTGTTTTGAGGGCCGGTAGAGAAGACATCCTTGTAGCGACCAATCCCGGCTCTCCCTGCGGGTTACCCTTTATGGTGCTCAGAGAGTCTCCTATGTTTGACCAAAGCCTGAAAGGTATGAGAAATCCGCGCTGTGATAAGGGATACGTACTGACGAAAGACAAGGATGGAAAATTCAATCAATGTGCGGCAAAGTCCGGCGACGGCCGCAGCTTCTGCATCTGTAACGGACTTTTGAGCTCTGCAGGATACAATCCGGGGGAAGAGGAGCCGCTCTACACCGTTGGTGTCAACGGATACAGAATTAATGAGTTAACAACCGTCAACGAATTGATGGATGAGTTAACGGGACAACAAGACTGATTGGCTGATGGTGATTGTTCTGCTAATCGTTCAGAAATGCTTTAAGTAGTTCATCTATCTGATCTTGAGACAAGGACTCGCTGCCGTCAAGTCTCTCTACTTCACTGATTTCTTTGGGCAATTTAGGCTTAGCTGTCTCAACCTGGATACCCTCGAAAAGGGCGTTCAGATCATCTTGAGAAATTTCGTTGTCCATTCTAGGAAGCTGCTCTCTAAGATTATCGGCAGCAGTAGCACTCTTCAAAAGGCGCAAACGAATAAATCTTCCGCAATCGCTATTTCGAAAATATCGTGGTACAATGAAAGATGGCCCTGGTCAATATTATTGATAAGCAATTGAAATTAATAATGATTGGCGGTAAGGGCGGTGTTGGTAAGACGACATGTGCGTCTGCCATAAGCCTGAAACTTGCGAGGGCAGAAAAGAAAAAGGTACTTCTGGTTTCAAGTGATCCGTCGCCCTCGCTCTCCGATATTTTTGAACAACAGATCGGTGACAGTGAAACAAAGGTGGACAACAGCTCTTATTTGTACGGACTTGAAGTTTCGTCTGAAATTGTTCTGAAACGCTGGAAGGAGCGGTTTGGCCCTGAAATATACGAAGTGATCTCTTCATTCGCTCGCGTTGATTATGATTTTGTTGATTATATCGGTTCGGCACCGGGTATTGAAGAGGAGTACATGCTCTATTTCATAATGGAACTGGTTGAAAGCGGGCGGTATGACACGGTCGTCTGGGACACGGCTCCGGCAGGCCACACGCTCCGCCTTTTGAGGCTTCCTGAACTGTTCCTATCGCATCTGGAAGCAGCCACTAAGTTCTACATGAATATGTATGGATATCTGGAGAAACTGAAAGGCACAATTGCGCTGAAGGAATCCAAACGTTCATTGCTTCAGATTATCTCGGGCTGGCAGGCGCTTTCGAGACACATAAGCGAATTCATCCGTGATGAGAAGACGGTGAAATACGTGATCGTGACGATTCCGGAGGCGTTGGCCGTCAGACTGACCGAAAGGACGGTTCTTGAGCTTAAGGAAAACGGTCTCAGTGTTGAGAACATCATTGTCAACAACATCGTAAGAACGGCGGACTGCGAGTTCCATCGGAAGCGGTTGGAAATGCAGAGCCGCTATCTTGAGATATTCAAAAAAACGTATAGTAACAAACATATACAATTCCTGTACGGAACGCCTTACGAAATCAAAGGATTAGACAGAATAGCCGAAATCTCAGAGGCGCTTTTCGCATGAGCAAAATCCGCATTACAGGAGGCAGTCTCAGGGGGAGGCCAATCAACGCCGCCGAAGGTAACGAAGCGCGCTATACCTCTTCCAGGGTAAGAGAGGCCATATTCGATACCGTTGGTGACTGGACCGGTAAGACAATACTTGATCTCTTTGCCGGTATCGGCTCTTTTACTGTTGAAGCCTTGAGCAGGGGTGCGGTTTCCGCCGCGTGTGTAGAGTGTGATCAAACGAGGGCGGGGATCTTGCGGTCCAACCTTGAGACACTTTCTTTAAATAGATATTGCGATGTGCTGGACATGGATGTAATATATGCAGTTCCGTTTCTCGGCAGCAGGGGCAATCTGTATGATATAATCTTTATGGATCCTCCTTATGGAAAGGGACTTTTGACGAAAACCATGGAACTTCTGGAAAAGCACGTAATCTACTCCAAAGACACGATCATCATTATGGAGCATTCGAAGCGAGAGAAATTCTCTGATGCGGACTTCACTTCATTTCACATATGGAAGACCAGGAATTATGGTGATACCTCAATTACAATGCTGCTAACGTCAATCTCCTGAGGAGCTCGATATGGATGAAAAAGTTGCTGTTTATCCCGGTTCATTTGATCCAATCACAAACGGACACCTTGATATCCTTCATCGAGGGTTAGCTCTGTTTGATAAAGTAATTATTGCTATTGCCAATAACATTGAGAAAAGAGCGCTGTTCACGGTCGAAGAAAGAAAGGACCTGATACGAAGGTCTATAAATGGAAGTGACAATGTTCTTATCGACAGCTTTGAAGGACTGCTGGTCGATTACGTAAAAAAGGTTCAGGCGCCTTCCGTAATTCGAGGTTTGCGTGCGATGAGCGACTTTGAATATGAGTTTCAGATGGCATCCATGAACAAGAGTCTGAATCCCGAAATGGATACACTGTTCATGATGACCAGCAAGGATTACTTTTTCGTGAGTTCACGGACAATTAAAGAAGTGGCTGCATTCAAGGGATCGGTTGAAGAATTTGTGCCAAAGGCAGTTGCGCTGGCTCTCAACGAGAAGTTCTCAAAAAAATGAAAAATCATTCGAAGTTCCTATTTGTTTTTCTACTGGCTCTCTTCTTTGTCGCTGCAGGATCGGCTGAAGCAAAGGAGGTGCTTTCAATACGGGTAAACAGCGCCATTCAGCCCGCGATAGCTGGTTTCGTAAAAGAGTCGATTGAAAAAGCGCAAGAGCAAGGGGCCGAGGCCCTTCTGGTTTTGATCGATACCCCGGGCGGGCTGGATACGTCCATGCGTGACATCGTCAAAAGCATCATGGATTCGTCGATTCCCGTAATTGTCTATGTCGCTCCGTCAGGGGCAAGGGCAGCGTCAGCCGGGAGTATCATCCTCTTGTCTTCGCACATTGCTGCGATGGCGCCCGGAACAAATGTCGGTGCTGCCCATCCGGTGACCATCGGAAAAGATAAACCGGACAAGACGATGATGAAAAAGGTAGAGAACGATGCCGTCGCGTATTCGCGGAGTATTGCCATGCAGAGGGGGCGTAATGTAGATTGGGCAGCAAAAGCGGTGACGGAGAGCGCTTCCATCACGGCAAAAGACGCGCTTGCGAAAAACGTTATTGATGTTATGGCCGACAACACCGATCAACTGCTTGCCAAAATTGACGGCAAAACAGTAGAGACCCGCACGGGCAAAATTGTCCTGAAAACAAAAGGCCTGAAAACGACGGAACTCCAGATGTCTTTCAAATACAGGTTCCTCTCCTATATCGGAGATCCTAATGTTGCATATCTTCTCATGATGCTCGGAATGATCGGCATATTCTTCGAGATCTACAGCCCGGGGGCTATTTTCCCCGGAGTTGCGGGTGGAATATCGATCATACTGGCGCTCTATGCTTTTTCGACGATTCCGATAAGCTTTGCCGGGGCAGCGCTGATCATTCTGGGCATCATCTTCTTTATCCTGGAAGTGAAGGTCATCAGCCATGGGGCGCTCGGGATAGCGGGCGTTATCGCTATTATAATTGGTTCGATAATGTTGATTGATGACCCTTCTGGCATGTTTACGCTCTCCTGGAAATCCATTCTCGCGGTCGCGGCGGCGTTGAGTGCCTTTTTCTTTGGAATAGCCGCATACGCCCTAAGAGCACATATGTCGAAGGTCACTACAGGGGTCGAGGGTCTTATCGGAGAAACAGGTGTCGCAAAGACTGACATCATCGGCACAGGAAAGGTTCAGGTTCATGGAGAATTGTGGAACGCCAGAAGCAGCTCGGCAGTCAAAGCCGGGGATGAAATAGTAGTAACCGGAGTTGAGAGACTTGTTGTAGAAGTGAAAAAAAAGGAGGGTAAATAATGTTAGGACTAGGAATACCAACACTTTTTATCATTATACTGGTTATTTTCTTTCTCGCTAGCGCAATCAAGATATTGAACGAATATGAAAGAGGCGTAATCTTCAGATTAGGCAGGGTGCTTGGCTCTCCAAAAGGGCCCGGCCTGATTTTGCTTATCCCGATTATCGACAGAATGACAAAGGTGAGTTTAAGGACTGTGGTCCTTGATATACCTCCGCAGGATGTCATCACAAGAGACAATGTCACGATCAAAGTGAATGCGGTTGTATACTTCAGGGTAATCGATCCAAGAAAGGCTATCATTGATGTAGAGAACTACCTCTATGCTACGAGCCAGCTGGCCCAGACGACGCTTCGAAGTGTTCTTGGACAGGCTGAGTTGGATGACCTTCTGTCACATAGAGAACAACTGAATGAGAAGCTGCAGGAGATACTGGATACGCATACTGAGTCCTGGGGAATCAAAGTCTCAAACGTGGAAGTAAAAAATGTTGATCTACCTCAGGAAATGCAGAGAGCGATTGCGCGTCAGGCTGAAGCGGAGCGCGAAAGAAGAGCAAAAATAATCGGTGCAGAAGGCGAATTCCAGGCATCTGCAAAACTTTCCGAGGCTTCGGATATTCTTTCACGAAATCCGATGGCTCTGCAATTGCGTTACTTGCAGACCCTGATAGAGATTTCAACCGAAAAGAATTCAACAATCATCTTCCCAATTCCAATCGACATTCTAAAAGTGTTCATGGAAAAACTCGGCAAGTAATGAAGAGGAATAAGGAACGTGTATAGAAAGACATTAATCATTGCAGTTGTCGTGGCTGTAGTGCTTGCAAGTGTGGTTCAGGCACGACAGGTCCCGGCACACAAGAAGGTACCGGCAAAGAAGCAGACCGCCGGGGTCGCCAAACAGTTACGGGAGCCTGCAAGTCCCTATAAAGCCTACATCGTTGTTGAAGCGAACTCAGGCAAGATGATCGAGGGCGAAAACATCGATGTCAAAAGACCGCCCGCGAGCATCACCAAACTCATGGTGGCCTGCATCGTCATGGAAAAACTGGCACTCGGACAGGCGAAACTCACCGATCGTGTTCTCATATCAAAGAAGGCCTCGACGATAGGGGGAAGCCAGGTATATCTGAAAGAAGGTGAGACTTTTACACTGGAAGAACTGATGAAGGCCATGATGATACATTCGGCGAACGATGCCTCTTACGCCATAAGCGAACACGTGGCAGGCGGCATTGACCAGATGGTTGTGCTCATGAATGACAAGGCACGGATACTCGGGCTGAAGAACACCGAATTCCACAGCGTGCATGGACTACCTCCCGAAAGTGCCCAAAAAGCGGACCTCACGACCTGTCAGGATCTTGCCTTGCTCTCCATGGAACTCCTCAGATATCCGAAGGTTATTGAATGGTCCGGCACCGTAACCGATACCTTCAGGAACGGTCAATTTGTTCTGAATAATACGAACAAGCTGCTGACAAAGTTGCCGGGGACGGATGGACTGAAAACCGGCTTTTATGATGAAGCAGGGTTCAACATTGCCGCAACGGCAAAGAAAGATGGATTGAGATTCATCGCCGTCGTCATGGGAAGCCCGTCAGGAAAAATACGAGACGATGTTGCCATTGAAAAGTTGAAAAATGCCTTTACCCGTTATAAAATGTTGAGCATTCTCAAGAAAGGCGACGTCATCGACAAGGATGTTTTTCTTGTTGACGGGAAGTACAGAAAGGTAAAAGGAATAATCGAGAAAGACTTTGTTTATCCGATGCTCGTTGATAAGAAGGACACGGTAGTAAAAGAGGTAGTCCTTCCTCAAAAGATCAAAGGTGAAATACGGGAAAGACAAAAACTCGGCGAAATGGTGATAAAGCTTGATAATGCTCAGATCGGTAAAGTAAATATAGTTTCGCCGGTATATATCCCGAAAGCAAACCTGTTCACGAGATTTATCAGAAGACTGGGGTTGAACATTTAGCCATGTGCGCGCAATACACAATGCTGAAGAATAAGGAAATCATCGTCGGAGTGACGGGCGGTATTGCCGTCTACAAGACTGTGGAGCTGGTCCGAAGCTTGACAAAAAGAGGTGCAAGCGTCCATGTGGTCATGACTAAGAATGCAATGGAGTTCGTCACGCCTCTGACATTTCAGACGGTTTCCGGGAACACGGTGATCCACGAGATGTTCGAACTCTGGAGTGGTTCGAAGATCGGCCATATAGCCCTTTCCGATATTGCCGATCTTCTCGTTATTACCCCTGCCACCGCCAACATTATCGGCAAGATTGCCAATGGCATAGCTGACGATTTTTTGTCCACAATGGTTATGGCCACGACGGTACCTGTATTCTTTGTCCCCTCAATGAACACGAAAATGTGGGGCAGCCCTATGGTGCAGAGAAATGTCGAGAAGCTGAAGAACGCCGGATACGAACTGATGGAGCCTGCCAGTGGCGATCTCGCCTGTGGTACAGAAGGAAAAGGAAGACTTCCCGGCATTGAAGAAATCATGGAAAACATAGAGGACATGTTCACGGACAAAGATCTTGTGCACGAGAGATTGCTGGTTACGGCCGGCCCAACGATGGAGCCCATCGATCCGGTCCGCTGTATCACAAACAGATCATCGGGGAAAATGGGCTATGCAATTGCGAAGATCGCTCGCAGGAGAGGGGCAGAAGTTACGCTTGTCAGTGGGCCGACTGCGCTTCAACTTCCGAGAGATGACATTCCGATAATTCAGGTAACAACGGCCTGCGAAATGAGAGATGCTGTAATGAAATACAGCAAGGATGCTACTGTTGTTATCAAAACCGCAGCTGTTGCTGATTTCAGATGCAAAGACGAGAATTGCCAGAAAATCAAGAAAGGCAGCAATAGCCACATGACTTTGCAGCTTGAGAAGAACCCCGATATCATTTCTGAACTCGCAAAAACGAAAGGCGATAGAATAATTGTTGGTTTTGCCGCTGAGACTGAAAACATACTGGAATATGCCCAGGAAAAATTGAAAAACAAAGGGCTTGATCTCATTGTGGCAAATAATGTTTCGCAGCCCGGTATAGGTTTTGGCTCCGATGAAAACGAAGCAACAGTTATCGACCGGTCCGGGGCCATCAAAAAAATACCGAAATTGAGTAAGGATGAGGTTGCGGGTATTGTCTTGGATGCCGTTGTGAAGACGGTAAAGAAGAGAAAACGACCAAAGGAAGATTGGTATTAGGACATTCCTTGTGTCAACATCGCATCATAAATCAGTTCAGGAAAGGTCCACCAGACTTGAGTTTAACAAAATGAAGTTTCCTGCTCTAATTCTCCTGTCAGTAATGTGTTGCTTCTCTATTCCCTTCACCACCGGGGCAGCTGAGGATCAGGTGGTCAAGGTCGTGGAAATGGCAGGTAAATCAATAGTAAATATACGAACAGAAGAGTTCGCAAAAGCCAATGAAGAAGAACAGAAGGCTTCGCCATTCAAAAGATATTTCAAGACGGATGAGGACTCAGAGGAACTCGTTGAAAACTTTGGGTCAGGGGTGGTCCTGGATCCGACAGGGATTATTGTTACGAATGAACACCTTATTTCAAAGGCAATAACCATACGTGTAAAGTTTGTCGGAGGTAAGGAGTTCGATGCCTACGTACTCGCGAGTGACCCGGAATTTGATATTGCACTTGTAAAGATCATGTCAGGCAGTAATCAGAAATTTCCGTACCTGACGCTTGGAAAAAAGAAAAGCCCTTTGATAGGAGAAAAAGCGATTGTCATAGGTAATCCGTATGGGTTGTCGAGTTCCGTTTCGGTCGGTGTTATCAGCGCATTGGGAAGAAATCTCAGGGTGGACAACAACAAAGTCTATGCAAATCTCATCCAGACTGATGCCGCTATCAATCCCGGCAACAGCGGGGGAGCTCTCCTCGACATACAGGGAAATCCGATCGGAATAGTCACTGCTATTTACGGTGAGGGGAAGGGAATCGGATTTGCGATTCCGATAGAAGATGTCACAAATGTGCTTGCGGAATTTCTTGAAAGTAACCCCCGTAGACCAATACTTGGCTTTTTCATTGAAAAAACGAGAGATGAACGGGGACCGTTCTTGCTGGTGACCAAAGTCATTCCCGGAAGTCCTTCAACAAAATATGGTATTCGCGCGGGAGACCGGATAACCGAGTTGAACAAGAAAACAATACGCGATGGCACAAAACTGCAAAGTGTAATTCGCAGCCTGAAAGAAGATGAGACTATTCAACTGAGACTTGTGCGGGGAAATAAGAAACTCACGATTAATGCCGATATGACTGAATTGCAGAACTACACCCCTTTCCCGGTGGACGAGCTTCTGTGCGGTATGAAGACGTCCGACATAAAGGGATACCCCAAACTAAAATACAGATTGAGAGATAAAGATGGTGTTGTAATCACAAAAATCCTGAGCGGTGGAATTGCAGAAAAATCGGGATTGAAAGCGGGGGACGTTGTAGTCAAGATTAACAATAATGTGGTAAAAGATCACAAGAGTTTCGATTCATTTATGATAGAAGGTCTTAAGAGGAATTATATCCTTTATCAGGTAAAGCGGGACGAAAATCTGTTTTTTCTCCCGATAAAATTGGATACGCTACTTTAGGGGGTTGCAATGTATGAGTCACAGAATATAATCAATAACGCCGATTCCGAGTTTGCATTTTCCACTTTTATCCTTTCACTTTCGACGTCTGCCCTGGTGTGTCTCGGTGAATTGCCTGATCCGCTGAAGAACGAAAAGAGCACGAACCTGCCGCTCGCGAAACAGACAATCGGCATAATTGAAATGTTGAGAGAAAAAACGAAAGGCAATCTTACCGAAGAAGAGGAGCGAATGATAGAAGGCATCCTCTATGATCTACGGATGAAATACGTAAGCGTCTCGAGTTAAGACAAACTCTAAATCCGAATTTCTTCTGAGTAACTTACCGTTTAAGCCCATAAAAACCGATTCACTGTTTTGTCAC